>JAFLCT010000099.1 GCA_017302335.1 Caulobacterales bacterium | reverse complement strand
TAAGTGGAATTGGCTGCTCGCGCGCATGGCGGCCCTGGCGCGCGAACGCACGGCGGGATCAGGCGCAACGGTGGTCGAGGCCGGGTCCGAGGCGGTGCTGGCCGACCTGGCGCCGCAGGACCTGATCGTGGTCATCGGCGCGACCGAGGCGGCGGCGGCGGGTCTGCGCGACCCCCAGGCGGTGTTCGAGCGGCTGCGCAATCACCTGAGGCCTGGCGCGCATCTGTTGTGGGGCGACCTGTTCTGGCGCGCCGAGCCGCCCGAGCCGCTGCGGATGCTGGTCGAGGCGTCCAACACCTATCTGAGCGACGACGGCTGGCGCGCCGCCGCCCGCGCCGCCGGTTTCGAGGTCGTAACGGCCCAGGCGTCGTCGACCCAGACCTGGGATCGCTATACGGCCGCCATGGACGCCGCCGCCCGAACCTGGCTGGCCGACAACCCCGACGCGCCCGAGGCCCCGGCCGTGCGCGCCTCGGCCGACCGGGTGAAGGCGATGTTCGACTTCGGCCGACCCCACATGGGGTTCGGGCTGTATTTGCTCAAAGCGAGCTGACCGCTTGGCGCGGCCCGCGCATGGCGGCGCCCCTCAAGCCGCGAGCGGCAGGGACGTCATCTAAACGGCGGCTCGTCGAAGGCGCGCAGTTTGCGTGAGTGCAGTTTCGACCCTTCGGCCCGCAGCAGGTCGATGGCGCGGATACCGATTTGCAGGTGTTCGGAGATCGAGCCTTCATAGAAGCGGTTGGCCTGGCCGGGCAGTTTGATCTCGCCGTGCAGCGGCTTGTCCGACACGCACAGCAGCGTCCCGTAGGGCACCCGGAAACGATAGCCCTGGGCGGCGATGGTGGCGCTCTCCATGTCGATGGCCACGGCGCGCGACTGGTTGAAGCGCAGGGCCGATTTGGAATAGCGCAGCTCCCAGTTCCGGTCGTCGGTGGTGACCACCGTGCCGGTGCGCAAGCGGCGCTTGACCTCTTCGCCCGGTGCGCCCGAGACGTCCTTGGCCGCATCATAGAGGGCGCGCTGGACCTCGGCGATGCTCGGGATCGGAATGTCCGGCGGCAGCACCGCGTCCAGCACATGGTCGTCGCGCAGATAGGCGTGGGCCAGCACATAGTCGCCGATGGTCTGGCTGGGACGCAGGCCGCCGCAATGGCCGATCATCATCCAGGCGTGCGGCCGGGTGACCGCCAGGTGGTCGCAGATGGTCTTAGCGTTCGACGGGCCGACGCCGATGTTGACCAGGGTCACCCCGTCCCAGCCGGGCGCGGTCAGGTGATAGGCCGGCATCTGATGCTTGCGCCAGGCCTGGTCCAGGATGGCCAGTTCTGGATCGGGGTTGTCACGCGTGATGACCACCCCGCCAGCGCAGGACAGGGTCTGATACGGGCTGTCGGGATCGGCCAACTGGGCGCAGGCCCAGCGCACGAATTCGTCGACGTAGCGGTGGTAGTTGGTGAACAGGATATAGTTCTGCGTGTCGTCGACCCGCGCGCCCGTATAGTGTTTCAGCCGCGCCAGCGAGAAGTCGGTGCGCAGACCGTCAAACTGGGCCAGGGGAAAGACCTCGCCCGCGTCCCAGAGACCGTCCGAGACCTCGTCGCCGATATGGGCCAGGTCGGTCGTCGGGAAATAACGGGCGATGGCCGCCGTCATGGAGCGGTCCAGCACCACGTCGGACCCGTCCAGCACATAGGGAAAGGGGATTTCCTGATCCGAAGGCTCGACTTCGAATCGGGCGCCGTAGTCGCGTTCCAACAGGTCCAACTGTTGGATCAGATAGGGTCCGTACAGATCCGGCCGCGTGATCGTGGTCTCATAAACGCCGGGCCGCGACAGGCGGCCGAAGGCGCGGGTTTCCAGATGCATCGGCCGCTCGCCGAACCAACTGACCCTGAGGCGGGGATAGGCGAACAGGCCCTCGGCCCGCGCCTGGGGGTCGGGACGTTCGCCGGTTTCGAGGAAGGTCTTCACCGCCCGACGCAGATCGGAAACGGAAGCGGTGTAGAGGATTTGAAGGCGGTCCAGCGCCGCCTGTGCGTTCATCGTGTTTGTCATGGCCTCCCTTAACGGAAGACCGCGGCCTTGGCGAGACGAGGGCGATCACACTGCGTCACCCTTCGTCACAGCACGGCGTTTTCCTTCGCCATCCCCCGTTTTGCGCCGCTATGCGCTTCGCCAGAGGCTGACGACGGGTCGGAAACGGCGGCGGCCTTCAGTCCTCTCCGCCCCGCATATTGACGGCGGTCAGGGTCAGCTTGTCGTCGACGATGTCGAAATCCAGTCCCGCGTCGCCGCCCTCGCCGCAGCAATTGGCGTCATCGGGCCGCCACAGGGGGGTCCAGGCGCTCAGCTCCGGGAAATGCCAGCGCGGCTGATGCCGCACCTCCAGGCCGCGCAACAGGGCGCCGGCGCGGTCCTGCCAGTTGACGTCCACAGGCCGCCACTGACCGTCGCGCCACAGCAGCATCACCGTCATGTCGCCGCTGCCGGTGCCGCGCGAAAGGCCCGGCGCGATCAGCAGCCAACGGCCCTCGCCATTGGGGGTCAGCATCGGCGGATCGTAGCGCGAGCCTTCGAAGGTCCAATAAATCGGCTTGAGCGCGCCGCCCGACTGCTCTTCGAAGATGACCACGCCGCCGCCGACGCCGTCCTCCTCGGTGTAGCCGTCCTGAATCTGGAACCACAACCGCTTGTCCCCGCCCTGGACGAAGCCGCCGGAACTGACCGAACATCCTTTCAGTACGATGTCGACGCAGCCGTCTCTCAGAGCCTCGACCGTGGTGCGCGCGGCGCGGGCCTTTCGGTCCTGGACGATCCGACGTTGCAGGCTTTCGACATAATAGCCTTCGTCCCGCTGCTCGGCGGGATCGGACAGCCAGGCGCGATGGGCGTATTCGAGGTCATAGGGCATGGGCGTCACGGCCAGGGCCTGGCGATAGGCGCCGTCCGCCGTGGTCGCCAACGGTTCCTGCGCCTTGGCCGCAGGGACCTGGCCGCAGGCCGAACCCGCCAGGGCGAAAACGAGGATCGAAACGGTCAGCAGGCGCATGAGTCCCTCCAGTCGCGGACCAGCTTGCTCCTAGGCGCCAGGCGGCGCCACTGACCGAGCCTGACGAACCTCGCCCAGCTCGCGATGCAGAAAAGCCGCCGCATCGGCCAACACCGAAGCCTTCTTCCTGAACATGGGCGAGAAGGTCGCGATCAGGTCGGCGTGGTTCAGGCCGGCATAGAGTTTCGCTTCCGAACGGCCGCCGACGGCGCGCATCCGATCGTTCAGGATGATCGTATCCTCGGCGTGGACCACCGTGTCCTCGGTTCCGTGGCCCAGCCAAAGGGGCGGGGCGTCGGCGCGCACGAAGGCGACCGGCTGGGTCATCAACGGATCGGGCGCGCGGCCGAAGGCCTGGATCGATGCGGGAACGTCGAACGGCAGGAAGTCGTATGGCCCGGCCAGGCCCGCCGCCGCCTTGATCAGACCAGGCCGTCCGACTGCGGCCATGTAGCGCCGGTCCAGGGCGATCATCAGGGCCAGGTGCGCGCCCGCCGAATGGCCGATGACCCCCAGACGTTCCGGGTCGCCGCCATAAAGGGGGGCGATCGCGGCCGCCCTGGCCGTCGCCGCCGCCGCATCCTCGACGAAGATCGGGAACAGGGCGTCGGGCGCAAGGCGATAGTCGGGCATGGCGACGACGAAACCCCGAGCCGCCAGGGCCTGGGCTGCCCAGCCGTAAAGGTCCCTCGACCCCGAATCCCAGCCGCCGCCATAGAAGAAGACCAGCACCGGCGCGGTCGCGCCCGGCGGCAGGTCGGGCGCATAGACGTCCATCGCCTGACGCGGTCCCGGTCCATAGGCCAGGCCCCGCGCCACCCGCCGCGCGCCCCGATCGCGCGGTCCCGCCGCGTTCAGCAGACCAAGGGGCGAACAGGCCGCGACCAGTGCGCCTAAGGCGGGGGCGAACAGGCCGCGCCGGGTCATGTCACCCCCGACCGGCGATCAGGGCCGAGCGCCGGAGCCGATGTAGTGGTCCAGCCAACCGAACACCTCATTGTGCCATTGCAGGCTGTTCTGCGGCTTCAGCACCCAGTGGTTCTCATTGGGGAAGACCAGAAGGCGGCTCTTGATCCCACGCCGTTGCAGGGCGGTGAAGGTCGACAGGCCCTGGGCCGTCGGGATGCGGTAATCCAGCTCGCCCTGGACCACCAACATCGGAACGCGCCACTGATCGACGAAATTCACCGGATTGAATTCTTCGTACCCTTGCGGATTTTCGTACTGCGTCCCGCCGTATTCCCACTCGGTGAACCACAGCTCCTCGGTGGAATAGGCCATGCCGCGGACGTCGAAGACCCCGTCGTGATTGACCAGGCATTTCCACGGCGTGTTCCACTTGCCGGCGATCCAGTTGACCATATAGCCGCCGTACGAAGCGCCCAGGGCGCAGGCGCGCTCGCCGTTCAGGAAGTCGTAGCTCGAAAGGGCGTAGGCCCAGCCCTTTTGCAAATCCTCCAGCGGCCGGTCGCCCCAGTGCTGGCTGATCGAATCCGTGAACGCCTGGCCGTAGCCGGTCGAGCCGTGGAAATCGATCATCACCACCGCATAGCCCGCGCCCGCATAGGACGACGGGTTCCAGCGATAGGACCAGCTATTGCCGAACGACCCTTGCGGCCCGCCGTGGATCAGGAAGGCGACCGGATATTTCCGGCCCTCGACATAGTTCGCGGGCTTGATGACATAGCCGTGCACCGTCTCGCCGTTCCAGCCGGGAAAGCTGAACTGCTCGGCCTGGCCGAAGGTCATGGACGCCAGTTCCGGGTTCACCTCGGTCAGGCGGCGCGGCGCCTCACGGCCGCGATAGGTCTTGAACCAGAGGTCCGAGGGCCGATCCAGGGCGTCCTGGGCGAAGACGACGCCCGTCGGCGTCAGCTCGAAAGCCGAGACGTGACCCGGCCCGGTAACCGGAACCACGCTGTCGCGCTGAATG
Organism: Caulobacterales bacterium; assembly: GCA_017302335.1. Taxonomy (GTDB): domain Bacteria; phylum Pseudomonadota; class Alphaproteobacteria; order Caulobacterales; family Caulobacteraceae; genus Brevundimonas. The sequence goes on along the minus strand of JAFLCT010000099.1, from coordinate 4,396 downwards.
TTGACGGCGAAGACGCGCGTCTGGCCCACGTCTCCGGCGGTGACGTACAGGGTGCGGCCGTCCGTCGACCACTTCAGACTGTCGGCCGAGCGGTCCCATTCCGGCGCGACCCGCCGCGTCTGACCGGTGGCCACGTCAAGCAGCATGATGGCGAATTGGTCGGCCTCAAAGCCGGGTCGGGCCATGGCGCGATAGGCCAGGGTCTTGCCGTCCGGCGAGAACACCGGGCCGGTGTCCCAGGCGTCGTTGGCGTCGGTCAGGTTCTCGAACCGGCCGTCGCCTGACAGATCGGTGCGATACAGGTCGAAATTGGTGCTCCACGGCTCGGTCGCGCCAGCCTGGCGCGCCGAGAAGACCGCGCCCTGGCCGTCCGGGGTGAAGGTGAATTCGCTCTCATCGCCGAACGGCTTGGACGGGGTGTCGCCGTCGAAGCCCTTGGTCACCCAGACCGGGTCGCCCGAGGCGCGGCCGTCGGCGCCGATCGACAGGGCGAACAGGTGGTTCTGGGTGTGGTCGTTCCACGTATCCCAGTGACGCACGAACATCCGGTCGAAGGTCATTCCAGTCGACAGGCGTTCGCCGTTCGCGGCGGCTTCCTGGACCGAGGCGTTCAGGTCCGCCGCGCCCGGATAGACGGCCAGCGACACCATGACCCGGTTCGCTTGGGAGTTCAGGCGATAGGCGTTGACGTCGGTCGGCAGGTCGGTGACCTGAACCGGGTTCGAACCATCGGCCTCAGCGCGCCAAAGCTGGCTCGACCCCGAACGACCCGACAGGAAGTAGATGCGCCCGTCCGACCCCCAGCGGGCGGTGTTGGCGCCCCCGTCCGAGATGGCCAGGCGGCGCGGCTCGCCCGAGCCGTCCACGGCCCGCATCCAGATATGGCCGGTGCGGCGGTTGGCGGCCATGTCGGTCGTCTGGACCGCATAGAGGACCCATTTTCCATCCGGCGAGACCTGCGGGTCCGACAGCCGGTTCAGGTCGATCATCGTTTCATAGGTGAAGGGCGTCTGCGCCCGTGCAGACGTGACGACCGGAGCGGCGGCCTGAGAAACCGGGGCGGCGTCCTCGGCCCAGGCGGGCGCGGCGGACATCAACGCCAAGACGGCGCAGGCGGAAAGCAGGGAACGGTGACGCATCGGACGGCTCCTGGAACTTGGACGATGCTGGGTTAGCACCGCGCGAAGTCCGCCGGAAGGCCGGAGCCGGGGCGCTTGCCTGTCTTCGGCGCAGAAGCGACAAGGGGCACGGATGACCGCTTCACTCCCCGTCCCGCCCGACGCCCCGCCTCCCGCTCGTTCGCGGCGCGCGGACCATGTCGTCGACGTGCTGATCGCCGAGCGGGCGCCGCGCCTGACCGGTTCATCCCTGTGGCCCCTGATCCGACCGCCGCTGTACGCCCTGTTGGGCTATCGCGAGGCGCGCGCCATGGCCGACGCCATCGCCCCCTTGTCGGGCCAGGCCGCGCTGGACCATGTCGCCGACCTCCTGGACCTGAAGGTTTCGACCCTGAACCTGGACCGCGTGCCCGCGACCGGGCGCTGCATCGTGGTGGCCAACCACCCGACCGGCATCGCCGACGGCGTGGCCGTGTTCGACGCCCTGAGGCGACGTCGCAGCGACAGCGTCTATTTCGCCAACGCCGACGCCCTGCGCGTCTCGCCGCGCCTCGGCGAGGTCGTCATTCCGGTCGAATGGGTGGTCGAAAAGCGCACCCGCGAAAAGACCCGCGCCACCCTGGAGGCGGCCAAGGCCGCGTTTCAGGCCGAACGCTGCGTCGTGCTGTTTCCCGCCGGCCGGCTGGCGCGGGTGGGCCGAGACGGCTCTCTGACCGACCCGGAGTGGGCGGCCACCGCCGCCTCGCTGGCGCGCAAATACGACGCCCCCATCATTCCCATCCACGTCAGCGGTCCCTATTCCCGTCTGTTCCACCTGTTCGACCGCGTCTCGCCCGAGTTGCGCGACGTGACCCTGTTCCACGAGATGCTGAACAAGAAGAAACAGCCCTTCCGCCTGACCGCGGGCCTGCCGATCCCGCCGTCGCGGCTGGACATCGACACGGCGCGCGCGACCTATGCGTTGAAAGCCTTCACCGAGCGGGTCCTGCCCAGCCAACCGGATGCCGAGTTCGCATGATCGTCGACCTGACCGACGCCGAGGCCACGACGCGGCTGGGCGCGGCCCTGGCCCCCCTGCTGGCCGTGGGCGACGCCGTCTTGCTGCGCGGGCCGTTGGGTATGGGCAAGTCGACCCTGGCGCGCGGCCTGATCCGCGCCCTGACCCGGCCCGACGAGGACGTGCCCAGCCCCACCTTCACCCTGGTCCAGTTCTACGAGTCCGATCCGCCGATCGCCCATTTCGACCTCTATCGCCTGACCGGACCGCAAGAGGCGGTCGAGGTCGGCTTGGACGAGGCGCTGGATCGGGGCGCCGTCCTGATCGAATGGCCCGAGCGGCTGGGCGAGAACCCCGCCGCCTGGCTAGGCGCGGACCCCTTGACCATCGACCTGGCCGAGCGGGGCCAGGGGCGGCGTGCGACCGTTTCCGGCGTGGGCGGTTGGCAGCAGCGACTAAGAGATCTGAATGTCTGACCGTGAAATCCTGCGTCTGAGCTTTCTCGCCGCCGCCGGTCTGGCTGAGGCGACGCGCGCGTCCCTGCCCGGCGACGCCTCGACGCGGCGCTATGAGCGGCTGACCACGGCCGACGGCCGTTCGCTGATGCTGATGGACCAGGCGCCCGCCGCCGAGAGTCTGCCTTGCGATCCGGCCTGGTCGCCGGAGCAGCGCCAGGCCCGGGGCTGGAACGCCGTCGCGCGCCTGTCGGCCGGACGCATCGAAGCCTTCGCCGCCGTCGCCGCCCATCTGAAATCCCTGGGCCTGTCGGCGCCCGAGGTGATCGCCCTGGACGCCCCGAACGGCCTGGCCGTGCTGGAGGATTTCGGCGACGGCCTGTTCGCCCGGGTGATCGAGACCGGCGCCGACGAGACGCCGCTGTACCTGGCCGCCATCGAGGCCCTGGCCGCGATCCATGAGGCGCCGACGCCGGATGTGCTGTCCGGTCCCGGCGGCGACTGGCCGCTGCTGGCCTATGATCAGACCGCGCTGCAAGGCGGGGCCGATCTGTTCGTCGACTGGCTGCCGAAGCTGAAGCCCGAACTCGATTTCGACGAGGCGGCGATCGCGGCCTGGCGCGCCGCCTGGACGCCGACGGTCGAGCGCGCGGCCGCAGGGGCCGCGGTCCTGGCCCATCGCGACTATCACGCCGAGAACCTGATCTGGCTGCCCGAGCGGGACGGCGTCGCCCGCGTCGGCATGATCGACTTCCAGGACGCGGTGCGCGCCCATCCGAGCTGGGACCTGCACTCCCTGTTGCAGGACGCCCGACGCGACGTCTCGCCCGCCTTGGAGCACGCGGCGCTGGATCGCTATTTCGCTCTGAGGCCCCTGGTCGACCGAGACGCCTTCCTGCGCGACTACGCCGGTCTGGCGGCCCTGAACGAGGCGCGCATCCTGGGCATATTCGCCCGCCTGATCGTGCGCGACGGCAAGCCGCGCTACGCCGCCTTCATGCCGCGTATGTGGGCGCATCTGGCGCGCAATCTGGAGCAGCAGGGGCTGGAGCCGGTCGCCGACTGGTTCGCCCGCTACGTCCCCAAGGAGACGCGGCGATGACCGCCCCGAAGACCGTCTCAGGGACCGCCCCAAGGACCGCCATGGTGTTGGCCGCCGGTCTGGGCACGCGAATGCGGCCCCTGACCGACGATCGGCCCAAGGCCCTGGTCGAGGTCGGCGGGCGGGCCTTGATCGACCATGTGCTGGACCGGCTGGCCGACGTCAGCGTCGAACGGGCCGTGGTCAATGTCCACTGGTTCGCCGATCGGCTGGAGGCGCATCTGGCGGATCGCACGCGCCCGGCCGTCGTCATCTCCGACGAGCGCGCCGAACTGCTGGAGACCGGAGGCGGATTGAAGCAGGCGCGGCCTCTTTTGGGCGACGACCCGGTCTTCGTGGCCAATATCGACAGCGTCTGGACGGACCGGGGCGACGCCCTGGCCGAACTGGTCCGACTGTGGGACCCCGAGCGCATGGACGCCGCCCTGCTGCTGGCGCGGCGCGAAGGCTCCATCGGCTTCGAGGGCGACGGCGATTTCTTCCTGGACGAAGGCGGGCGTCTGACCTTCCGGGGACAGGCCGCCAGCGCCCCTTACGCCTATATGGGCGTGCACATCACCCGACCCGACTATGTCGCCGACGGGCCGGACGGTCCCTTCTCGTTGGCGACCCTGTGGCGCAAATCGGCCGTCGAGGGCCGCCTGTTCGGCTGCGTGCTGGACGGCGACTGGATGCACGTGGGAGACCCCAGCGCGCGCGACGAGGCCGAGGCGCGGCTGGGCCA
>JAFLCT010000098.1 GCA_017302335.1 Caulobacterales bacterium | reverse complement strand
CGTCCTGGCCGACGGCGTCGCCTTCGCGGGCGGGGTCGAGATCGTGCTGGCGCCGGATTCGCCGCTGCACAGTCTGTCGGACCTGAAACTGACCGGCGAGGGCGGCTTCATCAGCGTCACCGACGCGGGCGATCTGGTGCGCGGATCGCTGCGGCTGGATGCGGCCGGGCGGCTGATCGGCGTCGGCGGACTGCGCTATCGTCGGCTGACCCTGCGCGACGGAGCGCCCATCGTCGAGAAGGCCGACGGCGACGCCGAGGGCCTGGCCTTCACCCATGCCGGGGACCTGCTGATCAGCTTCGAGCGCGACCACCGCATCTGGAACTACGGCCGGGCCGAGGCGCCCGCCGCGCGGCCCGCGCCCGTCGCCATCCCCGATTTCGCCTTCCCCCTGAACGACGGCATGGAGGGCGTCGCCGCCTCTGACGCCGGCTGGGTCGCCGCCGGAGAGAACGGCGGCGTCTGGACCTGTGGCGGCTCCGGCTGCATCACCCTGACCCCGCCGCCCGAGACGCCCCTGACCGATCGCGACTTCCGCATTACGGGCATGGACGAAAATCCGTTCGGCGACGGCTGGTACGTGGTCCAGCGGTCCTTCACCCCGCCCATCGACGCCCGCGCCCGGGTGCGCCGGATGCGGGCGGACGGCGAACTGGGTCCGGTGCTGATCGAACTGAAACTGCCGGGGACCACCGACAATTTCGAGGGCATAGCCGCCCAACGACATGGCGACGGCGTGCGGCTGTATCTGCTCAGCGACGACAACGGCAACCCGCCGCAACGGACGCTGCTGCTGGCGTTCGACCTGAGACGCTGATCCTTCGGCTAGACCTTCTCGCTGATCTTGATCGCCGCGCGGCATCCCACCTTGATGACCGCACTCAGCAGACGGTGGCCCGGCGCGTCGCGGCTGCCGTGTTCGACGGCATGGTCGTGGTGCTGAAGCTCCTCCAGCCGGAACCGTTCCAGTTCGGCGGCCAGGTCGGGGTCGCTCTCGGAGACTTCGGCGACCTGATCGGCATAGTGTTCCTCGATCACCGCCTCGACCGCCTCGGTGCAGGCGTGGGCCGCCTTCTCGCCCATCAGGGCGGTGCCCGCGCCCAGGGCCGAAGCCGCCAGCCGCCAGATCGGCGTCATCGCCGTGGGCCGCACCTGGCGTTCGTTCAGCAGGGCGTTGAAGCGATCCAGATGGACTTGTTCCTGAGCCTCCATCTCGGCCATGTCCGCGCTGATGGTTTCGCGGCCGGACCGGCCCTGGAAGACGGCGCGCTGGGCGCGATAAATCTGGACCGCCGCATATTCCCCCGCGTGATCGACGCGCAGAATCTCGGCCATGCGTCGGCGGCTCTCACCCCGACCGGGGCGGGCCAACGGAATTCGACGGGCGGCTTCAATCGACATGGCGCGGCGCTCGGGCGTCCTTGGGGCGCTTGGCGGCCAGCAGGCTGAACACCGCCAGGGCGAGGGAGATCAGGAAATTCCATCCTGCCATCGATACGCCCAGCCAGCTCCATGCCACGGAGTCGCACATGGCGACCTTGGGCGCCGACCCGACGCCCAGCGCCAGGGAGGTCAGGCCTTCCAGGCTGATATCGCCCCCTGCGGCGCAGGCGGCCGGCAGATCCCACCACTTCAGCTCGCCGCCCGCGTGAAAACCGGCGGTGATCGCGCCGGTGGCGAAGACGGCGGCCAGCAGGAAGGCGGCGATGCGCGGCGTACCCCGGCTGGCGCGGCTGATCAGCGCCCACAGGGTGGCGATCAGGGCGATAGCCGCCGCCCCCCAATAAACCTCGCGTTGCTTGAGACACAGGTTGCAGGGCGCCAGCCCGGCGAACCGTTCGAAGGCATGGGCGGCGCCCAGCATGGCCAACGACGCCGCCAGGGCGAAGGCGGTCCACCAGCGGGTCAGGAGGCGGTACAAGCCGATCATACGCTCTTCCTAGCCGAGACCTCGCCCGCCGTCGATCAGATGAAGCGCACTGCGACGACGGCTCCGACCAGAACCGCCACGAAGATGAAGGTCCACAGCGCCAACCGCTTCTCGACCACCTCCAGCATCGCCGGGCCGAAGGTCTTGACCACGAAGGCCACCAGGAAAAAGCGCGCGGCCCGCGTGATCACCGACAGCAGGATGAAGAGCGGCAGGTTGAAGGCGAAGATTCCCGCCGCGATGGTGATGAGCTTGTAGGGGATGGGCGTCAGACCCTTGATCAGGATCACCCAGGCGCCGTGTTGCTGGAACAGGGCCTTGGACGCCTCGAAGGTGTCCGCCTTGCCCATGACGGCCAGCAGCCACATACCCGCCGGCTCCAGGAAATGGCCGATGGCGTAACCCAGCAGCCCGCCCAGAACCGAGGCGACGGTGCACACCATGGCGTAGAAATAGGCGCGATCCGGCCGCGTCACGACCATGGGGGCCAGCATCACGTCCGGCGGAATGGGGAAAAAGCTGCTCTCGGCGAACGAAACGGCGGCCAAGGCCTTGGTCGCGTGCTTGTGGCGGGCCAGGCCCATGACCCAGTCGTAGAGTTTGCGAAGCATCCGTCGATCCCGGTTGAACGGCGGCTCTAGCAGGCGCGAGGGCGGCTTGCATCCCTGCTTGCCCCGAACATCGAACGCGGTCCCCTATGACGGACCTGAGGCCGCCTCGCCCAGGAGGCGCGTGTATACGGTCTTTCCCCCATCGGGCCTCGCGCGTCGGCGGATCGGTGTGAGAGACCTCGTCTTGGCTTTCCGGTCCCAAATCCCTAGGTTCCGGCCGACCGCAAACCCAGGAGGCCGCCATGACCGCCAATCCAACCGATCCGATGGGTCTGGACGGTTTCGAGTTCGTCGAATTCGTCAGCCCGGACCCCGCCGCCATGCAGGCGCATTTCGAAAAGATGGGCTTCGTCGCCTCGCACGCCCGTCCGGACGGCGCCGTGGTGCGGATGAAACAGGGCGACATCAGCTTTCTGATCAACACCTCGGACGGGCCAAGCGCCGTGGCCTTCCGTGACGCCCACGGCCCGTCGGCGGCCGGCATGGCCTTCCGCGTCAAGAACGCCGCCGACGCCTATGCTCGCGCCATTCAGAACGGCGCCAAGTCGGCCGAGGCGCCCAATAATGCGCTGGGCGACTATCCCTATGTGCTGCAAGGCATCGGCGGATCGCTGCTGTATCTGGTCGATCGGTGGGGCGCAGAAACCCTCTATGACGGCTGGACCGAGACCCCCGGCTGGCGCGAGGCCGAGGCCGAAAACAATGTCGGCCTGACCCTGCTGGACCATCTGACTCACAATGTCCGCAAGGGGCAGATGCGGACATGGTCGGGCTTCTACGGCGATGTGTTCGGCTTCTCCGAGCAGAAGTATTTCGACATCAAGGGCAAGGCCACGGGCCTGTTCTCCCAGGCCATGGTCGCGCCCGACGGCATGATCCGCATCCCGCTGAACGAAAGCCAGGACGAGCAGAGCCAGATCGAGGAATTCCTGCGCCGCTACAACGGCGAAGGCATTCAGCATATCGCCCTGCACACCGATGACGTCTTCGAGACCGTCGAGGAGATGAAGCGACGCGGCATCGCCTTCCAGGACACCATCGAGACCTATTTCGACCTGATCGACAAACGTCTGCCGGGTCATGGCGAAGACGTGGCGCGGATGCGCAAGAACCGCATCCTCATCGACGGTTCGGATGAAGACGGCCTGCTGTTGCAGATCTTCACCCAGGACACTTTCGGCCCGATCTTCTTCGAGATCATCCAGCGCAAGGGCAATCAGGCGTTCGGCGAGGGCAATTTCCAGGCCCTGTTCGATTCCATCGAGCTGGACCAGATCCGCCGCGGCGTCATCAAGGTCGACGCCTGAATGAAACTGCGGCCGCCGATGTGGCTGCCCTGGCTGGGACCGGTCGCCGCAGCGGCGGCCGGCGCCCTGGCGGGCGAACTGTGGCTGGGCGGCGGTTTCTGGACCGTGCTGGGCGCGGGTCTCGTCTGCGGCTTCACGCCGATCGTCGCCTATCGCATCTGGAAACGCCTGCACCACAGACGATAGGCGGGATCAGGCCTCGACCAACTCCATCCGCCGCTCGAGACGCTGGTCGAAATTATCCATCCGACGGTTCAGGCTGTTCACATTGGCTTCGAGTGAAGTCAGACGCACCTTGATGTGATGCGTGTCTTCCTTGAGGTTGCCCATGTCGGTTTCCAAGCGCATGAGCTGCGCCTGGATTTTCTGAAGCATCGGCACAACGATGTCAGTGACCTCGGACATGAGCCAAGGATAGTCGAAATGCGCGAACATACAATGAACGCCGCGATCGCCCTCGTAGCTGCGCTGCTGTCCGCCTCGCCCGCGATCGCCCAGGAATCGCCCCGCTGGTCCCTGGCCATCCACGGGGGCGCCGGGGTCATCGAACGCGACAGTTTGACCCCGGAACAGGACGCCGCCTATCGCGCCGCCCTGAACCGCGCGCTGGAAGCCGGAGCCGCCGTGCTGCGTGACGGGGGCGCGGCCCTGGACGCCGTTCAGGCCGTTATCGAGGTGATGGAGGACGATCCCCTGTTCAACGCCGGACGCGGCGCGGTCTTCACCGCCGCCGGAGGCAACGAGCTGGACGCCGCCGTCATGAGCGGGACCGATCTGAAAGCCGGTTCGGTCGCGGGCCTGACCCGCACCCGCCACCCCATCGCCGCCGCCCGCGCCGTCATGGAGCGCTCGCCCCATGTCATGCTGGCCGGTGAAGGCGCCGACGCCTTCGCCGCCTCGGTCGGGTTGGAGCAGGTCGAACCGTCCTGGTTCTTCACCGAACGTCGCTGGCGGCAACTCGAAACCACCCTGCACGAGCGTGGCGACCCGGTCCCCTCGCGCCCGGTCGGCGCGCCCGCACCCGGCGGAGCCATGGCCGAGGCCGCGCAGCCGCCGCTGAACGAACGCAAATACGGCACGGTCGGCGCCGTGGCCCTGGACGCCCAGGGCCGCCTGGCGGCGGGCACGTCTACGGGCGGCACCTCCGGCAAGCGTTGGGGCCGCATCGGCGACGCCCCGATCATCGGTGCGGGCACCTATGCCTCCAACGCCGACGGCTGCGCCGTCTCGGCGACCGGCACGGGCGAATATTTCATCCGCTCGACCGTGGCCCGCGACATCTGCATCCGCACCCGCCAGGGCGCAACGGCGCAGCAGGCCGCAGAGGCTGAAATCGCCGACGTCGGCTCCATTGGCGGCGACGGCGGGGTCGTCGTCCTGGGCCGCGACGGATCCGTCGGCTTCGCCATGAACACCTCGGGTATGTATCGCGGCAGCGTCGGCCAGGACCGCCCCGCCGCGGTCGCCATCTACGGCGACGAGGCGCCGCGGTGAGCAATCAGAACCATCCCGGCGTCATCGCCCCGCCGCCGCTGATCTATTTCGGCTTCCTGTTCCTGGGCTGGGGCCTGGGACAGGCGGTCGGCGACCACGCTTTGGGCCTGGCGATGGAATGGCGGCGCGGCGTGGCCGTCGTGCTGATCATCGGCGGCCTGGTGCTGGACGGCATGGCGGCGGGAACCTTCCGCCGCTTCGGCACCCCGCCCGAGCCGTGGAAACCGTCGACGGCCCTGGTCGAGAGCGGTCCCTATCGGTTCAGCCGCAACCCCATCTATGTCGGTTTCGCCGTGACCTATGCGGGTCTGGCCGTGGCGATGGACAGCCTGTGGGCGCTGGCCCTGTTGGTCCCCTGTCTGGTCGTGGTCGATCGCTGGGTCATTCAGCGTGAGGAACGCTATCTGGAATCGCGTTTCGGCCAGCCGTATCGCGACTACAAGGCCCGCGTGCGTCGATGGCTGTGAACCCGGAAGACGCGGCGACCGAATTGACGGAAATGGCCGAGGAAGAGCTGGCCGCCGCCTGCGCCCTACCGTTCGCCGAGATTTTGAAGATCACGCCCTGGGGCGACACCTTCACCGGTTTCGCCCCCTCTGGCCGCGAGGTCGAGGTCGAGCGCCGCTATCTCTGGACTCATGCGCAGCAAGACGCCGTCTCGGTCGAGGTCGAGGTGCGCGATCTGGTCGGTTGCACCGGCGCCGAGGCCCGCAGGACGCTGGCGCGTTAAGCTTTTCCTTGCGGCCAGCGGGCCGCCGGGCATGATGGCTCCCGTAAAGGGAGTACCGGCATGGACGTGCCAGTGAACGGAGCGGACTTCGACGCGGACCGGGGCTTTGAGCCGACAGGTCCCGACATCCTGTTCAGCCTGCCGCCGATGATGCTGGCGCTCTTGGTTCTTCTGGGCCTGGCCCTGTTCGCCTTGGGCTGGTTCCTGAAGGACGCCCAGTCGCCGCGCCGCCGCGACGCCGCCGATTCGATCTGGAAGGCCGTCGACGACGCCCTGAAGGCCGCCATGAAGGCCGACGGCGGGTCCCTGGTCGGCAAGGCCGAGGAGATCCAGCGCGTGATCGAGCGCCGCCTCGGCGCCACGGTGAAGATCGCGGGCGGATTGGCGCCGGGTCTCGACGCCCTGAAGCGCGCCCTGGACGGCCGCCCCCCCGATGCTCACGCCGCCGATGCTCACGACCATGACGACCACGGCAATGACGACCACGGCCACGGTCACGGCCATGACGAATCCCACGGCTCGGGCCATGACGAACACGGCGCGGCGTCCGGTCACGGCGCCGTCACCCAGATCACCATCGTCAACGGCGCCGCCAGCGGTGCGGGTGAAGGCGGAGGCGGCTCGCACGGTCCTGCGCCCCTGACGCCGCGCCAGCGAGACCACGCCATCCGCGCCGCCGTCTCCGACCTGAACGAGCGGTGGCGCGACAAGACCGCCCGCATCGATGAAATGCGCGCCGCCCACCGCGAACTGTCGGCGGACTGAGGCCGACCGATCGAAATCCGCGTGCGGAGGCGCTCGCATCCGAACCGATTTCGCTCTAAGCCGATCTCATGAAGCTCGCCTCACTGAAACACGGCCGCGACGGCCGCCTGGTGGTCGTCTCGGACGACCTGAACTGGTTCACCGACGCCTTCCTGATCGCCCCGACCCTACAGGCGGCGCTGGACGACTGGGATCGCTGCGAACCGCGTCTGCGCGCCCTGGCCGAAAGCCTGGAGCACGGCGCCGTGCCGCGCGGCCGCTTCCATGAGCGCGAGGCCGCCGCCCCCCTGCCGCGCGCCTATCAGTGGGCCGACGGCTCGGCCTATGTGAACCACGTCGAACTGGTGCGCAAAGCGCGCGGGGCCGAGATGCCCGATAGCTTCTGGACCGACCCCTTGATGTATCAGGGCGGCTCGGATTCCATGCTGGGTCCGCGCGACGACATTCCCCTGGCCGATGAGACCTGGGGTTGCGACCTTGAGGCCGAGATCGTCGTCGTCACCGGCGACACGCCCCAGGGCGTGAGCCGCGAACAGGCGCTGGACCACATCCGCCTGGTCGGCCTGGTCAACGACGTCAGCCTTCGCAACCTGATCCCCGGCGAACTGGCCAAGGGCTTCGGCTTCGTCCAGTCCAAGCCCGCCAGCGCCTTGTCGCCGGTCTTCGTCACGCCCGACGCCCTGGGCGACCGCTGGAAGGACGGCAAGCTGCATGGCGCCTTGTCGGTGCGGATCAATGGCCAGGACTTCGGCCGCGCCGACGCCGGGGTCGACATGACCTTCGATTTCGGAACCCTGATCGCCCACCTGGCCAAGACCCGCTCGCTGGGCGCCGGATCGGTCATCGGCTCGGGCACCGTGTCCAACCGCGACGCCGACGGCGGGCCGGGCCGACCGGTGGCCGAGGGCGGCCTGGGCTATTCCTGCATCGCCGAAGTGCGGATGGTCGAGACCATCCTGCGCGGCAAGCCCGAGACCCCGTTCCTGAAGCACGGCGACACGGTGCGCATCGAAATGCTGGACGACCGCCACCACTCCATCTTCGGCGCCATTGAACAGACGGTGCAGTCGGCGGGCTGAGCCTCTCTGCTTTTCCCCGCCTCTGGAACCGCATAGGCTCGACTCTCAAGACTGGAGAGAGAGCCGGATGGACCCGCAACACTACATCCCGCTGATCGTGATCGCGGCCATGCTGCCGTTGATCCTGTTGCGCAATCGGCGTCCGCGCGTCCTGCATCCGCAGCGGATGTGGATCATGCCGGTCCTCATGTGCGCCCTGATGGGACTGGCCATCTGGGGAACCTGGATGCAACCGGGCCTTTCGCACGCGCCCTTCACGCCGCTGGACTGGACCCTGCTGGCGGCCGGGGTTTTGCTGGGCGGCGCGGCCGGCTGGTGGCGGGGCAGGATGACGACCATCGAAAAACACGCCGACGGAACGCTCAAGGCCCAAACCTCGCCGATCGGCCTGATCCTGATCATCAGCCTTTTGCTGGGCCGCCGTGCGCTCGACGCCTGGATGGAGCCGCACGCCGCCTCCCTGGGTCTGAGCGTCATGGCGGTGACCGACGCCTTTTTGCTGTTCGTGGCCGCCATGATCGTGATGCAGCGGATCGAAATGTATGTCCGCGCGCGCCGGGTCGAGCGGGGCGAAACCGACGCCCATGTGGAGGTCTCGGCATGAAGACGTTTGCGACCCTTCTGGCGATCTCCGCCGTCGCCCTTCCCGCCTTGCCCGCCCAGGCTCAGGACGCGGGGGACGACTGGGACCTGCATCAAGCTTCGCAAGGCGGTTTGACTCAGGCCGTGCTGGCCTATGAAGGCGCGCCCATCCTGACCGCGCGATGCGCCTCCGGGTTACTACAGGTGATCATCGGCGACCTGCCCCCTGTCACGAGCGAAACACGAGAGTTGTCGCTCGAATACGGCGACGCAAAGCTTACGCACTGGCGCGTAATGGGCGGCAGCGGCGTCACGGACCTGAACGCCATGACCATGCGCACCTTGATGGCGGGCGGCGAACTCATTCTGACGGTTCGGGACAGTCAGCCGCCTCGCCGATATCGACTGCACGCCCCGGTTATGTCGCCAGCCATTGGCCGTGTGTTGAGCGCCTGTGGCGCAGCCCTGTCGAGTGATCGCGACGCCGCCGTGCGCGCCCGACTCCTGATGGCTGAGCAGGCCGAAAATCGTCCATCCGACTTCGCACCGATCACTTGGGTGCGCCGCCCGCTGCCGCAATATCCCGAAACCGCCCTTCAACGCGATGTCATAAGCGGCCTGATCGTCTTGAACTGCTACGCCAAGGCCGACGGCGGCCTGCGTGACTGCGTCGTGGACACTGAATACCCTGTCGGCTTCGACTTCGGCGCCGAAGCTTTGCGCAGTACGCGCGACGCCCGAATGACGCCCCGACCGGCCGATCCGAACGGAACGGACCCCATGGTCAGCTTCTCTCTGTTTCTACAAGCTGATCTTCCGAAACGCGACCGCGCCGGTCATTGACCGCTTGCGCCACGGCGCGCCATCGCTAGATTGCGCCGCCTTGAGCCGGACCTGTGCGGGTGTGGTGAAACTGGTAGACGCGCCGGACTCAAAA
>JAFLCT010000097.1 GCA_017302335.1 Caulobacterales bacterium | reverse complement strand
GTCGCTGGCGGCGCCGGACGGGGCGCCGGTGCTGGCGGCGGCGCGGGCGGGTGACGACGCGCGCTTCTTCGCCTCGGTCGAGACCTTCTGGGTCGGGCATCTGTGCAACCACTGGACGGCGGGCCTGCTGAACGCGGGCGGCGTGGCGGTGCGGCCGTTCCGCTCGATCGTTTCGGCCGAGCTTCTGGCGGCGGTGGACAGGGCGTCGCTGGACAGTGCGGGCCAAGGGGCCTAGACCGCCCGCTCTTTCATTTCGGCCGCGGTTAAAAGGCTTCGCCTTTTCGACCTGATGCGGCCAGGCGTCTTCAGCCGGGTCCGATCCCCGGCGGCGAAGGCAAGGAGGCGCGCCATGGGCCGCAAGCAGCACACCCGCAACGCATCGGGACCCCAGGGGCCGTCCCAGCGCCAACTGCGCGCCGGCGAACTGATCCGTCACGCCCTGGTCGACGTGCTGCGCGAGGAGGAGATCCACGACGCGGCGCTAGCGGGCGTGTCGATCACCGTCACCGAGGTGCGGATGTCGCCCGACCTGCGCCACGCCACCTGTTTCGTCGAGCCGCTGGGCGCCGGGGTCGATGCGGCCGAGACCACCGGCCATGAGGACGAGATCATCAAGGCGCTGAATACCCACGCGCGCTTTCTGCGCGGTCGGCTGGGTCCCAAGCTGGACATGAAATTCACGCCCGATCTGAAATTCCGCCATGACGAGAGCTTCGACAACGCCAGCCACATCGACCGGCTGTTCAACGAGCCGCGCGTGCGGGCCGATCTGGAGCATGACGAGGACGAGGCATGATCCGCCTGATCCAGCCTTCTCCCCTTGGGGGGAGAAGGCTGTTCGGAGCATTGTGATGGGACGGCGCAAGTCGGGCCTGAACATCCATGGCTGGGTCTGTCTGGACAAGCCGCTGGAGATGGGATCGACCGAGGCGGTCACCCGCGTGCGGCGCCTGTTCGACGCCAACAAGGCCGGGCACGCGGGCACACTGGACCCCCTGGCCACCGGCATACTGCCCATCGCGCTCGGCGAAGCGACCAAGACCGTGCCCTTCATGATGGAGGCGCGCAAAGCCTATTGCTTCACCATCCAGTGGGGCGTCTCGACCGACAGCGTCGACCGCGAGGGACGCGAGGTCGGACGCTCGGACGTGCGGCCGACGGTCGAGGCGGTGCGCGCGGCCCTGCCCGCCTTCGTCGGCGAGATCCAGCAGGTCCCGCCGGCCTTTTCGGCCATCAAGATCAATGGCGAGCGGGCCTATGACCTGGCGCGCGGCGGCGAGGCGGTCGAACTGTCGCCGCGCGCCGTGACCGTGCATTCGGCCCAGGTGTCGGCCGCGCCGGACGCCGACGGGGACCAGGACTGGGTCGAGATCCGCATCGAGACGGGCAAGGGCGTCTATGTGCGCTCCCTGGCCCGCGACCTGGCCGCCGTTCTGGGCGCCGAGGGGCACGTCTCGGCCCTCAGGCGCGAGCGGGTGGGACCCTTTTCGACGCAAAACGCGGTGACGCTGGATTTCCTGACCGATCTGGTGCATAGGGACGCCGCCTTTGAAGGCCTCTTGCCCGTTTCGACCGCCCTGGACGACATCCCGGAGCTGGCCGTGACGGAACAGGACGCCTTCGCGCTTCGGCAGGGACGGCCGATCGTACTGCTCCCCCGACAGGTTGAGACGTTGAAGAGTCGGCTTTCAGGCGGCTCGCGCACCGTTTCCGTCTTTCAGGGTCAGACGCTCGTCGCGCTCGGTTCGTTGCGGGCCGGTCGGCTTGAACCCGACCGCGTTTTCAACCTGTCCTGACGCGCCCCGAAAGGGACCGAAAGGACGCCCAACGCCCTCGAGCAGCGAGCCTCCGCGAGGCGAGCGATAGGGCAAGAAAGGGAATACCGATGTCGATCACTGCTGAACGCAAGCAGGAAGTCATCGCCGACAACGCCCGCGCCGCGGGCGACACCGGCTCGGCCGAGGTTCAGGTCGCGATCCTCTCGGAACGCATCGCCAACCTCACCGAACACTTCAAGACCCACAAGAAGGACAACCACTCGCGTCGCGGCCTGCTCAAGATGGTCTCGCAGCGTCGCCGCCTTCTGGACCACCTGATCAAGGTCGATAAGGCGCGTTACACCGCCCTGATCACCAAACTGGGCCTGCGCCGCTAAGCGCGCCTGGAACTGGAATTCGAGGCGCGGGCCATGTCCGCGCCTCTTTCCGTATCTACGCGACCCGCGCGCCACGGGAGTATGGCGCATACGCGAGGGCTGGATACCGGTCCTCATTTTCCCGGGTTCGCCGCGATGGCGCGGCCGCCCATGGACCGAAGGACTGAACGCCCGACGCTCCGCCCCACTGATGGGACTCCGGCCGGAATACGCCGCCCGGACTACGAAAGACGAAATATGTTCGACATCAAACGCAAGACGATCGAATGGGCCGGCCGCCCGCTGACGCTGGAGACGGGCCGCATCGCCCGCCAGGCCGACGGCGCTGTCCTGGCCACCTATGGCGACACCGTGGTCCTGGCCACCGTCGTTTACGGCCGGGCGCCCAAGCCGGGCCTGGATTTCTTCCCCCTGACCGTCAACTACCAGGAAAAGACCTTCGCCGCGGGCCGCATCCCCGGCGGCTATTTCAAGCGTGAAGGCCGCCCGACCGAGAAGGAGACGCTGGTCAGTCGCCTGATCGACCGTCCGATCCGTCCGCTGTTCGTCAAGGGCTTCAAGAACGAGACTCAGGTCGTCGTCACCGTTCTCCAGCACGACATGGAGAATGACCCGGACATCGTCGGCATGGTCGCCGCCTCGGCCGCCCTGACGATCTCGGGCGTGCCCTTCATGGGTCCGATCGGCGCCGCGCGCGTCGGCATGATCGACGGCGAAATGGTTCTGAACCCGGCCGTGGACCAGATGGCCTCGTCGGCCCTGGACCTGGTCGTGGCCGGCACCGCCGACGCCCTGATGATGGTGGAGTCCGAGGCCAAGGAGCTGTCGGAAGAGACCATGCTGAAGGCGCTGATGTTCGCCCACGCGGGTATGCAGCCGGTCATTGACGCCATCATCGAACTGGCCGAACACGCCGCCAAGGAGCCGTTCGACTTCGCCGCCGAGGACCATTCGGACGTCGTCGCCTCGATCAAGAAGCTGGTCGGCGAAGACATCAAGACCGCCTACACCCACGTCGGCAAATACGACCGCCGTTCGGGCGTCGACGCGGCCAAGAAGGTCGCCGCCGCCGCCCTGGTGAAGACCGACGAGAACCCCGACGGCGTCGACAGCTCGAAATTCTCGGCCGCCTTCAAGGAGTGCGAAGCCGAAGTCCTGCGTCGCGACATCATCGAGAACGCCCACCGCGTCGACGGCCGCGCCCTGGACAAGGTCCGCGCCATCGTTTCGGAAGTCGGCGTCCTGCCGCGCACCCACGGTTCGGCCCTGTTCACCCGCGGCGAGACCCAGGCCCTGGTGGTCGCCACCCTGGGCACCGGCGAGGACGAGCAGTACATCGACAGCCTGACCGGCACCTACAAAGAGAAATTCCTGCTGCACTACAACTTCCCCCCCTATTCGGTGGGTGAAGCGGGCCGCATGGGTTCGCCCGGCCGTCGCGAGATCGGCCACGGCAAGCTGGCCTGGCGCGCCATCCGTCCGATGCTGCCGTCGGCGGAGGAATTCCCCTACACCATCCGTCTGGTGTCGGAGATCACCGAGTCCAACGGTTCGTCGTCGATGGCCACCGTCTGCGGTTCGTCGCTGGCCCTGATGGACGCGGGCGTACCGCTGGCCCGTCCGGTGTCGGGCATCGCCATGGGTCTGATCCTGGAGCCGTCGGGCGAGTTCGCCATCCTGTCGGACATCCTGGGCGACGAAGACCATCTGGGCGACATGGACTTCAAGGTCGCCGGCACCCGTGACGGCATCACCTCGTTGCAGATGGACATCAAGGTCCCCGGCATCACCGAGGAGATCATGAAGCAGGCCCTGACCCAGGCTTCGGCCGGTCGCCTGCACATCCTGGACGAGATGGACAAGGCCATGGAGGCGCCGCGCGCCGAACTGGGCGAGTTCGCGCCGAAGATCGAAACGGTCAAGATCCCGGTCGACAAGATCCGCGAAGTGATCGGCTCGGGCGGCAAGGTGATCCGCGAGATCGTCGAGAAGACCGGCGCCAAGATCGACATCGGCGATGACGGCACTATCAAGATCGCCGCCAACGACCAGGACAAGATCGAGGCCGCCAAGACCTGGATCAACTCCATCGCCGCCGAGGCCGAGGTGGGCAAGATCTACACCGGCAAGGTGGTCAAGGTCGTGGACTTCGGCGCCTTCGTGAACTTCTTCGGCGCCAAGGACGGCCTGGTCCACGTGTCGCAGATGGCTCTGGAGCGCGTCGCCAACCCGGCCGACGTCGTTTCGGAAGGCCAGGAGGTCAAGGTCAAATTCCTGGGCCTGGACGACCGCGGCAAGACCAAGCTGTCGATGAAGGTCGTCGATCAGACCACCGGCGAGGACATCACCGACAAGATCAACGCCGAACGCGCCGAGCGGGGCGAGCCGCCCCTGTCGGAAGACACCGGCGGCCGTCCCAAGCGGGATGGCGACCGCGGCGGCGACCGCGGCCGCCGTCGTCGCGACTGATCGAAGGCTTCAAGCCTGACATGAAGAAGGCGGCGTCCGGATCGGGCGCCGCCTTTTTCGTTCGGGCCTTGTCCGCCAAGGGGGCGGTCGGCTCAATCGAAGATGTCGAAGATATCCATCCGCTTCTTCTTCTTGCGGTGGTGATAGTCGTCGTCGCGGCGATAACGGTCGTCGCGATAGCCCTGTGGCGGGCCGCCCCAAGGCTGCGGTTGCGGGGCCGATTGCGGCGGATAGGGCTGGGCGGCCGCTTGCGGCGGCGGCGCGGCGGGGCGTGCGTCTTGAGTGGCGGCCTCCATCAGCTTTTCCAGCTCGCCCCGGTCCAGCCATACGCCGCGGCAGGTCGGGCACATATCGAACTGGACGCCGGACCGTTCCAGCGTCTGCATCGGCGCATTGTCGTTGGGGCACATCAGAAGGGGCATGGGCGTCTCCGTGTCATGCCCACAGACTTGGGCGCCCGAAGGCTGTTCGCCCATGCGACCAAACGGCCCAGGCGCATGGCGTCAGCAGGTCTGGCCCGCGGCCCAGCCCGAAGACCAGGCCCATTGGAAATTATAACCGCCCAGCCAGCCCGTGACATCGACCGCCTCGCCGATGAAGAACAGGTTGGGCCGGTCCCGAACCGCCATCGTCTTCTGATCCAGGGCCGCCGTGTCGATTCCGCCCAGGGTCACCTCGGCCGTGCGATACCCCTCCGATCCCACCGGCTTCAGGGTCCAGTTGTTGACCGCCTGGTCGACGGCCCGCAACGCCTTGTCCGACAGGTCGCCCAGATTGCCGCCGATCTTCAGCCGCGCCAGCACGGCGTCGGCCAGACGCCGGGGCGTGATGTGGCCGAGCGCCGCCGCCGCCGCCTGCCGTCCGTTTTCGGCCCGCGCCGCGCGCAGGGTCTCGAACACATCGACATCGGGCGCCATGGACAGGGTGATCGCCTGCCCCTCGCGCCAATAGCTGCTGATTTGCAGGATCGACGGCCCGCTGACGCCCCGGTGGGTGAACAACAGGCCCTCGCGGAACCGAGTCTTGCCGTGGCCGACCACCGCATCGACCGACAGGCCCGCCAGGGGCGCCGTCTCGGCCAGCAGGCCCGGCTCGAAGGTCAGGGGGACCAGGGCGGGTCGTGTTTCGGTGACGCGCAGATCGAACCGGCGCGCCGTCTCATAGGCCCAGCCGGTGGCCCCCATCTTGGGGATCGACTTGCCGCCGGAAGCGACGACCAGACTGGCGGCCGTGATCCGCGAACCGTCCGACAGGCGCACGCGGAACCCGTCGCCCTCAACCTCCAGCGTCTGGACCCCCACGCCCAGCCGCAACTCGACCCCCGCCGCCGCCATGTCGTCGGTCAGCATACGGACGATCTGTTTGGCGCTGCCGTCGCAGAACAACTGGCCCAGGGTTTTTTCGTGCCAGGCGATGCCCGCCGCATCGACGCGCTTGATGAAGTCCTGCTGGGTGAACCGCCTCAGGGCCGAGGTGGCGAAGCGCGGGTTCTCGCCCAGAAACGCCTGCGGCCCGACGCCCAGATTGGTGAAATTGCACCGCCCTCCGCCCGAAATGCGGATCTTCTCGCCCGGCGCCGAGGCGTGATCGATGACCAGAACCCGGCGTCCGCGCCGCCCGGCCTCGACGGCGCACATCATGCCCGCCGCGCCCGCGCCGACGATCAGGGTGTCAAGGGACCGCATCGGAAATCCTGCCGCGCGAAAAGAACGGGAATCACTAGAGCGCCGATACTACAGCGTTATTCCTCGGCCTTGTTCTCGATCTCTTTCGCGCGGCGACGCTCCAACTGCTGGATGCTGGTGTCCGGCGTAGGCAGGTTCTCGGGCATGACGCCGCCCAGTTCTTGGATCGTGGCGCGGACCTTCTTGCCCACCTGCATATGTACGTCGTTGGCTCGCGCCTTGGTGTGGACGCCGTCGCGTCGAAGCTTTTCTTCCGTTTGTGTGGCGCGAAACAGATTAGCGGCCAGCTCGGTGCTGCCCATGTGGTCGAGGATCTTCTGGCTTTTCTTCAGCCCCTTTTGCGCGTGGATGTCGCGCATGGTGCGGCCGCCATACAGGCCGCGATAGCCGCGATCCTAGAATACGGCATAGTCCAGACCAGTGGTCACCCCCGCCTGGCTGGCGGCCGAAGCCAAGGCGGTGTTGTGGTGCGCCATTTCGCGTCGAGGCATCAGACGGCGCTCGTCTTCGGTCAGGCCGTTGAAGGCCGGATCATCCTGGATCTCCTGCCGCCGTGTCTGGACGGCGAAATAGGTCTGACCCTGGGCGATGACCGGCTTGGACGGGTCGCCGTTCTGAACGATCAGGTAGCAGGCGTAGCGGGACAGGCGGATGTCGGGGATTTCCCGGCGCGCGCCCTTCCCCAAGTCGATCATTGTGGTGACGTCACCGAAATGATCCAGCGGGTCGAGACCGGCCGCCGCCGCTGCTGTCCGCGCCTTGTCGATGACCGCGCTGAAGTTGCGGTAGTCCTGATAGTCCAACACCAAGGCCAGTTGGCGCGCCAGCCAGTATTCGACCCCTTCGTCCTGATGGCGGATGGACTCGAACGTCTGACGGTGCGGTTCAGAGGGGTCGATTTCAGCCATGGCGAGAGGAGAACAAAAAGGCAACCCTATGTCAACACGCCTGAGTGGCCCGGACCAGGGTCCGCTTACTCCGGTGATCGGGACGCGTCGCTCGGCCTAGAGGCCAAGGGCGATGCGGTAGCTGGGGTGGACGATGTCGGTCCATTCCGGGTGCTTCTTCAGATAGCCGGCGAAGAAGGGGCAGGTCGGCAGGACCAGAAGGCCGCGCGTGCGAATGTCTTCGAGCACGTAACGGGCCATGCGGCTGGCGACGCCGCGCCCTTCCAGGGCCTGGGGGACCAGGGTCTCGGTGATCAGCAGGCCGCCGCCCGCCTCGTTATAGATCACCACGGCGCTCTGGCCGTCGAAGTCCAGGACGTAGCGGCGCGCTTCGCGGTCGTCGCGGATGGGGGCGTCGTTCAGGTCGGTCATCAGTGTGCGTCATCCCAGTTTTGCGCGGCGCGCGCGTCGACGATCAGCGGCACGGTCAGGGCCACGGCCGGTTCGGCGGCCGATTCCATCACGCGCTTGACCAGGGCCACGGCGGTTTCGGCCTCGGCCTCGGGCGCCTCGAACACCAGTTCGTCGTGGACCTGCATCAACATACGGGTTTTCAGACCCGCCTCGGCCAGGGCGTCCGGCATCCGCATCATGGCGCGGCGGATGATGTCGGCGGCGGCGCCCTGGATCGGGGCGTTGATGGCCGCGCGCTCGCCGAACTGGCGCTCGGCGCCGGATTTGGAATGGATGGCCGGAATGTGGATGCGACGGCCGAAGACGGTGGAGACGAAGCCGTCTTGGCGCACCTGGGCCTTGGTGGCGTCCATATAGTCGCGGATGCCGGGGAAGCGTTCGAAATAGGTCTTGATGTAGGCTGCGGCCTCGCCCTGGTCGATGCCGAGCTGGGCGGCCAGGCCGAAGGCGGAAATACCGTAGACGATGCCGAAATTGATCGCCTTGGCGCGCCGACGGGTTTCGGAATCCATCTGGTCGATGGGAACGTTGAACATCTCGGACGCGGTGGCGGCGTGGATGTCTTGGCCCGCCTTGAAGGCGCGTTTCAGCTCAGCGATGTCGCCGATATGGGCCAGGAGGCGCAGCTCGATCTGGCTGTAGTCGGCGCTGATCAGGACATGGCCGGGCGCGGCGATGAAAGCCTGACGGATCTGGCGGCCGATCTCGGTTCGGATCGGGATGTTCTGGAGGTTGGGGTCCGACGAGGCCAGGCGGCCGGTCGAGGCGGCGGCCAGTTGATAGCTGGTGTGCACCCGGTCGGTGTTCGGATCGGCCGCCGCCGTCAGGGCGTCGGTATAGGTGCCCTTCAGCTTGGACAACTGGCGCCATTCCAGCAGGGTGCGCGGCAGCTCGTGCGTCAGGGCCAGGTCTTCCAACACGCTGGCGTCGGTGGCCCACTGGCCGGTGGCGGTCTTCTTGCCGCCGGGCAGGCCCATTTCGCCGAACAGGATGTCGCCGATCTGTTTGGGGCTGCCCAGGTTGAACGGGCGGCCGGCCAGCGCCTGGGCCTTGTCCTCCAGCTCGACCATGCGCAGGCCGAAGGCGTGCGACAGACGCTTCAGTCGGGTCGGGTCGATGCGGACGCCCGCCAGCTCCATATCGGCCAGGACGGCGGGCATTCCCCGCTCCAGCGTCTCATAGACGGCGGACAGGCGCTCGGCCGCCAGGCGGGGTTTCAGCAGGCGCCACAGGCGCAGGGTCACGTCGGCGTCTTCGGCGGCGTAGCGGGTGGCGGGGTCCAGTTCGACGTGTTTGAAGCTCTTTTGCGCCTTGCCCGTTCCGGTCACCGCCTTGAAGGGGATCGGCTCGTGGCCCAGCCAGCGTCTGGACAGCTCGTCCATGCCGTGGGTGTGGCTGCCGCCGTCCAGGACGTAGCTGATCAGCATGGTGTCGTCGATCGGGGCCAGGCGGATCCCGCGCCGGGCCATGACGGCCATGTCGTATTTGATGTTCTGGCCCACCTTCAGCACGGCGGGGTTCTCCAGCAGGGTCTTCAGCCGGGCCAGGGCCGTCGCGGCGTCGATCTGCTGGATCGGCGGTCTGGCCGGGCCGTCGCCGAAGTCCAGGCCGCCGTCGTTTCCCGCCGCGTCAGGGTGTTCGTGGGCCACGGGCACATAGCAGGCGTCGTTCGGCCCAATGGCCAGGGAGAAGCCGCACAGGCCAGCATGGGTGGACGACAGGGCGTCGGTTTCGGTGTCGAAACCGACGATCCCGGCGGCCGTCGCCCGAGCGATCCAGTCGTCCAGCGCCTCCAGAGTCTGGACGCAGACATAGGCGTCGGCGTCGAACCCCTGGTCCGCGACCGGCGCGGGCGTCTCTGCGGGGGCG
>JAFLCT010000096.1 GCA_017302335.1 Caulobacterales bacterium | reverse complement strand
AACGTCGCCGACCATGACGATGTCGATCGGACCCGAAGCCAGGCCGGTCTTCACGATGTTCCGCACCTCGTCGAGGGTGAAGGCCGCGACCTGATCCGCCGTGGGGGTCGCGGCGCGCTGGTCGCCGCCGGCCAGCAGGACCGGCGCCTGGAGGGCGAAGGCGCCGCCAGGGGTCGCCATGAGCTGGGCCAGTTGCTGCGGCCAGGCCGACTTGGCCTGCTCGAACGGCGCGGCGCGCAGGCCCGGATCAGTCATATAGGCCGCCATGACCTGCATCTGCAGCTCCAGCTCCTCGGGCTTGGTCGCGCCCGAGAACTGGAAGGAGTCCGTGCCCATGCCGCCGTTGACGCTGTAGGTGCGACCGGTGAGCACGCGGTTCAACTGATCGACCGTCAAATCGCCCAGGCCGCCCGCGGTCAGGACGTTGTCGACCATGTTGGAGGCCGTCACCCGGTCCGTCGGCTGCGACAGATCGCCGATGCCGGTGCGCACGCTGACCAGGATCTGCTCATCGCGGAAATCGGTCGGCTTGACCGTCAGCCGCACCCCGTTGGGGAAGGTGATCATCGTCACGCCCAGGTCGGCGGCCTCGGTGCGGCCGGACGGAACGCCAGGGGCGCCGAAATCGGTATAGGGCCATTGCATCGCCGCCTCGTCGGCGCGCGCCGTGACGGGCGTCTGGCGCGAAGCTTCCAGGGCGGCGGTGACGGCGGCCTCACCGCCTTCGATCTCGACCGGGGTGACGACCAGCATGACCGGTCCCTGGCCCTCGAACACCTGGCGGACGCCGACGGTGACCTGATCCGCCGTCACGCCGCGCACGGCGTTCTCGAACAGCTCCAGGTTGGTGGCCGGGCTGGAGAAGACGCGACGGGCGTTCGTCGCGCCGACCAGGCCGTTGGCCAGGGCCGGGGTCGAACGGGTCGCGGCGGCGGCGACAGCGTTGGTCAGGGCCGTGCGAGTGTCCGTGATCTCGCGTTGCAGTTCGGCCTCGGTGACGCCGAACTGGATCAGGCGGCGCTGTTCCTGCTCCATGGTCTCCAGGGCGCGCTTCCAGCCGCCGGGGTTGAAGGCGGCCGCGATGGTGCCGACGCCGACGCTGTCAAAGATGTCGCCCGTCGAGCCGCCCGCGCCCAGGAAGGGCGGATTGTCGCCGCGCGCGATCTCGCCCAGGCGACGGTTCAAGACGGCCAGGCCCAGGGCCTTCAAAAGATCCTCGCGCCGCTCGGCCGCCGTGTCGGCGTCCAGGTCGGGGGCCTTCACCCAGTTCAACTGGATGCTGGACTGGATGCCCGGCTCCAGCAGGATCTTGGTCTCGGGCTGACGCGCCGCGACCTGGCCCAGATCGGGCTGGGCGCCGGCCTGGCCGACGCCTTGCCAGCTCTCGAACGCGCCGCGGACCTTGGCTTCCATCTGGTCCAGATCGAAATCGCCCACGGCGATGAAGGTCGCCAGTTCAGGCCGGTAGTAGCTGCGGTAGAAGTCCACGAACCGTTGGGCGGGCGCGTGCTCGACCACCGTGGTGTCGCCGTCGGGCAGACGACGCGAGACCAGTTGGCCTTCCGCCAGCAGTCCCAGTTGGGCCACGGCCGAGCGGCGGCCCGGCGTGTCGCGGGTGCGGTTCTCGCCGACGATGACGCCGCGCTCATTGTCGATGGCGGCCGTCTCCATCAGCGCGTCGGACATCATCTCGCGCATGATGTGCAGGCTGGCGTCCACCGTCTCGTCGTTGGTGCGCGGCAGCTCCAGCATATAGAAGGTCTGCTCCAGGCTGGTCGTCGCGTTGGTGTCGGCGCCGAAGGCCAGACCCAGACGCTCCAGAATGCGCAGCAGCTCGGTCTCGGGAATGTCGTCCGTGCCGTTGAAGACCATGTGCTCGGTGAAGTGGGCCAGGCCCTTCTGATCATCCTGCTCCATCAGGCCGCCGGCGGCGATGCGCAGGCGGAACGAAGCCTGACCGGGCGGGGTGGCGTTGTGCAGCAGGGCGTAACGCATACCGTTGGGCAATTGGCCGAAACGCACATTGGCGTCGGCCGCAATGTCGCTGGAGACCTGGGGCCAGGGCGCGGACGGCGCGGTCTGGGCCAAGGCGGGCAGGGCCGCAGCCGACAAGGCCAGGCTGGAAGCGGCGACGAATAGCAGGCGGCGAGCGGTACGCATCGAGAGTCTCCATGAGCGACGGGGGACCTCGATGTGATCACGACGCCCCATGTCACCCGTAGGTGACACCTTACGGATGCGCAAGTTAACGGAAGTTAATCTGCGGGACGGGAGACGTAGAAGGTCGCCGCATTGCCCACGGCATTGGCCCCGGCGATGACGGCGCGGCTGGCCCCCTGGGTCGTCACCGCGGTCGTGGCGGTGACGTTGGCCGTATTGGTCTGGCTGTTGCGGGCGTCGACATAGCCCTGGCATTCCGAGCAGGCGTAGCCGGTGATGGAATTGCCCACGGCGTCGGCGCCGACATAGGCGTCATAACCCGCGCCGCCTGAAAACGTGGCGCTGGCGTCGATCTGACCGTTATTCAATTGGAGATTGTCGATCTCCAGATAGACATCTCTGTTGCCTGCTGAGACCTCGTTGCCGACCCCGCGCGCCTGGGCCGTGGCGGCGCCGAAGTCATAGGCGGTGACGACGGTCGCGGCGCGCACACGGCTGGTGTTGGCCTGATCCGTGGCGGTGATCAGGGCGCCGCCCTGATTGGCGAAGACGGCCTGGTTGGCGGCGGCGTTGGCGCGTCCGGCCAGGTCCCAGGCATTGGCGGCGTTGGCGCTGGTGGCGGCTTCCACCATCACTCCGCGCGACCGTTGGCGCACCGACAGATTTTGATTCGAGGCCTGGTCGCTGTTCACCGCAACGGCGTTGGCGATGGCCTGGCTGGAGAAGTCGGCCTCGGCCGGAATGTACTGGCTGCCCAGGAAGTTGGAGGCCCGCACCGTGGCGGCCGAACTCTGGTCGATCGTCCCCTGCACCGTCGCACCCTCGCCGCCGACAGCGACAGTGTTGGCGATGGCCGCCGATTGCACATAGGCCCCGCCTAGCAGACGCGCGCTTTGACCCGTGACGGTGGAGGCGGCGCTGATCTCGACGTCGTCGACCTCTTGGGTCGCGTCCAGAGTCACGTCAGCGCCGTAGGCGCCGGCGGCCAGATAATTTCCACGCGCCTGGGTGGTGGCGTTGACCACGCCTTCGGTGTCGCCGCCCAGCGTCAGAGTCGTGGTCGCCCGCGCGTCGCCGCGCATCGTCTGGGTCGAATCCAGGGTCAGCGAATCGTTCTGGACCGAACCGGACAGGCTGTTGCCCTGGGCCGCGTTGGTGACGGTGACCTGTTCCTCTACGTCGACGACGTCCAGAGTCTCGCCCGCGACGACGTCGCCGAGCTGAAGCTGGTTGTTCAGGACGATTGAGCCTGGCGGCGTCTGCGCGGCGGCCTCAGTAGCGGCTGCGGCGCACATCGCCGTCGCGGCGATCATGCCAGCGAGACGGGTCGGCGCGGGTCTGGCCATTGTTGGTTTCCGTGTTGGGATAGGCCGGGTAGTAGCCGCCCGTCGCCCCCGTGGTGGTGTCACGCAGAAGCTCGTTGCGGGTGTCGAGGCAGATCTCGGGTCCCGGCGCGCCGTAGAGATTCGCCATGAATTCGATGGTCGCCCGTTCGATGACCGAGCGGACGGCCAGTTGGATCGGCTCGAACCCGCCCGAACCGGCCGAGACGTCGAAGACATTGCCGTTCAGGAAATCGAACACGCCGGCCGAAACTTCGCGGCCGATGATCTGCTTCTGATAGGAGATGACATCGACGACCTCGAGCGTGGTCGTCTGAATCAGGCGCAGGTCGATCGCCACGTTCATCACGAACACCTTGCCCGCGATGACGCCCGAGCCGCCGCGATTCGTATCGACCTCGCCCATGCCGGCGTCGAACCCGGCCGAACGGATGTTGTAGTTCACCTCGGTGATGCCGCCGGCGATATAGAAGTCCGAACCCGGCACCTGGCCCGCCAGGATGCGGCGGTACTGGTTGTCTTCCGCCCCGCCTGCACCGGCGTCGCCGATCAGCTTGTTGTTGGCGTAGCGCAGCTCCAGCTCCGACACGGAGGTGTCATAGCGCTCGACCATGCTGGCGCCCGCCTTGGCCAGGGCCGACATGGCCATCAGCGAGGCGCCGCCGGTGACCTGGCGTCCGCCATCGGCCGAAACCGTGCCGGTGTAGTCGCTGATCCGGGCCACCGCGATCCGCGGCGAAGGCAGGCTGTAGCGACGGGCGTAATCGGCCAGACAATAGAGCGCGGTCGAATAGGGTGTCGGATTGGCCGTCACCGGCGCGTTTCCAATCGGCGCGGCGTAGAGACCCGACGGCCCGGCGGAGGTGCTGACGCAACCCGATAACAGGGCCAAGGCTGATAAGGCGGCGCCGAGCTTGAGCGGGCGAACGATCATTGAAGCCTCAGCGTTCCGTTCAGCGCCGTACCGGCGGTGACGTTGCCGGTGTTGGTCTGGTTGGAGTTCACGATCACCGTATTGTTGTTGCCCTGGACCACGACGTTCAGGCTGTTGCCGATGGCGGTCGCCCCGCCGATCTGCGTCTGACCGCCGCCGCCCTGGCCGCCCGCGCCGGAATAGGCCGTGGCGACCCCGCCCGAACTGCTGGAATAGCTGGAGGCGCCGGTCTGGATGAGGCCGTCGACCACCAGCCGATTGCCGTTGGCGTCGCGGGTCGATCCGGTCACGGGCCGGGCCGTGGTGTAGCGCGCGCCGCCGTAGCCCGCCTGGAACTGGGCCGCGCCGCCGGACCCGTACGATTGGGCCGAGGCCGCGCAGGGCAGGGCGGCCACGACGAACGCGGTCAATGAAATCAGGCCTTTCGGGATCGGCGACATGGCTAGGCGCACTCCGGGTCACGGTGACCGCAAGGGCGGTCCATGGCGCACTTTGATTCATGGTTATTAAGAAGCGCTTGATGTGCGGCGGGCCTGTCCGCATCTGAGGGCCATGGCTTGGAGCGATCCCCGATTCGAAACGCCGCCCGCGCGGGAGCCGGTGTTCAACGCGCCGATCCTGGCGGTGCTGGTCGGCGCGTCGATGCCGGTGCTGTTCTTTTTCCAGCAACGATTGCCGGACGGCGGCGCCGCCTGGGCTTTCTCGCCCGCGGATCTGGCCGAGGGGCGGTTCGGCGGTCTGTTCACCTCCATGCTGCTGCATGGAGGCTGGACGCATACCTGGATGAATGCGGTCGGCGCCGTGGTTTTTGGCGCGCCGGTGGCCCGGGTGTTGACCGGCGCGCGCGGCGTTCTGGCGTTCTTTGCGCTCTATATAGGGGCGGGCGTGTTGTCGGCCCTCGGCTATGGTCTGGTCCACTGGGGTTCGACCGACACCGTGGTCGGCGCCTCGGGGGCGGTGTTCGGCCTGATCGGCGCGGCCATGCGGTTGATGGGCGGCAAGGGCAGGGTGCTGTCCCTGACCGACCCCCGTCTGATTCAGATCAGCCTGGCCTGGATGGCCGTCAATCTGGTCACGGGGCTGATCGGCCTGGCGCCCGGCGTGACGGGCGCTCGCATCGCCTGGGAAGCCCATGCTTTCGGCTATCTGGTCGGTGTTCTGGCCATCGGACCCTTGGCGCGCTGGTTCGGGAACACGAACCCGGCATTTGATTCGAAGACGCGCTTGGGCGACCCTGCCGACTGAAGCGGCCGGGACCGTGGCCGCTCTTAGATATAAGGGAGTGCGCCCATGCTGGTGGCCGAGATCCTGAAATCCAAGGGCGAAGCCGTCTTCGCCATCGCCCCCGATACTCCCCTGACCGAAGCGTGCCGCGAACTGGATTCGCGTCGGGTCGGCGCCCTGATGGTCTGTGAGGACGACCGAGTCGTGGGCGTAATGTCCGAGCGCGACGTGGTTCGGGCCGTGGCCAAGGACGGGCAGGCCGCCCTGGGCCGCCCCGTCGCGGATTATATGAGCCGTCAGGTGGTCTTCGCCGAACCGGCCGAGACGGTGGCGATTCTGATGGAGCGCATGACCGACCGTCGAATTCGTCACCTGCCGGTTTTGCGCGATCAGCGCCTGGCGGGGGTCATCTCCATCGGCGATGTGGTGAAATGCCAGATCGCCGAGGCCGCGCATGAGGCTGAAAGCCTCAGAACCTATATAGCGGCGGGCTGAAGGCGCTCGCCGATCGCGAGTCCGCCAGAAAAAACGGAGCGCCACGAAAAAGCCGCTTGCGGACTTCGGAGGCCCTCCGTATACCGCCGCCTCGCTCGGCGACGGGCTGGACGGCGGGGCCGCGGAGACGACAGTTTCCAACGGTTCCAGAGGAAAGAAAGGCGGTTTCGGCCCCTTGCTTTTCGAAACGCCTCCAACTAGTCTCCGCGCTTCAATCGAATCGTCCAATCGAACAGAGGGAAGCCCCTCCGGCTTCCTGCGGCGGTTTTTTGCGGTCTGAAGAAGCCTCGGCTTCGATGAGTGCAGAAAGGTCGAAAGGCCCGGTTGACACGGAGAGGTCGCCTCTTTAGGTAGCCGCCTCCGCCGCCCTCCGGGGCGGTTCTGGGCCACGAAGTTCTTTTTTAAAAGAATGGGTTGACCGGAAAAATCGAGGCGCTAAACAGCGCCTCCCCTGCTTCCGGGCGGGGCCGTGAAAAAGAGAAACTTCTTCGGAAGATCGCTTGACACGGAAAACCGAGGCGACTACATCGCCGCCTCCGCCGCAACCGGGCGCTAAACGGTGGGGCCGATTTCCGGTTCCTGAGGTCTTTGAAATCGTTGATCTGGAAAGAGAAACGCAGGCGGCGGTGTCCTGGCGATAACCCTAGAGGTTATCATCGACGCTGACATCTGCGGTCTTTTTGAAAAGACATACCATGTAACCGGTCTTCGGATCGGTGAACGTGGGATCTCGTCAAGAATACGTAGAACTAATGCCAGACGGTCTTCGGACTGTCATGCTTAGGTCAGAAGTCAACTCAACCTGAGAGTTTGATCCTGGCTCAGAGCGAACGCTGGCGGCAGGCCTAACACATGCAAGTCGAACGAACTCTTCGGAGTTAGTGGCGGACGGGTGAGTAACACGTGGGAACGTGCCCTTTGGTACGGAATAACTCAGGGAAACTTGAGCTAATACCGTATGTGCCCTTCGGGGGAAAGATTTATCGCCATTGGAGCGGCCCGCGTCTGATTAGCTAGTTGGTGAGGTAAAGGCTCACCAAGGCTACGATCAGTAGCTGGTCTGAGAGGATGATCAGCCACATTGGGACTGAGACACGGCCCAAACTCCTACGGGAGGCAGCAGTGGGGAATCTTGCGCAATGGGCGAAAGCCTGACGCAGCCATGCCGCGTGAATGATGAAGGTCTTAGGATTGTAAAATTCTTTCACCGGGGACGATAATGACGGTACCCGGAGAAGAAGCCCCGGCTAACTTCGTGCCAGCAGCCGCGGTAATACGAAGGGGGCTAGCGTTGCTCGGAATTACTGGGCGTAAAGGGCGCGTAGGCGGACATTTAAGTCAGGGGTGAAATCCCGAGGCTCAACCTCGGAACTGCCTTTGATACTGGGTGTCTTGAGTGTGAGAGAGGTATGTGGAACTCCGAGTGTAGAGGTGAAATTCGTAGATATTCGGAAGAACACCAGTGGCGAAGGCGACATACTGGCTCATTACTGACGCTGAGGCGCGAAAGCGTGGGGAGCAAACAGGATTAGATACCCTGGTAGTCCACGCCGTAAACGATGATTGCTAGTTGTCGGGAAGTTTACTTCTCGGTGACGCAGCTAACGCATTAAGCAATCCGCCTGGGGAGTACGGTCGCAAGATTAAAACTCAAAGGAATTGACGGGGGCCCGCACAAGCGGTGGAGCATGTGGTTTAATTCGAAGCAACGCGCAGAACCTTACCACCTTTTGACATGCCTGGACCGCCACGGAGACGTGGCTTTCCCTTCGGGGACTAGGACACAGGTGCTGCATGGCTGTCGTCAGCTCGTGTCGTGAGATGTTGGGTTAAGTCCCGCAACGAGCGCAACCCTCGCCATTAGTTGCCATCATTTAGTTGGGAACTCTAATGGGACTGCCGGTGCTAAGCCGGAGGAAGGTGGGGATGACGTCAAGTCCTCATGGCCCTTACAGGGTGGGCTACACACGTGCTACAATGGCGACTACAGAGGGTTAATCCTTAAAAGTCGTCTCAGTTCGGATTGTCCTCTGCAACTCGAGGGCATGAAGTTGGAATCGCTAGTAATCGCGGATCAGCATGCCGCGGTGAATACGTTCCCGGGCCTTGTACACACCGCCCGTCACACCATGGGAGTTGGTTCTACCCGAAGGCGGTGCGCTAACCAGCAATGGAGGCAGCCGACCACGGTAGGGTCAGCGACTGGGGTGAAGTCGTAACAAGGTAGCCGTAGGGGAACCTGCGGCTGGATCACCTCCTTTCTAAGGATGCTTCTCCAGCGCCTCTCACGAGGTTCTATTGAAGCTCCAATCAAATGCGGGGCGTCGCCGTCTTCGTTTCTCTTTCCTCTTTCATCATCGCGACCATCGGCATTCGGCCGGCGGGTGCGGTGATGCGATCGCGAGCCTGGGTCCAAAGCCTGGCTGTCGCTGCCATAGGCCCGTAGCTCAGGTGGTTAGAGCGTACGCCTGATAAGCGTAAGGTCGGCAGTTCGAGTCTGCCCGGGCCTACCAGCCCTGCTGGTCAGACGCAGCCGACAAGGTCGCCGACAGCTCTCCTGGCTAACGTCCCTCGGGGCCATAGCTCAGTTGGTAGAGCGCGTGCTTTGCAAGCATGAGGTCGTCGGTTCGATCCCGTCTGGCTCCACCATCTCGCAGATCGTATACAGGTTCGCCACGGCCGTTCGGCCGCTGGTGATTGACATAGTGAAGGAAGAATATGACCGGCCCTCCCTGGTTTGGATTTGGGGCTTTCAGGTCACGTTCGAAATGAAGACATTGTCTGACAAAAATCAGGCATGGGCCTGCCGGCATCTTTCCAGTCGGCGGGAGACCCCATGCATGAGTTTTGCTGAGAAACGATCAAACGTTGAAGGGCTTCTGACGGATGCCTTGGCGTAGAGAGGCGATGAAGGACGTGGCAAGCTGCGATAAGAGTCGGGGAGGCGCTAGCACCCTTTGATCCGACTATTTCCGAATGGGGAAACCCACCTTTACGGTCTTCCAACTCTGTTTGCTTCGGCAGGCGGCGATTGGCGGATCGTTGAAAGGTATAATGACCTGAATACATAGGGTTCATTAAGCGAACCCGGGGAACTGAAACATCTCAGTACCCGGAGGAAAGGACATCAACCGAGACTCCCGTAGTAGTGGCGAGCGAACCGGGACCAGGCCAGTGCTCTTGTGAAATAAAGCCGAACGATCTGGAAAGGTCGGCCATAGCGGGTGAAAGCCCCGTAGGCGTCAAATAGCAAGAGACTCGAGTAGGGCGGGACACGTGAAATCCTGTCTGAACATGGGGGGACCACCCTCCAAGCCTAAGTACTCCTCTACGACCGATAGTGAACAAGTACCGTGAGGGAAAGGTGAAAAGCACCCCGACAAGGGGAGTGAAACAGATCCTGAAATCGGAAGCCTACAAGC
>JAFLCT010000095.1 GCA_017302335.1 Caulobacterales bacterium | reverse complement strand
GCCTAGCTTGTAAGGAAAGCAGCGAGAGGTCGGATCATGCGTTGGCAGGGCGGAGAACGCGGCGGCGGCGTCGAGGATCGGCGCGGAATGGGCGGGGGCGCGGTCGCGGGCGGCAGTCTGGGCGTGCTGGTCCTGGCCGCCATCGGCTATTTCGTCTTCGGCATCGACCCATCGACGACCCAGCAGATCGCCAGTCAGTTCGGCGGCGTCGGCGCCCAGGAAAAGGGCCAGGTCGGCACGCCTCAGGACCAGGCCGGCCAGTTCGTCGATGTCATCGGCAACAACATCAACAAGGTCTGGGCGACCAAGCTGGACGGCTATCGCCCCCCCAACAACACCGTGATCTACGACGGAGGCACGGGCACCGGGTGCGGCTATGGCCAGGCGGCCATGGGTCCCTTCTACTGCCCGACCGATCAGACCGTGTATCTGGACCTCGGCTTCTGGACCCAGATGGAGCAGCAGTTGGGCGCGTCCGGCGCCGACTTCGCCCGCGCCTATGTCATCGCCCACGAATACGGCCACCACGTCCAGACCCTGACCGGCGTCAGCCAGCAGGTGCAGCAGGCCCAGCAGCGCGCCTCGGGTCAGGCCGAGGCCAACCGCTATTCCGTGGCGCTGGAGCTTCAGGCCGACTGCTACGCCGGGGTCTGGGCCAGGAACGCCGCCGCCGTCTCCAACGGCGAAGTCGCTCTGGACCCGGGCGACCTGGAAGAGGGGCTGAAGACCGCCAACGCCATCGGCGACGATACGCTGCAACGCCGTTCGGGCGGCCGCGTGGTGCCGGAAGGCTTCACCCACGGCTCCTCGGCCCAGCGGGTCGAATGGCTGCGGCGCGGGTACGATTCCGGCGATCCGGCGGTCTGCGACACCTTCGGCGCGGTCTAAGCCACGGTCAGGTCCAACGGCCGCGACGCCCACAGCTTGCCCGCGCCCAGATCCATCACCGCCCGCCGCCCGGCGAAGGCGCCCATGCCCAGCAAGGCGTCGGGCACGCCGGGCGCGACCGTATCGGCGAAGATGGACACGGGCCGGTCGCGGTACACCTGATCCGCGAAGGTCATCGTACGCGCGCGAACGATCCTGGCCGGCACGGCGCCGCCCAGCACGAGGCTGGACCCAGGCTCGACGGCGCGTCCATCCAGCAATCCCGCCGCTGCGGCGGCGGATCGACGCAAGGACAACAGGCCCGAGGCGCCGGTGTCGACCACGGCGTCGATCTTCACCCCCTCGACGGTGATCGCGGCGACCAGCGCCCGCCCCCGCCGCGTGACCGGCACAGGCGAGACGTCGGGCGGCAGGCGATCCGCACCGGGCGCCGTGAAGACCAGGCGACGGCGATCCGCATCGACCCCGAACCTCAGGCGGCCGAGCACGTCCTGGCCCAGCACCAGGGGGGTGTTCAGGCCCTCGGTTCCAGCCAGGGGTCCCAGAGCCAATATGCCGACGCGCAACCCGGTCAGCCGCAGCGATCCGACCGACAGATCCAGCACCGCGCCCTTGCCCATCTGCGGCGCGCCGCTGACGCCATAGGCCACCAGGGGCAGGTCGAACCCGCGCGGCGCCCCCAGGGCGGCGTACAGGGCGCGGTCGATGACAGAGTATTGCGCGCCGCTATCGACCAGGGCGTTGACCTGTCGCCCGCCGATCGTCGCGCGCACGGTCGGCACGGCGGTTCCGCGCACGGCCCAGGGCAGCCAGCCGGTCGTCTCGCCCGTGTCGAATGTCGCTTTCGGCGGCGCCCACAGCACGTGATCGCGCAGCCAGAAGGCCCCGCCGACGCCGGCGGCGCCCAAGCCCAGTCGAAGCAGAAGGCGGCGATCCATCCGACCTAGATGGCGCGGTCGGGCGTCAGACGCCAGCCGAAGCGCGCTTGCTGGCGAATGCAGGTGACGACAGCGGGCGGCCTCGGTACCAAGAGACGATGAGCCTCCGCCCCGATCTTTATGTCTCCACGCGCGGACAGGCGCCCGTCGCCGACTTCGCCGAAGCCCTGTTGCGCGGCATGGCGCCGGACGGCGGCCTGTATATGCCCCAGGCCTGGCCGCGCCTGTCGCCCGACGCCGCCCGGCCGGGACGCGCCTATGCCGAGATCGCCGCCGAGGTCTTGACCCCCTTCATCGGCGACGCCCTGCCCGACGGAGCGCTGGACGCGGCGATCGGACGACTGGTCGCGGGCTTCGACCACCCGGCGACGACGCCCCTGGTCGAGGTCGAGGACGGTCTTTACGTGCTGGAGCTGTTCCACGGCCCGACGGCGGCGTTCAAGGACCTGGCGATGCAACTGGCCGCCAGCCTGGCCGACGCCGCCCTGGCGGCCTCGGGCGAGCGGCTGACCTTGCTGACGGCGACCAGCGGCGACACCGGCGCGGCGGCCGTGGCGGCCTTCGCGGGGGCCGAGCGCATCCGCCTGATCGTGCTGCACCCGCTGGACCGGGTGTCGCCGGTTCAGCGCAAGCAAATGACCACGGTCGCCGCCGACAATGTGCTGAACCTGGCCGTACGCGGCGACTTCGACGACTGCCAGCGGCTGGTGAAGGCGCTCTTGGGCCAGGAGAGCCTGCGGGCGCAAGGACGGCTCAGTTCGGTCAATTCGATCAACTGGGCGCGGTTGGCGGGTCAGATTCCCTACTATGTCTCGGCGGCCTCGCAACTGGGCGGGCGAGCCGCGACCTGGGTCGTGCCAACGGGCAATTTCGGCGACGCCTTCGCCGGCATCGCGGCCGCCAAGATGGGGCTGCCCGCCAACGGTTTCGTAGCGGCGGTCAACAGCAACGACGCCCTGGCCCGCGCTATCAACGACGGTCTGTACGAACGCCGCGGCGCGGTCGAGACCGGCAGCGTATCGATGGACGTTCAGGCGCCGTCCAATTTCGAACGCCTGGTGTTCGAGGCTTCGGGCCGAGATGCGGCGGCGACCCGCGCGGTGTTCGAGACCTTCGCCCGCGACAGCCGGGTGCGGCTGGACGACGACCTGCTGGCCGCCCTGCGCGCCGAGGTCACGGCCGTCTCGGTCGACGAGGCGGCCACCCGGACCGAGATCGCCCACGCCCACGCCCAGTGGAGCCGGGTCGTGTGCCCGCACACCGCCGTGGCCCTGTCGGCGGCGCGTCGCATCGACCGTTCGAACGGGCCGGTGGTGGCCCTGTCCACCGCCCATCCGTCGAAATTCGGCGGCTTCGTCTCGGGCGTGCTGGGGATCGCGCCGGAACCGGTTCCGGTCGTCCGCGCCCTGGGCGACCGGCCCGAACGGATGACGGTGATCGATCCGACCGAGGCGGCGGCGCTGGACGCCGTGCGGGCCTTCTCGGCCTAGCGCCAGTAGTCGAGGCGAGCCAGGAAGGCCGCCGGGTCCTTGGGCGTCACCAGGTTCGACGGATCGTGAAACACCCGGTCATGCAGTCGCGTCAGGGTGAATCGCAGCGCTGCGGCGCGGCCCAGGCGCGGCAAGGCGGCGGCCTCGGCGGCGCTCAGCGGGCGGATCGAGTCATAGCCGCTCCGAAAGGCCCTCAGAATATCGGGCGACGGACGGCCCGCGCCGTCGAACCCCCAGGCCGACAGGGCGATGGCCAGATCATAGGCCAACGGCCCGGTGCAGGCGAAATAGAAGTCGATGACGCCCGACACCGCATCGCCCTGGAACAGCACATTGTCGGGAAAATAGTCGGCGTGGACGGCGCCGACGGGCAGATCGTCCGTGAACGGATCGCCCAATTCGATCAGGGCCGCCTCGACCCGATCCAGCATCGCCCGATCGTGGTCCAGACCCTGACCCCGGACGCGCGTGGCGATCCGCTGGGCCAGGGCGCGCCAGGCGACGGGACCGACGGGGTTGGCGCGACGCCCCGGATAGTCGGCGGCGCTCAGATGCATCCGCGCCAGCATCGCGCCGGCGGCCTGGGCCTGGACCGGCGACGGGTCACGCGGCCAGGCGCCGCTCAGCCATTCGACCACGGCGGCCGAACGCCCGTTCAATACGCCCAGCCAAGCCCCGGAACGGTCACGCACGGGCTGCGCGGTCGGCAGACCCGCCTGGGCCAGCCAGTCGGTCAGGCCCAGGCAGAACGGCAGGGCGGCGGCGTCCGTGCGTCCCTCGAACAGGGTCAGGACGAACCGCCCCGCCCCCGCCTGAAGCGCATAGTTGGTGTTCTCCACCCCTTCGGCGATGGGCGTCAGGGCGATCAGGTCGCCGAGATCATAGGCGCTGAGGAAATTCCGCGCCTCGACGTCGCTGACAGGGGTGAAGACAGCCATCCCCTCCCCTAGCCCGGCGAACGGCCGTTCGTCACTCGCCGTGACGGGCGCGGGCGATGTCGGCCAGGTCGGCCAGCAGGCTCTCGGTCGTGGCCCAGCGCCCGGCGCCGCGTCCGCGACAGCTCCACACCCGCCCGTCGGCGCCGACGACGCGCAGGGCGTTGCGCTCGCCTTTCAGCGCGCGGAACAACGGCTCGGCGCAGTCGGGGTCCAGCGCCACGGCGGCCGAGAGGGTCTCCCCCTCGGCCCGACACGCCCCAATCTGGCGGACATGAGGACCGACCGGCGTCGAGGGCGACAGCACGGCCTTGGACACCTTTTCGGGGGCGCGACCGAAGGCTTCGAAGGCCAGAAGGCGAACCTTGGCGGCCGAATCGTGCCCTTCCAGGTCCGACGACGGGTCCTCTTCGGCGAAACCGGCGGCGCGGGCGTCGGCCAGGGCCTCGTCGAAGGCCGCGCCCTGGCCCAACCGTTCCAGCATGAAGTTGCAGGTGCCGTTCAGAACCGCCTCGAAGGCGGCGATCGGCCCAGCGGCGCGGGCGGCGCGCACCGTCTCGATCATCGGCGACCCGCCGCCGACCGAAGCCGACCAGAACAGACGGCGGCCCTGCTGTTCGGCCAGCGCCAACAGTCCGGCGGGATCGGCAGCCACGGCCTGTTTGTTGGCGCTGGCCACATCGCAACCGGCCTGAAGCGCCGCACGGATCAGGGCGTGGCCCGCCGCCCCGTCGGACAGGGCTTCCAGGACCACGTCAGGCGCCCTGGCCAAGAGTGCGGCCGGATCCGAGACGAACAGGTCGGCGGGACAGTCCACATCGCGCGCCTTGTTCGGATCGCGCACCAGGACCCCGATGACCTCAAAGCGCGGATCGTCCAGCAGGCGGCTGATCGCCCCGCCGCCGACGACGCCGCACCCGGCCACGGCGACGCGGATCGGGGCCTGAGCGGGGGCCGGTCCCGGCGGCGCAGAGCGAGCGCCGATCACCGTGCCGTCGGCCCGGTCCAGGGCCGCGACCTCGATCTCGACGGCCCGATCCTGGCCCAGGTCGATGGCGTCACGTTGGACCAGTTGCCCGCCCAGCCGACGCGCGCCCTCCCAGTCGATGCGGCGATAACGCTGCGCCGGGGCGCCGGGCGCCTTGGGATCATGGTCGTAGAGACCGTCGACATCCTTGACCAGCCGGACCTTGTTCAGGCCCAGTTCGGCCGCCAGGAAGACCGCCGTCAGGTCCGAGCCGCCGCGCCCCAGCAGGGCCAGACGACCGTCCGGCCGCACCGCGCCGAAGCCCGGCACGATCACCGCCTGATGCCGATCCAGCGCGGCCCTCAACGCCTCGCCGCGCAGGGCCGAGGGCCGGGCGTGCTCGGCCGGGCCTTCCGCCACCACGCCCAGTTCGCGCACCGACAGGGCCGCCGCGTCCAGGCCGATGCGGTCACAGGCGATGGCGACCAGGGCCGCCGCCTTCTCCTCGCCCAGGGCGACATAGCCGGGCAGCAGTTCGTTCTCGTGCGCCAGACCCAGGCCGCGCGCATCGGCCAGCAGCCGGTCGGTCTGGCCGCCGAAGGCCGAGACGACCGCCACGACCCGCCGCCCGGCCCGGACATGAGCATAGACGGCCGAGGCCACGGCGGGCGCGTCGGCGGGCGAACGCAGGATGGAGGATCCGAATTTCAACACGACGATCGGCGCCTCGGCCTCAAGGCTGGCGGCCGGGGCGTCGGATACGAGGGCGAGAGCGGCTTGGGAGGGCATGACGGGGTCCGTTGGGAAAAGATCGAAGGGGGAGGAGGAATAGGAAAACCCCGCCTGGCGGGGCCGGGCGGGGTTCGGGTTCTGCGTTCTGGCCTGGTGCGACCGCGCTAACCTTTCCCCGCCCGCGAGGGCATGGTGGTGGTGGTCATCGAGGTCATGGTCATGGCGACGCTGGTCGCGAAAGCGACGGCGGCCAGGACGGTGATGGCGATCTGCTGGATCACGAGAACCTCGTTCGAACTCGCCGCCAGACTGAACCCGCCTGCCGCGCCGCGTCAAGCGGCCCGCATGAAAATTGCGACCGCCCAGTGCAAACACGCAACACCCGGCCCCGACAGGCGAAACTCGCCAACATCGCGCAATAATTTTCCCCTTGACCGGCGAGCTTCGCATCCGCACCGTAAGGTCACTCATCAAGACCGGCTGAGGGATAGGCCCTTTGACGCCGGGGCAACCATCGGGTTCCGCCCGAAACGGTGCCAACTCCTGCGGGGGTCGCTTCGGCGATCCGCGAGAGATGAGTGGAGCGTCGGCAAGGCGATGCTCCACGGTCTGTCACCGCATCCGGGAGGCTTGAAGAGCCGAGGATGCGAACGACCGATGAGCCTGCTGGAACTCTCCCGCCCCGAAGATCCCTTCTGTCGCCCCGTGCGCCGTGAGGTGCGGCCGCTCGCCGTCATGCGCGGCGGGCGCGACAAGGTCGCCGACATCCCCGCCGACTTCCGCCTGGAATCCGGCGAGCGGCTGGGTCAGCGGCGGATCGTCGGGCGACTGCACGGGACGGCGGGCGCGCCGGTTGTGGTGGTGGCGGGCGGCATCTCGGCCGACCGCTTCGTGCACAAGACCGAGAACGGCGGGCGCGGCTGGTGGTCGAGCGCCGTGGGCGTGCGAGGGCCGGTCGATCTGAACCGTTTCCAGGTGCTGAGCTTCGACTACGCCCCCGAGGCGGGCGGCCGGGCGGCGGTGACCATCACCACCCGCGACCAGGCCCGTCTTCTGGCCCTGTTGCTGGACGAGGCCGGGATCGAGACGGTCGCGGCCTTCGTCGGCGCTTCTTACGGGGGCATGGTCGGCCTGGCCTTCGCCGAAATCTTCCCCGAGCGGATCGACAGTCTGGTGGTGATCTCGGCGGCGCATCGCGCGCACCCGATCGGCACCGCCTGGCGCGGGGTGCAGCGGCGCATCCTGAAGCTGGCGGCCGAGGCCGGGCGGGCCGAGGACGGCGTGGCCCTGGCCCGCGAACTGGCCATGACCACCTATCGCACCGGCGAGGAATTCGCCGAACGCTTCCCCACCGAGGCGCCGACCACGGCGGGCGGGACCTATCCGGTGTGCGACTATCTGACGGCCCAGGGCCGGTCCTATCGCGGTCGGATGACGGCCGAACGGTGGATCAGTCTGTCGGACTCCATAGACCGCCATCAGGTGACGCCCGAGGCGATCCGCACGCCCGTGACCCTGGTCGGCTTCACCACCGACCGGCTGGCCCCCATCGACGACCTGCGCGAACTGGCGGCGCGGCTGCCGACCCTGTGGCGGTTCGTCGAGGCGCCGTCGCTGTATGGCCACGACGCCTTCCTGAAGGAGGAGGCGCTGATCGGCCAGGTCCTGCGCCAGGCGCTGAAGGAGTTGGAGCAATGAGCCGCCTCTCGACCCGGATCGACACCCTGCTGGCCCGCGCGGGCGTGGACGCCGACCCGACCCACCGTGCGGTGATGCCGCCGCTGTACCTGTCGTCGAACTACGCCTTCGACGGATTCGATCAGAAGCGGCCCTATGACTACACCCGTTCGGGCAATCCGACCCGCGACGTGCTGGGCGAGGCGCTGGCCGCGCTGGAAGGCGGCGCGGGCGCCGTGGTCACGGCCACCGGCATGGCGGCGGTGGACCTGCCGCTGAACCTGATCAAGCCCGGTCAACGGCTGATCGCGCCGCACGACTGTTACGGCGGCACCTGTCGGTTGCTGAACGCCCGCGCGCGACAGGAGCGGTTCGAGCTAGTCTTCGTGGACCAGACCGATCTCGCCGCCCTGGACGCGGCCCTGGCCGAGGGCGCGGCCATGGTCCTGATCGAAACCCCGTCCAACCCCCTGCTGCGCGTCACCGACATCGCCGAGGTGGCGCGACGGGCCAAGACGGCGGGCGCCCTGGTCGCGGCCGACAACACCTTTCTGTCGCCGGTGCTGCAACGCCCCATCGAAATGGGCGCGGACATCGTCATCCATTCGACCACGAAATACATCAACGGCCATTCCGACGTGGTCGGCGGAGCCGTGGTGGCGGCGGATCGCGTCATTCATGACGACCTGGCCTGGTGGGCCAATGCGACCGGCGTGACCGGGGCGCCGTTCGACGCCTGGCTGACGCTGCGGGGCCTACGCACCCTGTCGGTGCGGATGGAGCGGGCGCAAGCCACGGCAATTGGCGTGGCCCAGGCCCTGGCGGCGCATCCCGCCGTGGCCCGCGTGCACTACCCCGGCCTGAACGACCATCCCGGTCACGCCCTGGCGGCGCGCCAACAGGACGGCTTCGGCGCCATGCTGAGCTTTGAACTGGCGGGCGGGGTCGAGGCGGCGCACATCCTGTGCGAGGCGGTCGGCGTCTTCACCCTGGC
The DNA here is from genome assembly GCA_017302335.1 of Caulobacterales bacterium. Lineage (GTDB taxonomy): Bacteria > Pseudomonadota > Alphaproteobacteria > Caulobacterales > Caulobacteraceae > Brevundimonas. The sequence goes on along the minus strand of JAFLCT010000095.1, from coordinate 1,044 downwards.
GGAATCTCTGGGCGGGGTCGAAAGCCTGATCGCCCACCCGGCCACCATGACCCACGCGGCCATGACGCCGGAACAGCGGGCCACGGCCGGGATCGGCGACGGCCTGATCCGCCTGTCGATCGGGTTGGAGCACGAGGCCGACCTGATCGCCGACCTGGAGGCCGCACTGACCAAGGCCAGTCTGCGGGTGGCGGCTTAAGCCGGCTTGGGCCGGTTCTGCATGGCCCCGGTCATGGGGATGAAGAAGACGCCGACGTCGCGGCGGCTGTGCACCCGGCCCTGGTCGTCCTTGGTGTAGACGTACAGCACCTGACCGCGACGAAACGGCTGGCCGATCGGAATGATCAGCTTGCCGCCCGGCTTGAGCTGGCGGAACAGCTCGGGCGGGGCGTACTGGGCCACACAGGTCAGCATGATGGTGTCGAAGCCGCCCTCGACCTCGGGCCAGCCGAAATAGCCGTCGCCGACCTTGGAATGGACGTTGTCGTAGCCTAGCGGACGGAAGATGCGGCCCACCGCCTGACCGATCGGCTGAATGATTTCGACGGTATAGGCGTCGCGCACGATGCGGCTGAGCAGCGACGACTGGTAGCCCGAGCCGGTGCCGATCTCCAGCGTCACATCGGTCGGCTTGGGGGCGGCCAACTGGGTCATATAGGCCTGACCCAGATAGTCGGAGAGAACCGAGCCGTGACCGATGGCCCAGGGCTTGGGATTGGCTTCGTAGCACTGGGTCGCCGTCGAGACGCCGGACGCATAGGCGTAGTGGAAATAGTCGCGCGGCACGCTGTCGAAGGCGGCCAGGACGTTGGGATCGGCGGTCCCGAACTTGCCGTCCAGATAGGTCTTCACCCGGTTCACGGCGCCGGGCTTGCGCGTCTGGATTTCGGCGAACTGGGCGGCGCTGACTGAAGGGTTGCGGCCGGACGCCGTCATGGCCTCGCGGAAGGCGTCATAGGTCCAGGGCCGAGCGGGCATACGCACGCCCGTGGCGACGACGCCGGGGGCGGTCGGCGCCGCAGCAGGCGCGCCCGGAGCGGCCGG
>JAFLCT010000094.1 GCA_017302335.1 Caulobacterales bacterium | reverse complement strand
CGGGTGGTGCGACGGCGGCCTCGGCTTCGGCCGTCTTCGTCTCGGGCGCCGGGCCGCACGCGGCCAGGGTGACGATGAGGCAGGCGACCGATAGGCGGCGGATCATGCGAAGCGTCCTGATGAAACCGACGCGCAAGGTGGCGCAAGCCTGTGGCCTCGGCAAGGCGAAGAAAGGGGGGGAACGGAAGTCGGCCCGTCACGGATTTCGCCAGGGACGAATAGAACGCGAGATCTCTAGGGCGCGGTCTCATCGTCGGCCTTCTGGCGGGGTTCGCCCTCGGGCGTGGCCGCGCCGTCCGCCATGGCGACGCCCTGTCGGGCCAGGGCGGCGTTGACCGCGTCCTGGTCCGGGTCCCGATCCGAGCCGGTGGCCGCACCGCCCTGCAACGACCCGGCGCGGGTGTCCGAGCCGGAGTCCGTGCCGCTTAGGGCCTGGATCAGGGCGTCGGTCTGGCGGTCACGGTCGACCCCTGTCGAATCGGTCTGGCGGGTCGTCCGGGTCTCAGGATCGTCGGTCATGCAGAGGCTCCTTTGATGTGTGAAAGCCGTCCGCGCCGCGAGAGTTCCCCAAATGCACAAGGGGCGCCTCGTGCGAGGCGCCCCTTGCATTCTTGTTTCCGCTAACGCGCGGTTCGCGGAGCCGCGCTGGTTGAGCGGTCACTTGCCGAACAGCTTGGCCCAGCGAGGCTTGGTGCGGCTCTTCCAGGCGCCGCGGTGATAAGCGTCAGAGCCGATCAGCGGCACGACCGTGGTCGCCTCGGCGAAGACCATCTGCTCATAGGTGGTCGACACCTTGCCCCACGAGGCCGCCTCTTTCAGCGTCGAGGACGAGCAGGCCCCGTCGCGCACGTCGGCGACGGTGATCTGCACGGCGTATTTGTGCATATCGGCCTCGACGCCCAGGATCTCGGCGCAGACCACGGTGTCCTGGGCGAAATTCTTCGGCACGCCGCCGCCGACCATGAACAGGCCGGTGGTGCCCGCCGCGATCTTGATGTCGGTCAGTTCGCGGAAGTCGGCGATGGCGTCCAGCATCATATAGGGCTGGCCGGCGGCCGCGCGCTCCTTCTGGTGCTTGACCAGGCCGAAGCCGGCCGATGAGTCGACGAAGGCCGGGCAGAAGATCGGCACGCCCTCTTCATAGGCGGTCTGGATCAGCGAGCCGGGCTTCTTGGCGTTGCCCTCCGACAGCCACTTGCCCATCTCCCAGATGAACTCGCGGCTGGAATAGCCGCGCGGCTCCAGACGGTTGGCGATCTCCAGGATGGTGTGATCGCACGCCTGAAGCTCTTCCTCGTCGATATAGGTGTCGTAGATGCGGTCGATGTAGTTGTCGCGCAGGACGTTGTCGTCCACCGGACCGGCGGCCTGATAGTGTTTGAAGCCCAGGGCCTCGAAGAAATCCATGTCGACGATCGAGGCGCCGGTGGCCACTACGGCGTCGATCATGCCCGTCTTCACCATGTCGCGGTACACGTGCATACAGCCGCCCGCCGAGGTCGAACCGGCCAGGATCAGCCACGGCGAGCAGGATGTGTCTTCCAGCGCCATGTTGAAGATGTCGGCGGCGCGCGCGGTGTCGCGCGACGAGAAGCTCATCTTGCGCATCGAATCGATGATCGGGCGCGCGTCGAAACTGGTGATGTCGATGTGTTCGACGGTGTTCTGAAGCAGTTCGGCCTTGGTATTGGCGGGAGCGTTCATTTCGGGGTTTCCCTGGATTTGAGCGCCCGTCGGTAAAGCGACCGCGAACCGGGACGGAGCGACCGGTTGGCGGGGTTTGTTCAATCAACTCAGCGCCGCATAGGCGACGTCTGGCGTTCGTCTTCTCTTCATGGCATGAAGTCGTCTTCGGGGTGAAGCGGTGTCCCGATCAGGCCACGGCCCAACGACCGCGCTGTCCCTTTTGGGAGGAGCGTATCGTCATGCCTGTTGGTTCCAATCTCTTGTCACGTCGCGGCCTTGTCCTTTCGGCCTCCTGCGCGGTGCTCGCCGTACCAGGGGTGTCTCATGCAGCGCGCCGGGTCACGCCGAACGTGCTTTTCGTCTGCCGGCACGGCACGGTGAAAAGCCCCATCGCGCGCGAGCTGATGAGACGCCAGGCCGCAGAGCGCGGCTTCGCCCTAACCGCGTTCTCCAGGGGTCTGAGCATCGAAGACCAGGTCTCGCCCGGATTGGCCCAGGCGCTCCGGGCCGACGGCGTCGACATCTGGAGCGAGCCTCGCCTGCCGCTGCAAGCGAGCGACATACGGGCGGCGACCTTGGTCGTCCTGTTCGACAGCCTGCCGACCGCCGTTTCGAAGCCGACGCGGGATTGGACTGACTTTCCCTCCTTCAATGCGAACTACGCCCGCGCGCGAGCCGAACTCGATATCCGTCTCTCGCGCCTGCTCGATGACTTGCAGGGCAGGGCGCCGGTCAGCGGCGCCGCTGCTTCCTGACGCCCGCCTTGCCCTTGGGCCGCGACAGTCTGACGACCTTGCGCGCGGCCTCCTCGGCCGTGGTGCGCACGGTCGGGATGGAGCGCGGGGCCAGTCCGTAGAGCGACGCCATCGGCGCATCCTCGACGAAGGCGAGGTCGTGCTCGCCATAGCCGTTGAAGCCGGTCGACATGGCCACGCCATAAGCGCCCAGCATACCGATCTCGATGAAATCGCCTTCGCGGACATCGGCCGGCAGCCAGAACGGGCCGGGCATATGGTCGATGGAATCGCAGGTCGGGCCGTAGAAGCGGAAGGGCTTCAACTCGGACGAGGCCGCGCCGTCCCGCACCAACTTGGTCGGGAAGGGCCAGCGGCTGTGGGTCGCATCGAACAGCGAGCCGTACGACCCGTCGTTCAGATACAGGGCGTCGCCCTTGCGCAGGTCGACCCGGCACAGCACCGACGACGATTCCGCCACCAGCGCCCGGCCCGGCTCGCACCACAGCTCGGTGGTTTCCGACACGGGCATATCGGCGAAGCCGCGATGAATGGCCTCGGCGTATTCGCTCATGTCCGGCGGCACCATGCCCGGATAGACCGAGGGGAAGCCGCCGCCCACATCGACGATGTCCACGATCACGCCGGCGCGGCTGATCGACCGGCCGACCTGGGCCATGGCCGCCTGATAGGCGGTCGGACGCATACACTGGCTGCCGACGTGGAACGACACGCCCATCAGCCCGTCCTTGACCGCCTGGCGCACGGCCAGCAGCAGGGCAGGGGCCTGATCCGGCGAGACGCCGAACTTGCCCGACAGGGTGTAGGCCGCGCCGTCGGCCGACACGGCCATGCGCACGACCAGATTCAGGTCGGCCGCGCCGCCGGTGGCGTCGAGAATCTTGGCCAGCTCCTCATGACAGTCCAGCGCGAAGGTGCGGACGCCGTGTTCGAAATAGGCCTTGGTGATGGCGGCCCGGCTCTTGACCGGGTGCATGAAGGCGATGCGCGCCTCGGGCAGGACCGAACGCACCAGCTCGATCTCGGCGATCGAGGCGGCGTCAAAGCCGGTCACGCCCGCCTCGACCAGGGTCTCGATGACCCAGGGCGACGGGTTCGCCTTCACGGCGTAGAAGACGTCGGCCTTCAGATTGTCCTGGAACCAGCGCGCCGCTACGGAAACCGAGCGCGGCCGCACGAGGGCGACAGGACGCTCAGGGGACCGCTCGCGGACCAGGTCCAGGGGAAGCTGGTACGTGCGCAATTCACGTAACCCCCTGATGATTGTTAACCCAGACCCGGCGTTAGCGGCGCAAGTGGGACCTACGGGGTCCGCCGGAAGCGCGCGATATGAGGTCATCGGCCTGTCATGTAAAGGGGTTTTTTCGTGACACGACCCGACGTCATCCGCCGCTGGACGAAATCGCCGCCCACGTGTCATTAAGACTTGCTCCCTGGTCCCATCCGGGCCATGCGGCGCGCCCCCCTGCAACAGCCGACCGCGCAGCCATGACCTCCGCTACCGTCGCTTCCGTCCGGGACGTGTCCAAGACCTTCGGCGCCCGAAAGGCGTTGGACGGCGTGTCCGTCGAGATCGCCGCTGGCGAAATGGTCGCGCTGATCGGGCCGTCGGGTTCGGGCAAGTCGACCCTGCTGCGCTCGATCACCGGGCTGCAATCGATCGACGGCGGCAAGGGCGTCATCACGGTGTTCGGCGAAGTGGTTCAGAAGAACGGCCGCGTCACCGGCGCGGTGCGCGACGCCCGTCGCAAGCTGGGCATGATTTTCCAACAGTTCAATCTGGTCGGCCGCCTCAGCCTGTTCTCCAACGTCATGCTGGGCGCCCTGGGTCGGTTGCCGAGCTGGCGCGGCCTGTTCGGGGTCTGGCCGGTTGAGGACAAGACCAAGGCCATGGCCGCCCTGTATCGCGTCGGCGTCTCTGACTACGCCGCCCAGCGGGCCAACACCCTGTCCGGCGGCCAGCAACAGCGCGGCGCCATCGCCCGCGCCCTGCTTCAGGGCGCCCAGGCCATCCTGGCCGACGAACCGGTGGCCTCGCTGGACCCCGTCTCGGCCCGCAAGGTGATGGAGCAACTGGTCGAGCTGAACAAGCGCGACGGCCTGGGCGTCATCGTGACGCTGCACCAGGTCGACTACGCCATCCGCTATTGCGAGCGCGTCGTGGCGTTGCAGGCGGGCAAGATCGTCTATGACGGTCCTTCCACCGGCCTGGATCACAAGACCCTGGTCGGCATCTATGGACCGGAGTTCGAAGACGCCTTCTGGGAGACGCAGGCGTGACATCGGCCCGTCGGCTCGGGCGGGGGTTTCGCCGGGCCGGAGTCCTGGCGGCCCTGGTCGCCCTGACCGCCTGCGGCGATGCGGGCCGCGACGCGGCGCGTCACGCGCCGGTGACCTTCGCCATCCTGTCCGCCGAAGGCCAGGCCGCCGCCGAACCCCTGTGGCGGCCCCTGCTGGACGACATGGCCCAGGCCGTCGGCGCGCCGGTCCAGGCTCGCTTCGGCGCCAGCTATGCAGAACTGGTCCGCGCCATGGAGGCGGGCGAGGTCCAGGCCGCCTGGCTGTCGCCGCGCCCGGCCATCCAGGTGATCGATTCCGGCGCCGCCGAACTGGTGGCCCGCACCGTCGATCGGAGCGGCGAGGACAGCTATCGCTCGGTGATGATCACCCGCGCGGGGTCGGGCCGTGACCTGGACCGCGTCCTGGCGTGCGGCCGCGATCTGCGCCTGGGTCTGGGCGACGCGGTCTCGACCTCGGCCACCCTGGCGCCGATGACGTTTCTGTTCAGCCCGCGCGGCGTCGATCCCCGGACCTGTTTCGCCTCGGTGCGGTCAGGCGACTATCCGACCAACGCCTATGCGGTGGCCGTGGGCACGCTGGACGTGGCGGTGGTCAACACCGTGACCCTGGCCCAGTTGCGCGTTCAGAACCCCCAGATCGCCGAACAGCTTCAGGAGATCTGGCGTTCGCCGCCCCTGCCCGAAGGCGGCGTCCTGGTGCGTCAGGACCTCGATCCGGCGGTCAAGGAGAAGCTGCGCAGCTTTCTGCTTACCTACGGCCAGGGCGAAAGCGCCCAGGCCGACCGTCAGCGCCAGGTGCTGGCGGCCCTGAACTATTCCCAATTCCGCGCCGCCGACGCGGCCTATCTCGATCCGGTGCGCGAGATGATCGCCGCCCAGACCCTGGCCCAGGCCCGCGTTCCCGGCGACCAGGCCGCGCGCCGGGCCGCCGAAACCGAACTGCGTCGTCTGCGCGCCAATCGCGAGGTGCAGCCATGACCCCGTCGAACACCCTTGCGGGAAAGACCCCCAGAATGACCTTCCGTTCCCTGTTCACGGCCCTGACGGCGCTGACGGCGGCGCTGCTGCTGTCCCTGCACGCGAATCCGGCCGCGGCCCAGACCCAGGACGGCGCGAACGCCGCACCGCGCGAACTGGTTTTCACCATCCTGTCGGCCGAGGGGCAGGCCGAATCCGGCCCGTTGTGGGAGCCGTTGCTGAACGACCTGCAACGCGAGATCGGCGTTCCGGTGCGGCCCATCTTCGCCACCAACTATTCGGTGCTGGTCGAGGCGATGCGCGCCAATCAGGCCCAGATCGGCTGGTTCTCGGCCCTGCCGGCGGTCCAGGCCATCGACCGCTCCAACGCCCAGGTCATCGCTCGCATCGTCGATCCCGAAGGCAAGGATTCCTACACCTCGACCCTGATCGTGAAGAAGGGGTCGGGCATCACGGTCGATGACGTGGCCCGTTGCGGCAAACGTTATGACTTCGGCCTGGGCGACGCCCAATCGACCTCGGGCACCCTGGCCCCGATGACCTATTTCTTCGGCCCGCGCGGCATCACGCCCAGCGAGTGTTTCGCCACCGTGCGCTCGGCCAACCATCAGGCCAACTCCTTCTCGGTGGCCAACGGCCAGATCGACGTGGCCACCTCGAACTCGGTCAACACCATCTTCCTGCGCCGCAACAATCCCGCGATCGCCGACCAGATCGAGACCATCTGGGAATCCCCGCCGATCCCCGAGTCGGGCATCCTGCTGCGCCGCGACCTGCCGGAAGGTCTGAAGGCCAAGATTCGCGAATTCTTCGTCACCTACGGCCAGGGCGCCGGTCCCGGTTCTGAGCGCCAGCGCCAGGTCATGGACGGGTTGAACTATTCCCAGTTCCGCGCCGCCGACGACAGCTATCTGGACCCCATTCGCGAAATGAAGGCCGACCAGGCCCGACGCGAAGGCCGCGCCAGTGAGGTCGCCCCGCCCAAACGGGCGATGTCGGTCAAGGACTGGGCGCCCTTCGCGGTGATCGGCGCCCTGGCCCTGCTCGCCCTGCTCGCCAATCTGATCCCCAGTCGGGCGTCGGGTCCGGTCGAGGCGGGTGAGATCCCGCCTCCGCCGGTGAAGTCTCTGGGCGCAAAGACGCTGGACCTTTTGTTGTGGGGCGGCTTCGCCGTCATGCTGATCGCCGCCTTCAACAAGGTCGACCTGCCCAATATCGTCAATCTGTTCTCCAACTCCGAGAACATCCGAAACTACGGCCGGGACTTCCTGAACCCCGACTTCTCGCAATGGCGTCTGCTGGTCGAACAGATGTGGCTGACGGTGCAGATCGCCCTGTGGGGCACCTTCCTGGCCGTCTTCCTGGCCGTGCCGCTCAGCCTGATGGCCTCGCGCAACATGGCGCCGGGCTGGATCGTCTGGCCGGTGCGCCGGGTCATGGACCTGTTGCGCTCCATCCCCGACCTGGTGATCGGCACCCTGTTCATCGTCGCGGTCGGCCTGGGACCGTTGGCCGGGGTCCTGGCCATCGCTCTGAACACCGCCGGGGTCCTGGCGAAACTGTTCTCGGAAGCGGTGGAATCGATCGACAGGGGACCGGTCGACGGCGTCAAGGCCACCGGCGCAGGCCGTCTGCATGAGATCGTCTGGGGCGTGATCCCCCAGGTGGCCCCGTTGTGGACCTCTTTCGCCCTCTACCGCTTCGAATCGAACAGCCGCGCGGCCACCGTGTTGGGTCTGATCGGCGCGGGCGGCATCGGCCAGGCGCTGTTCGAGAACCTGCAAGCCTTCAACTATCGCACCGTCTCGACCATCGCCATCATCATCGTCGTGGCCGTGACCCTGATCGACACCCTGTCGCAAATCATGCGCAAGCGCTTGCTCTAATCGTCACGCAGCTTCAGCCGAACTGTCGCAATCCTCTGCTCTAAGCGGGCCTCTCGAAATGGAGGCCCGCCCATGATCCGCACCCTGACGACCACGGCCTGCGCCGTCGCTCTGATCGCCGTCGCCGGCTGCGGCGAGAACGCCGGGGGCGCTTCGGCCACCCGGTCGGGCATCTGGGCCGCCGGCTCTTCGACCGTCTTCCCCTTCGCCACCCGCGCGGCCGAGAATTTCAACCGCGCCCAGGGCGGAACGCCGCCGCGTATCGAATCGCTGGGCACCGGCGGCGGCATCCAGGCCTTCTGCCAGGGCGTCGGCCCGCAGACGCCGGACATCGCCAACGCCTCGCGTCCGATGAAGGCATCCGAGTTCGACCTGTGCGCCAAGAACGGCGTCACCGACATCGTCGAGATCAAGATCGGCTTCGACGGCATCGTCATCGCCACAGCCCGCACGGGCAACGGCTTCAACCTGCGCCTGGCCGATCTCTATACCGGTCTGGCCGCCCAGATTCCCGGCGCGAACGGCCAGTTCGCCGCCAATCCCAACACCATGTGGAACCAGGTCAATCCTGGCCTGCCGTCCCAGCGCATCCAGGTTTACGGCCCGCCGCCGACCTCGGGCACCCGCGACGCCTTCCTGGAGCTGGGCATGGCGCCGGGCGCCAAGCTGAACCCCGCCCTGGCCGCGATCGCGGCCTCCGACAAGGACCGTTTCGAAAGCCTGTCGCACACCCTGCGCGAGGACGGCGCCTGGATCGACTCGGGCGAGAACGACAACGCCATCGTCCAGACCTTGACCCGCACCCCCGGCTCCCTGGGCGTGTTCGGCTATTCCTTCCTGGAACAGAACCTCGACACGGTGAAGGCCGAGACCATCGACGGCGTGGCGCCGACGCTGGACACCATCGCGGACGGCTCCTACCCGCTGGCGCGCAGCCTCTACATCTACGTCAAGAAGGCCCACATCGGCGTGACGCCGGGCTTGCAGCAGTTCGTGCAGGAGTTCGTCTCCAACGGCTCGGCCGGTCGTGGCGGCTACCTTCAGGATCGCGGCCTGGTGCCGCTTCCGGCCGATCAGTTGGCCGCCCAGCAGGCCGCCGCCCAGGCCCTGCCGTCGATGCAACGGCCGCAATAGGCCGCGGCGCGGCGCGAACAAACCGCTTGGAAACCGCGCGGCGGCGCGCTAAGTCTTCGCGTGTCTCCCACCCTTTCGCAGCGTTCCAGACCCGTTGTCTGGTCACAGGCGGTCGGGTTTTGCGTGACGGTTCGGGTCCCTTCCGAACGCACCACGCGGGCGGCACGGCGTCTTCCGGCATTGCACCACGGGGATCGGCCCCGGCGACCGGCGAGCGCGGCTTTCAAAACGGTAGTTCGATGAGAGATTTCAAGGGCATGAAGCGCCAGCGCGGGCGCAACCGCAAGCCCGGCGGCGGCAACGGCGCCAACAGCGCCAATCCGAACCGCTCGTGGGATTCGCAAGGTCCCGAGAACATCAAGGTTCGGGGCAACGCCCAGACCGTCTATGAACGCTATATGCAACTGGCCCGCGACGCCGCCTCGGCGGGCGACCGGGTTCTGGCCGAGAACTATCTTCAGCACGCCGAACACTATTTCCGCGTGCTGCGCGCGCTTCAGCCCGCCCGTCCGGTCAGCGAGATCGCTCAGCGCGAACTGTCCAACCAGGGCTTCGACATCGATTTCGAGGACGAATCCGGCGCCCAGGCCGCCGCCTTCCTCGCCGCTCAGCAGGCCGCCGATCGTCAGGCCCAGCAAGAGGCCGAGCGCGCCGCCGCCCGCGATCGCGGCGAGGGCGACCAGCCGCGCATGGACGGCGAGACCGGCGACCGCAACGACCGCCAGCGCGAGACCCGCGACCAGCGCGATTCCCGTCGCGACCGCTGGGAGCGTCGTCGCGAGGAGCGCAACAAACGCATCGCCGACGGCGTGGCCACGCCGGAAGACCTGGTCGAGCGCGATCGCGACGAATATCACGACCGCCGCCGCGAGGAGGTAGCGGCGCCGGAGCCGATCGCCACGTTCCTTGCCGATGGCGGATATCTGCCACGCGGCGTGCCGCTGCTGAAGCGGGTGGCAGGCCTTC
>JAFLCT010000093.1 GCA_017302335.1 Caulobacterales bacterium | reverse complement strand
ATCGGCCGGTCCGCTGCGCTGGTTGGGGGCTGCGCTGACCGGCCTCTTGCCAACCCCACCAACCCCAGCTCAGATCACCAAAGGACTCTCGTTATGGCTGGATGAGAAACGGGGGTCACGTCAGGTCTTGTCCCATCCATGGGGCTCCGCTCTGCGATCTCAACGCAGGAGAGCGTATGGCTTGGTGGCAGGCGGACTTGGGTCATCCCGCGTCTCTCACGAGCTCCGAACGCCGTTTCTCATATGACCACCGCTCCCTGGAGTGGACGCGCTATGTGCTCGGCCGCATGGGCGTGGTCGATAGATGCCCCAGCACTGTTCTGGACGCGCTCGCGCTGGTCGACGTAATCGCGGGCTGTGTGCTGCTCGGGACCGGGGCTCTGGCCAACCATGCGTCCTCAAGCGAGCGCCGGTCACTGCCTCGAGATCATGCAGCGGCAGTCGGCTTTGAATTCCTGAAGCGCGGAGAAGGGGGTGTTCGTGATTTCTTTCTCGCAGAAGCCAACCGCGCTGCGGAGTCTGTTGGGGCGAGTTGGCGAGGGACGACGGTCGATGGCAGCTTCGGCTGGATTGCCTCGGCTGTTAAGCGCAGCCTGACCTCTGAGGTTGGCGACATTTGCAGATCAGGGCTGGATGCCGCCATCGACGAACTCGGCCTCTATTCCCGCACCACACGGCTTGGACCGGAAGCTCAGACCAGTTCTAACCTCACGCTAACTGAACTGGCGCGTCGAACGCAAATGCCGAAGCGGAAGGTCAGGCTAATCGCCGATCGGCTGGGGCTCGTTCCGCCGGCTCGAGCGGGATCCCAAACCTATTGGTTCACGCCGTCTCAGGTCGAGGCGTTTGAAGCTTTTGCTTCGGACCTTCTGAATCGTAATGAGGCCGCCGAATGGATTGGGTTGCTGCGTCCGGCATTCGATGCGCTTCTCGCTCACATCGATCTTCAGCCCTACACCCGATTGGCGGGACCAGGTCCCAGCGCCGACATGTTTGTCGGTGCGGAGGTTCGAGCATTTGTCGAACTTGTCGAGCATCGGGCGGTCGTGGTCGACCAACCTGGCCTAGCCTTCGATGAATTCTGCGAACGGTCGAATCGGTCGCCAGGGGAGGTGGCGTTCGCCGTGACCCAAGGCCGACAGAATATTACACGCAGAGGGGACCGCGGCTTTGCCGGCATGCAACTTCCCATAGCCGACGCGGTGGTCGTAAAGGCAGATGGACCGAAGCCCCGCCGAAAATGCCAACATTCGGGCATTGGCTTCGCCGACGCGGCCTCTCGGCTGGGCATCAGTCCTATTGCCGTCTCAGGCCTGGTCGAGGCTGGGCACTTGAAAATTCAAGACGGGACTATTGGTCGGCGCCAACGGATCGCCCCGGACAGCCTGGATGATTTCGATGCGAAGTATTCTGCGGTGGGGGCGTACGCACGGGCCTTCAACCTTTCGCCTCAGAAAGTGTCGGCCGACTTTCGGGCGGCTGGTGTGACGATCCTTGACCGGAACGGCAGGCAGAAGGTCACTTGGGCCGATCGGATCAGTGTGGTGTCAGCGATGGGAAACGAATGGGATCTGCGACGTCACTTGGATCCGTTCTCGGCGATGGTTTGGGAAGCATTGCGCAGCCACCTAGGCTCAACGGGTTCCCCCAATCGATTGGTAGACACCGTCAGCACATCGGCACGTATAAGATCGGGCTCCGGGCACACTCTTCTCCACCTGTCTACCTGTCCGACGGGCAAACTAATTATTGCTTCAGCTCAGGCGAACAGAGCGGTAGCCCCTGCCTGGTTAGAGTTCCTGACCAAGCGTCAGGACGATGTATGCGAGATATGGCCCCAGGCGCTTGTCACCCGCGCCTCAGATTCAATTAGGTTCGAGCAGATTTTCGCGGTTGGAACTGCGGGAACGACCGGCCAACTGCACTATGTCGCCCGCCTGATCGACCAAATCGCCACTAACCTACGGATGCTTCGGCTGACAGAAAAGGCCGCTGCCTAGCGCCGCCTAGCTGTTACCCGACGGCCTCCCCCGAGAGGCCAGCGCCAGTCACCTATCAACGCCGGCATGGCCGACGATAGCGGCGTGCAGCACGAGATAGTGAACCAGACCGCGGGCCAAGATAGGGCGACATGGCCGCAGGCTCTCAATCACAGTCCAGTTTCTTTTGACGGAAGCCGCGGCTAGTCCAGTTTTCACGTGCGGGAAAAGTCCAAAAAACTGAGTCGCGCTTTACTTAACATTTTGATTTTATTGAACGTCGGAGTCCAGCTTGTTGTGTCGTCCGACAACCGGACGCCTAGCGTCGTCCCCCATGAACCAGGCCAGGTCTCAGGTCGGCTCGGCCAGCAGGGCGTCGATCAGGGCGCGGGCCTGGGGGCTGGCCCAGTCGGCTTCGCCCGAGAAGGCCGCGCGCACCCGGCCCTGGCGATCCAGCAGGATGGTCTGGGGCATCTTGCCCTTGCCGGGGAACAGGAAGGGCATCTGGAATTTGGGGTCCGAATACATCGGCAACGGCTCGTGCACGCCGATGAAGCTTCTGGCGTCAGCGACGGCGTCTTCGCCCACATCGACATTGATCGGCAGGACCGCCAGGTCGCCGCCCGGATAGGCCCGCGCCAGGGCCGCCAGGGTCGGCATCTCGGTGCGGCAGGGCGCGCACCACATGGCCCACAGATTGACCACCACCACCTTGCCCCGGAAGTCGGCCAGGCGCGTGTCGCGGCCCTGGGCGTCCTGGAACACATGGTCGGGCGCGGGCGTCGGGACGGCGGGGGTTTCCAGGCTGGCCAAGGGTCCGACGGCGAAGCGGGCCAGATCACTCTTGGCTTCAACCGCGGCGGCCGACGCGGAATCTTTGAACGGTCCCGCCTTGTTCGCGTATAGCAGCGCCAGGCCGCCGGCCCCCGCCAGCAGCACGACCCCCGCCACGACCGCGATCCATTTCGAGCCGCCCATGACCGCTCCTTCCGACGCCACTCCGACCGGCCAGAGCCTATGGGGCGGGCGCTTCTCCGCCAAGCCCGCAGACATCATGCAGGCCATCAACGTCTCCATCGACACCGACAAACGTCTGTGGGCGCAGGACCTGGCCGGGTCGCGGGCGCATTGCCGGATGCTGATGGCCCAGGAGATCATCACGCCCGAGGACGGCGAGGCCATCATCAAGGGCCTGGAGACCATCGAGACCGAGATCACGGGCGGGACCTTCCCCTTCCGCGACCAGTACGAGGACATCCACATGAATGTGGAGGCCCGGCTGAGCGAACTGATCGGCGAACCGGCGGGGCGGCTGCATACGGCGCGCAGCCGCAACGATCAGGTGGCGACCGATTTCCGACTGTGGGTCCGCGACGCCTGCGACCGCACGCTGGACCAGCTCAGAACCTTGCAGGTCGCGCTACTGGACCGGGCCGAACAGCACGCCGCCGACCTGATGCCCGGCTTCACCCATATGCAGCCGGCCCAGCCGGTGACCTTCGGCCATCATCTGATGGCCTATGTCGAGATGTTCGGGCGCGACGCGGGCCGGTTCGCCGACGCCCGCGCCCGCATGAACGAATGCCCGCTGGGCGCCGCCGCCCTGGCGGGATCGCCCTTCCCCATCGACCGCCAGGCCACCGCCAGGGCCTTGGGCTTCGACCGGCCGATGGGCAACAGCCTGGACGCGGTGTCGGATCGCGACTTCGCCCTGGAGAGCCTGGCCGCCGCCTCGATCGCGGCGGGCCACCTGTCGCGCCTGGCCGAGGAGATCGTGATCTGGATGACGCCGCAGTTCGGCTTCGTCACCCTGCCCGACGACCTGACCACCGGCTCGTCCATCATGCCGCAGAAGCGCAACCCCGACGCCGCCGAACTGGTGCGGGCCAAGACGGGGCGGATCACCGGCGCCCTGGTCGCCCTGTCGACGGTGATGAAGGGTCTGCCGCTGGCCTATTCCAAGGATATGCAGGAGGACAAGCCGCCGGTGTTCGAGGCCTTCGACGCGCTGGGCCTGGCCCTGACGGCCATGACGGCCATGGTCGCGGCCCTGACGCCGAACACCGAGCGGATGCGGGCGGCGGCGGGATCGGGTTATTCGACCGCCACCGACCTGGCCGACTGGCTGGTGCGCGAGCTGAATCTGCCGTTCCGCCGGGCGCACCATGTGACGGGCGCGGCGGTCAAACGGGCTGAGGCCCTGGGCGTGGACCTGATGCAACTGCCGCTGACCGAATTGCGGGCGATCGAGCCTGGCGTGAAGGACGCGGTTTACAAGGTGCTCAGCCCTGAGGCTTCCTGCGCCAGTCGCCAGAGTTTCGGCGGCACGGCGCCGGATCAGGTTCGGGCGCGCATCGCGGACTGGAGGACGCGCCTGTGAAGATGAAGACCCTGACGACCGCGGCCTTGCTGGCCCTGACCGGCCTGGGCGCCGCCGCTTGCGGCCGCATGGCCGATCTGGAAGCCCCCAGGGCGCGCCAGACCGAGCGTGCGCCGCGCGACGCCTCGGCCCCGAAACTGCCGGAGCCGGCGACCCTGAACCGACCGTCCAGCCAACTGCCCATCGAAGGCGGCCCGCCGAACCTGATCGGCGGCACGGCGGCGGGTCGCGGGCCGCAATAGGCCTTGCACCATTTCACGCTGAAGGACGGCGCCCTTTACGCCGAGGACGTGTCGCTTGAGACGATCGCGGCCCAGGTCGGCACGCCCGTCTATGTCTATTCGTCCGCGACCCTGAGGCGGCATTATCGGGTGCTGCGTGCGGCCTGCGACGCGCGACGGGCCGAACTGGGCGACGCCCTGATCGCCTTCGCGGTCAAGGCCAACGCCAACCTGTCGGTGCTGGCGACCCTGGCGGCCGAGGGCTGCGGCGCCGACACCGTGTCCGAGGGCGAGATCCGACGCGCCCTGGCGGCGGGCGTTCCGGCGCAGCGCATCATCTTTTCCGGCGTCGGCAAGACGGACGCCGAACTGGCCTTCGCCCTGGGCGCCGGGGTGCGCCAGATCAATGTCGAGAGCGGGGTCGAACTGGACCGACTGGCCGCTGCAGCCGCGGCGATGGGCGTGCGTGCGACCGTGGCCATCCGGGTCAATCCCAACGTCGGCGCCGGCGGCCACGCCAAGATCACCACCGGCGGCGCGGGCGACAAATTCGGCGTGCCGGTCGCCGAGGCCCTGGACCTCTATGTCCGTGCGGCGGCTTCTCCGTCCCTGTATCCGATCGGCCTGGCCTGCCACATCGGCAGCCAGATCAAGGACCTGACCCCCTTGATGGCCGCATTCCAAGTGTTGCGCGACATGACATTGACCCTGCGCGGACGGGGGCTGGCGGTCGAGCGGCTGGACCTGGGCGGGGGGCTGGCCGCCCCCTATGCCGACAGCGACGAAACGCCGACGGTCGAAGCCTATGTCGACATGGCCGCCGAAGCGTTGAGGGGGCTTGAGGTCGAGGCCGCCTTCGAGCCGGGCCGCCTGCTGGCCGCCAACGCCGGGGTGCTGGTCAGCCGGGTCATCCAGGTCAATGCGCGGTCCGACGGGCGTCGCTTCCTGGTGCTGGACGCGGCCATGAACGACCTGATGCGCCCGGCCCTGTACGACGCCTTTCACGGCCTGGTCCCCGTTCGGCCGCGTGCGGGCGAAACCGCAGCGCACGACGTGGTCGGCCCGGTCTGCGAGACCGGCGACACCTTCGCCCGTGACCGCGAGCTGGCGCCGCTGGAGGCCGGAGATCTGGTCGCCTTCACCGGAGCCGGGGCCTATGGCGCGGTGATGTCAGGGGAATACAACAGTCGCCCGCTGGTCCCAGAGGTTCTGGTGGACGGTGATCGGTGGGCCGTGGTCCGACCACGCCCGACCTATGACGCCATGCTGGCGCGCGAGCCGCGCGCACCCTGGCTGAGCTGACGCTGGACCCGCCGCACGGGTCGTGTCAGATCGCGGATCATGGATAGCCGCATCGAGAGCCGCGTCGGAATCCGCGCCGACAGCGAGGTCATCTGGAACATCGTCGCCGACCTGGAAGGTTGGAGCCGGTGGAATCCGTATGAAAACGAGGTCTCCGGCGCCATCGCCTTCGGCGGCGCCATCCGCCTGACCGAACGCCTGCCGGGCCTGCCCGAACGCTTCGCCGCCCACAGCGTCGGCGAATGGCAGCCGTTGGCCCAACTGGTGTTGGTCGAAAAGCGAGGCTGGCTGTTCCGCGCCGTCCGCTACATCGAGATCGAGGAGTTGGAGCGCGGCCATTGCATCGTCGCCAACGGGATCATCTTCTCGGGCCTGCGCGGCGAACTGTTCCACGACAAGCACAGGAAGGCGATCAAGGCCGCCTATGCCGAGATCGGCGAAAACCTGCGCAAACTGGCCGAGGGCTAGGTCAGCCGCCCTTGGCCATGGTGTCCTGGATGTTGATGATCGCCGGACCCAGGATCACCACGAACAGCACCGGCAGGAAGAAGACGATCATCGGCACCGTCAACTTGGCCGGAAGCGCGGCGGCCTTCTTCTCGGCGGCGGCCAGGCGCAGGTCGCGATTCTCCTTGGCCATGACGCGCAGCGCGGACCCCAGGGGCGTGCCGTATTGTTCGGCCTGGGTCATGGCGGTGGCGACCGACTTGACCCCCGGATGGTTGGTGCGCCGGGCCAGCCCCTCATAGGCCATGCGGCGCTCGGGCAGATAGCTGAGTTCGGCCGACAGCAGGGTCAGCTCCTCGGCCAAGTCGATGGACTGACCGCCGACCTCCTGGCCCACCTTCTGGATGGCGGCCTCGATCGACATTCCGGATTCGACGCAGATCAACAACAGGTCCAGGGCGTCGGGGAAGGCCTGCATGATCGAAGTGCGACGTTTGGCGATCCGGTTCGACAGATACAGGTTGGGCGCATAGTAGCCGGCCACGGCGGCGGCCACGACGGCCGTCACCCGGCTCATCACCGGCAGGCCGAAATCGTTGAAGACGAACAGATAGAAGGCCGCCACCCCCATGAAGATGAAGGGCGCGGCGAAACGGAAGAAATAGAAGGTGGTGATCGGGCGCGGGCCGCGGAAACCGGCCTGGCTCATCTTTTCGACGACCTTGGGATCTTCCAGGAGCTTGGTCAGGTTCAGCCGGTCGACGACGCGCTTCTTGAACCCTTCGTCGGTGTGACGCAGGCCGCCCGGCCCGGTCATGGCGGCGCGCGAGCGGCGCTTCAGCTCCTCGCGGCGTTCGCCGACGGCCTTCATGCGCTTTTCGAGACTGATCCCGCCGCCGAAGGACCCCAACACGGTCAGGATCGTGGCGAAGGCCAGAAGGCCCACCACCATGCTGAGCAGGCTCTGCGGGTCGGTGAACAGGTCGATGATCGCTTTCATGCCCACACCGTCAGAATTTGAAGGAGATCATCTTCTTCATCATCAGGATGCCCAGCGTCATCCAGATGCCCGAGCCGAGCAGCATGAATTGGCCGCGGGCGTCGGTGAAGAGAAGCATCATATAGGCGGGGGTGGTGATCATCACGAGCGTCATGACCACCGGCGGCAGCGAACCGATGATGCCGGCCGAGGCGGTGGCCTCGGACGACAAGGCCTTGATCTTCTCGCCCATCATCCGCCGCGCACGCAGCACAGTCGACAGATTGCCCAGCGCCTCGGCCAGGTTGCCGCCGGTCTTCTGCTGGATGGCGATGACGATCGCGAAGAAGCGCAGTTCGGGCGTCGGCATCCGCTCGAACATCTTGTCCAGGGCCTGGCTGAGCGTCAGGCCGACGCCCAGGCCCTCGACCAGCTTCTGGAATTCGGGACCCAGGGGCGCGGGGCTTTCGCGGGCGATGATCTTGAAACAGTCGTGGACCGGCAGGCCGGATTTGATGCCGCGCACGATGACGTCGACGGCGTTGGCGAACTCGCCCGAGAATTTCTTCATCCGCCGCTTGCCCAGGAAGCCGACGACCCAGCGCGGCAGGCCGAAGCCGAACACCACGCCCAGGCCCAGGCCCAGGAACAGGTTCAGCCCGAGCAGCAGGGCCAGGCCGAAAGCGACGACGCCCATGACCACGCTGATGATCACGAAGGTCCGCAGACCGGTCGACAGACCCGCCTGTTTCAGCTTGGCGGCCATGGTCATGCGCGCCTTGCGTTCGCGCCGTTCGGCCTCCTGAAGCTGGGTCATGATCTGCTTTCGGCGCATCTCGGGCGTGTTGGCCTCTTTCGCCTGTTTGCGCGCCAGTTGAGGGCTGGTCTTGGCGAAGGTCTGGGCGCGCTTGACCGCTTGAGCGCCGGAATCGTCGCCGCCCACCAGGACCCAGCCGAGGCCGCCGATGGTGACGAAGGCCAGGACGGCCGCCAGAATGGGCAGCAGGCCGTTCATTCCGCCGCGTCCAGAGCTTCGGCCAGTTCGCGCTCCAACCCGTAGTAGCGGGCGCGGTCCCAGAAGCGGGGCCGGGCGATGCCGGTCGAGCGGTGACGGCCGATGATCTTGCCGTTCTCGTCTTCGCCGGTGATCTCGTAGATGAACAGGTCCTGGGTGACGATGACGTCGCCTTCCAGCCCCACCACCTCGGTGACGTGGGTGATGCGGCGCGAGCCGTCGCGCAGGCGCGCGGCCTGGATGATGACATCGACCGAACCGACGATCATCTCGCGGATGGTCTTGGACGGCAGGCCGTAGCCGCCCATGGTGATCATCGACTCCATCCGGCTGATGGCCTCGCGCGGGCTGTTGGCGTGCAGCGTGCCCATGGAGCCGTCGTGGCCGGTGTTCATGGCCTGGAGCAGGTCGAAGGCCTCGGGTCCGCGCACCTCGCCGACGATGATCCGTTCCGGGCGCATACGCAGGCAGTTCTTGACCAGGTCGCGCATGGTGATCATGCCCTGGCCTTCTAGGTTCGGCGGCCGGGTCTCCAGGCGCACCACGTGCGGCTGCTGGAGCTGAAGCTCGGCGGCGTCCTCGCAGGTGATGACGCGCTCGGTCGGGTCGATGAAGGCCGTCAGGGTGTTCAACAGCGTCGTCTTGCCCGAACCGGTGCCGCCCGAGATGACGACATTGCAGCGGCTGGCGCCGATGACGCCCAGGACCCGCGCGCCCTCGGGACTGATGGAGCTGAACTCCACCAGGTTCCGCATCGTCAGCTTGTCCTTCTTGAACTTGCGGATCGTCAGGGTCGGGCCGTCGATGGCCAGGGGCGGGGCGATGACGTTGACGCGGCTGCCGTCGGGCAGACGGGCGTCGCAGATGGGGCTGCTCTCGTCCACGCGGCGGCCGACCTGCGACACGATCCGCTGGCAGATGTTCATCAACTGGGTGTTGTCGCGGAAGCGGACATTGGTCAGTTGCACCTTGCCGCCGACCTCGATGAAGACCCGGCCGGCGCCGTTGACCATGATGTCGGCGATGTCGTCGCGGCTCAGCAGCGGCTCCAACGGGCCATAGCCGAGCACGTCGTTGACGATGTCCTGGACCAGGTGCTCCTGCTCGGCCACCGACATGGAGACGTTCTTGATCGCCACCAGTTCGGCGACGATGTCGCGGATCTCCTCGGCCGCCGCCTTGGGATCGAGCTGGGCCAGTTGGGCCAGGTCGATCGTGTTCATCAAGGCGTTGAAGATGGTCGTCTTGGTGGCGTGGTAATAGTCCGACTGCTCGCGGACGATCTCGGCGACGGCCTGGGCCTTCTTCAACTGCTCCAGGCCGGCGGTCGGCTTGGGACCGGGACCCGGCTTGGGCGCGGCGGCGGCCTGCGGCTTGGGCCGGGCGGCCAGGGCGTCCAGG
>JAFLCT010000092.1 GCA_017302335.1 Caulobacterales bacterium | reverse complement strand
GAAACCCAGTTGGCCCGCGCCACCGCCGACGGCGTGCGCGAGCCTCTGAACCGCCGCGCCACCATCGACATCAACTTCTAAGTCCCAAGACAAGGCGGCCGGTCCTGTCCGGCCGCCGATCCTGGACCCTTGAGGATTTGATGCCCGTTGAAGGCCGCCGCAGACCGATCCCTACATCTGTCGGCGGCGGCCATCGACTGCCCGTTTCGCTTGATTGGCGGACGGGTGTTTGATACCGAAACGGTATCTGAGGTCGGGCCTGTTTCGCTTTTTAGGACAAGTCGGTTGATCCGAACGACAAGGACGGCGACAAGGGGCGCCATGGTTGTTGCGGACAGCCGTCGGATCGACCCTGACATCGCGTTCAAGCGATGCTGGGACAGGCGGCGTCCTTTCGGCCGGCATGGGGGCCTGGTCTGATCATGGTGGATCTACGCACGCCGGCGGACCCGTTTCCGATTCCGACCCGCCGCGCCGCCCGGTCGCGCCGCCTGACCGCCTTCCGGTCTTCCCTGGGCCTGCTGCAACCGACCGACTTGGAGCTGTCGACCGCCGCCCGCGTCGCCGTCGATCCCGACGCGCCGCTTTCGGGCCGTCGCTTCCTGATCGTCACCTGCCCCTTCGGCCCGTTCGGCCGGGTGCTGGCCGAAACCCTGACGGCGCGCGGCGCCCAGGTTTCGCGTATGTTGTTCAACATCGGCGACGATATGTACTGGCGCCGCCCGGGCGGCATCCGTTTCAAGGCTTCGGTGCGCCGCTGGCCCGCCCGCGTGGCCGAGCTGGCGCCCTATTTCACCGACATCGTCGTCTTCGGCGAGGGCGGCGCCTACAACCAGGCCGTCCTGACCCAGGCCGAACAGCTCCAGGCCCGGGTATGGGTGCTGGAGAACGGCTATTTCCGGCCTGACTGGATCACCATCGAACGGAACGGCGTCAACGCTTCCAGCGGTCTGCCGCGCCATCCCTCGGCCTATGCGGCCCCCGCGCCCGAGCTGCCCGACGTGCGCCCCACGGGCAAGGTGCTGCCGCATCACGTGGTCAACATCAGCCTGTACCATCTGGCCCTGCTGCCGGGCCGGTTCCTGTATCCGCGCTATGTCGCGCCTTACACCCAGCCGCCGTGGCTGCAATGCTTCGGCCACATCCGGCGCTATTTCAGCCTCGCCTTCCGTCGCAAGACGGACGCCGACGCCGCGGTCATCGCCGCGCGCGGTCCCTTCTATCTGGCCTGCCTTCAGCGCGAGGGCGACGCCCAACTGCTGCGCTATTCGCATTTCGCCGACAACACCGCCTTCCTGGCCGAGGTGATGACCAGCTTCGCCCGGTATGCCCCGCCTCAGGCGCGGCTGGTGGTCAAGAACCATCCGCTGGACCCCGGTCTGGTCGATCTGGCCAAGATGACCCGCGTCCTGGCCATCGAGCGCGGCCTGGCCGACCGTGTCGACTTCATCGACGGCGGCAATCTGGCCCAGTTGTGCCGCGCGTCGCGGGGCATGGTGGTCAACAATTCCTCGGCGGCCCTGTCGGCCCTGGGCTTCCAGACCCCGGTCAAGGTGCTGGGCGAAGCCTTCTTCGACATGGAGGGGCTGACCCATCAGGCGCCCTTGGACACCTTCTGGACCCGCGCCGCCGCGCCGGACGCCGAGCTGTTCACCCGCTTCCGGGCGCACGTGATCGCCAGAAGCCAGGTCAACGGCAACTATCACGAGCCTGCGGCCCTGCGTCCCACCGCCGAAGGTCTGGCCCAGATTTTCCTGACCCGCGCCGACTGACCGACGCCGAATCTGACGCGCGCTGACGTCGGATCGCCTATATATAGGGCCGACCCTCCAGGAGGCGGCCATGCGTTGCGCTTATGTTCTAGCTGTTGTCCTGACCGTCTTCTCCCCCGGGATAGGCGCGTCGGCCCAGAGCACGCCCGCGTCGCCGCGCGCAGCGCCCGCCCGGCTGGAGACGGCGGTCTTCGCCGGCGGCTGTTTCTGGTCCACGGAAGCCAATTTCGAACATATGCCCGGCGTGGTCTCGGCCGTCTCGGGCTTCAGCGGCGGACGTGTGGCCGATCCCAGCTATGAACAGGTGGTGCGCGGCGGGACCGGCCATCTGGAGGCGGTCCAGGTCGTCTTCGATCCGGCGCGGATCACCTATCGCCAACTGGTCGACCGTTTCTGGCGCACCATCGACCCGACCGACGCCCAGGGTCAGTTCTGTGATCGCGGCGCCTCGTATCGCACCGCCGTCTTCGCCACCGCCGCCCAGCGCCCGGCCGCCGAGTCTTCGCGCGCCGCCGCCGCCGCCGCCCTGGCGGGAAGACGGTTCGTGACGCCGGTGCTGGATGCGGCGCGTTTCTGGCCCGCCGAGACCTACCATCAGGATTTCGCCCGGCGGAATCCGGTGCGCTATGCGGGCTATTCGCGGTTCTGCGGTCGCGCGGCCCGGTTGCGCGCGGTCTGGGGCGGCTGAAGGGCCGAACGTGGGTGTGGCGGGCGCGCAACCCCTGGTCGCCGTCACGCTTCTGTCACATATCTGTCGCCGACACGTTTAAACATAGGCTTAGAGCGGCCTCAATCCGGCGAGGTCGGAAAGGATTCGACGCCCTGTCGTCTCCGCGCGGCCGCCATCTAGGGGATCTCAGATGTTCATGAAAAAGCTCAGCTGTGGGGTCTCCCTCGCGGCCATCGCGCTCGTCTCGGCCACGGCCGTGCACGCGCAGGAAACGACCGGCTCGATCCGTGGCCGTGTCACTAATGAGGCCGGCGCGGCCGTCGCCGGCGCGACCGTCACCCTGACGCACCAGCCCACCGGCACCTCGGCCACCACCGTGGCCGACGGCAACGGCTTCTACACCGCGCGCGGCCTGCGCGTCGGCGGTCCCTACACCATCGCCATTTCGTCGAGCGAAGGTTCGACCGTCGCGGAACTGGGCGCCATCGGCGTCGGCGACCCGGCCAACGGCGATGTGGTGATCTACGCCGACAGCGGCTCGGCCGTCGAAGACATCGTCGTCTCCGGCGCGCGCATCTCGAACGACTTCGGCGCCGGTTCGGCCACCAACTACAACGCCCGCACCATCCAGTCGCTGCCGTCGATCAGCCGCGACATCAAGGACGTGTCGCGCCTGGACCCGTTCGCCTCGATCGACCCGTCGAACGAGGACGCCCTGTCCTTCGCCGGCACCAACACCCGCCTGAACCAACTGACCGTCGACGGCATCCGTCAGAACGACGAGTTCGGCCTGAACGGCAACGGCTATCCGACCCAACGGTCGCCGATCTCGCTGGACTCGGTCCAGGCGGTGAACGTGTCGGCCTCGCCCTTCAGCGTCATCAACAACGGCTTCATCGGCGGCGCCGTGAACGCCGTGACCAAGTCGGGCACCAACAGCTTCTCGGGTTCGGCCTTCTACGAGAAGTCCGACGACTCGATGCTGGGCGACCGCTACTGGGGCTATGACAACCGCACCCGTCTGCCCGACGGCACCCGCAACCCGGCCTACGGTCTCAACAACCTGATCCCGTACAACCGCACCTTCGAGGAAACCACCTGGGGCGCGACCCTGGGCGGCCCGATCATCCGCGACACCCTGTTCTTCTTCCTGTCGTACGAGAAGTTCGAATCGCAGTTCTCGCTGGACGAAGGTCCGGTCGGCGGCGGCTTCTCGTCGGAAGTGCCGCGCATCACCACCACCGCGATCGACACCTTCCGCGCCGCGGCCCTGGCCCGTTACGGCTATGATCCCGGTTCGTGGGTGACGGCGGCCCCGCCGGTGAACGACGAGAAATACCTGGCCAAGATCGACTGGAACATCAACGACGATCACCGCCTGGCCATCACCTATCAGGAAACGACCGGCACCTCGTTCAACGGCTCGTCGACCTCGGCCTTCCCGAACGGCGACAGCCTGTCGCAGCCGCGCGTGGGTCTGGAATCGACCCAGTGGATCAAGGACGAGCGCCTGACCACCTACAACGCCCAACTGAACTCGCAGTGGACGCCGAACTTCTCGACCGAACTGCGCTACGCCTACAAGGAAACCGAAACGGAATCGCGTCCGGTCGGCGGCCTGTCGGTCGGCCAGGTCACGGTCAACGTCTCGGACCTGCCGGGCGTTCTGGCCGGCACCGGTTCGCCGCAGATCCAGTTCGGCGCGGATAACTTCCGTCACGACAACTATCTGTACAGCGAAACCACGGCCTACGAAGGCATCGCCCGCTATAGTTGGGGTGCGCACGACTTCATGTTCGGCGCCCGCAACGAGCGTCGCGACTTCCTGAACGTCTTCGTGTCGCAGTCGCTGGGTTCCTGGACCTTCGCCAGCTACGCCGACTTCCTGGCCGGCCGCATCTCGGGTTCGAACCTGTTCATCCGCGGCGCGGTCGACCCGACCGGCGGCACGGTTCCGGCGACCATGGGCACCGCCCGCAACGGCGCCGTGGACTTCGGCTACGACCTGACCTCGCTGTATGGCGAAGACACTTGGCAGGCGACCTCGGACCTGCGTCTGTCGTTCGGTCTGCGCTACGAGTGGTACTCGATGGACGACCGTCCGGTCCTGAACACCAACTTCGTGTCGCGTCAGGGCTTCGAGAACACCGCGAACCTGGACGGCAAGGACCTGTTCATGCCGCGCCTGGGCTTCAACTGGACGCCGGGCGCCTGGACCATCTCGGGCGGCGTCGGCCGCTTCTCGACGATCGGCACCAACGTTCAGATCGGCAACCCCTTCGGCAACGACGGCGCCCGCATCACCAACTCGGTCTGCACTGGCACCGTCACGGGCATCACCAGCCTGACCACGCCGCCGTCGGGTCTGAACTGCACCTTCACGCCTGGCAACGGCAACGTGGTGGCCATGGATCCGAACTTCGAGATCCCCTCGGCCTGGAAGTACAATCTGACCATCGGCCGCGACTTCTCGCTGCCGCTGATCGAAGATTTCCGCCTGCAAGCGGACTTCCTGTACAATGCGTTCGAAAACGCCCTGTACTACACCGACCTGCGCGCCGTGCAGATCGGCACCGCGCCGGACGGCCGCCCGGTTTACGGCCGCTCGACCACGGGCGTCACGGGCGCCAACGTCTTCGATCTGATGTTGACCAACCTGGACGACGGCGGTTCGTCGATGTCGGCGGCCCTGACGGCTTCGAAGTCGTGGAACGAAGGCGTCTTCGACGGCCTGGATGTCCGGGCGTCCTACACCTACACCGAGGCCGAGGACGGCAACCCGCTGACCTCGTCGCAGCCGGACTCCTCGTACGTCCGCTTCGCTTCGGCCGACCACAACAACCCGGTCCTGGCCACCTCGGACTACGAAGTGCGCGAGCGCTTCTCGGTCAATGTGTCGTGGGCGCGTGAGCTGTTCGGCGACAACCAGACCTCGGTCAACGTCTTCGCCCAGCGTCGTTCGGGCCTGCCGTTCTCCTACGTCTTCCACAACAGCCGCAGCGGCAGCTTCGACAACGACTTCGGCAACGCTGTGCCGCAATCCTACTCGGGCGCCCTGGGCACCTCGAACCAACTGTTCTACGTCCCGCAAGTGGACAGCTCGGGCAACGTCACCGCCACGTCGGACCCGCGCATCACCTACACGGGCGTCAACCTGACGGACTTCAACGCCTTCCTGCGCAGCACCGGCCTGATCAAATACGCCGGCTCGATCGCGCCCAGGAACGCCTTCCGCTCGGCCGACGTCACCACCGTGGACCTGCGTCTGTCGCAGGAACTGCCGGTGCCGTTCGTCCCGACCGGCAAGCTGAAATTCTACATGGACGTCGAAAACTTCGGCAATATGTTGAACCCGAAGTGGGGCGTGACCGAGCAGTATCCGTTCTATCGCGGCGTCGGCACGGTCGTCCTGGCCTGTCAGACCCCGGGCGGCGTGGCCACGAGCTGCGCCACCCCGAACGCGGTGTTCAACTACTCGCAACTGCAGACGCCGAACCTGGTGTCGGGCAACACCACGGTCGACACCGGCCAGGTCGCCCGTCGTCCGCAGCAGATCCTGCCGGCCTCGACCTGGCAGATCAAACTGGGCGTCCGCTTCGAGTTCTAAGCGACGCACGGCGATCCAAATCGGTCAGGGCGGTTCCGAAAGGAGCCGCCCTTTCCTTTTGTGCTATGGCCTTTCCGGTCCCGGTCGGTTGAAGCGGGGCGGCGGGATCGCTATCTGGCCCGCTTTCGTCCCCGCCGTCGTTTCAGGACCTGCCGCCGATGACCGTCATCCCCGCCGAATGGACCCCGCACCGGGCCATGTGGGTCGGCTGGCCCAGCCACGCCGAGCTGTGGCGGGAAGATCTGGACGCCGCCCAGGCCGAGGTCGAGGCCCTGGTCCGCGCCCTGGCCGGTCCCGGCCGCGAGCAGGTGCGCCTCTTGGTCGGCCACGCCGACGCCCTGGCCGACGCCCGCGCCCGGTTCGACGGCGTGGAGGGGGTCGAGGTCGTGTCCGGCCGTTTCGGCGACATCTGGCTGCGCGACACCGGCCCGATCTTCGGAAAAGCCTCGGCCCGCGCCGCCGCCTTCCGCTTCAACGGCTGGGGCGGAAAATACGACCTGCCGTTCGACGACACGGTCGCCGACCAGATCGCCGCCCATGCCGACACGCCGCTGGATCGTCACGCCTTCATCCTGGAAGGCGGCGCCCTGGACCATGACGGCGCGGGGACCATTCTGACCACCCGCCAGTGCCTGTTGAACCCCAACCGCAACACCGGCTGGACGCAAGATGAGGCCGAGACCGCCCTGGCGGCCGCCCTGGGCGCGCAAAAGGTGCTTTGGCTGGGCGACGGCCTGCTGAACGACCATACCGACGGCCACGTCGACAATCTGGCTCGTTTCGTCGCGCCGGGCGTCGTCGCCTGTCCGATCGCCTTCGGCCCGAACGATCCCAATGCGGACGTCTATGACGAGACCGCCCGTGCGCTTTCGGCCATGACCGACGCCGACGGCCGTCCAATCCGCGTCCTGCACATTCCCTCGCCGGGCCTGATCCTGGACGAGGACGAGCGCCCGGTTCCGGCCAGCCACATGAATTTCCTGATCGCCGACGGCGCCGTCATCGTGCCGACCTATGGCGACGCGGTCGCCGGCCGCCTGGCGTGCGAGGCCCTGGAGACGGTCTTTCCCGACCGTGAGATCATTCCCTTGCCGTCGACCGCCATCCTGACCGGCGGCGGATCGTTTCACTGCATCTCTCAGCAGGAGCCAAGGGGGTGACGAGTGCGAGTGAGCAAGGGTTGAGCGAATGCGCAACCCGCAGCCACCGTGATCTGAAGGTCTGGCAAATCAGTCTGGATCTCACGGAAACACTCTATCGCGTCACAAACGACTGGCCCAAGCACGAGCAATACGGACTGGTGAACCAGGTCCGCCGGGCGGCCGTGTCCGTGCCCGCGAATATCGCTGAAGGCGCTGGCCGCAGGACATCGGGCGAGTTCCTCCATTTCATCGGCATCGCGCGAGGATCGCTGGCCGAGCTTGAAACCCTACTCATCATCGCGCGGCGGCTCGATTATATCGACGAGGCCACGCACCGCGCCCTGTTCGACGATTTGCTGGAGCTAGGCCGGATGGCGACCGGTCTTCTACGTTCATTGCAGGATCGTCGATGATCGCTCACTTCTCGCTCACTCGCACTCGTCACCAGGCCGCCACATGACTCGCAAAATCTCCGTCGCCGCGATCCAGACCGCCTATGGCGAGGACTTGCAGGCCAATATCGACAAGACGATCGGCTTCATCCGCGAGGCCGCCGACAGAGGCGCTCAGGTGATCCTGCCCAGCGAGCTGTTCCAGGGTCCGTATTTCTGCGTCAGCCAGGAAGAGCAGTGGTTCGCCCACGCCCATCCGTGGCGCGAGCACCCGTGCGTGACCCAGCTCGCGCCGGTGGCCCAGGAATTGGGCGTCGCCATCCCGGTCTCGATCTTCGAGCGTGACGGGCCGCAGTATTACAATTCCCTGGTCATGCTGGACGCGGACGGTTCGGCCCTGGGCGTCTATCGCAAGAGCCACATCCCCGACGGTCCCGGCTATCAGGAGAAATATTATTTCCGCCCCGGCGACACGGGCTTCCGCGTCTGGAACACCCGCTTCGGCCGCATCGGCGTCGGCATATGCTGGGACCAATGGTACCCCGAGACCGCGCGCGCCATGATGCTGATGGGCGCCGAGGTGCTGATGTATCCCACCGCCATCGGCACCGAGCCGCATGACGACAGCCTGGACACCGCCGAACCCTGGCGACGCGCCATGCAGGGTCACGCCGTATCCAACATCGTGCCGGTGGTCGGCGCCAACCGCATCGGCCATGAGCAGGTGACGGCGGCGGGCCAGACCTTCTATGGCCATTCCTTCATCGCCGATCATCGCGGCGATCTGGTCGAGAGCCTGGGGCGGGACGAAGAGGGCGTGCTGGTGCACAGCTTCGACCTGGATTTCCTGGATCGCCACCGCGCCGCCTGGGGCTTCTTCCGGGACCGCAGGACCGATCTCTACGGGCCGCTGCTGGGCCGCTAGCGCCGCACGGCGTTGCGCGTCGTGATGTTGCCTGTGGCGTGGTCGCCGTCGTCCAGGCTGGACCCGAACGGCCAGCCCGCATCATCACGGCAGTAAAGCCGATTTCCCTCGCGCGCGCCCACGACCACGGCGCGCGGCCGGAACCAGCCGGCGCGGGTGAAGACATTGTCCGTGATCTGATTGTCCGACGGGGTCTGGTGGCGGATCACCGCGTCCTCGCCGCAGTTGCGGTACAGGAAGACGCCGCCTCGACCGCGCAGGTCGAAGCGATTGCCCGTGATCCGGTTGCGGGCCGAACCGTCCACGGCGATCTGTTCGCGGCCGGTGCGGATGTCGAAGACGCCGTCGGTCACGGCGTTATCCGCGCTCTCGGCGTCCAGATAGACGGCCGTCGATACCGATCGGCCCGTGAAGCGCGGCCGCTCGACCGTCACCGCCGTCACGCCCGGTCCGACATACAGGGGGATCGAGCCGGTGGCTGAAAAGGTCACGTCGGTCAGGCGCACGCGCGTGGGCGCTGCGGTCTGGGCGGCGGCGGTGTGGTCCGCCGTGCGCGACGAGGCGCGCAGGTCCTCGATCCGGCCGTTCGCCCCCATGCCCCAGATGCGCACCGCGCCGTGAACGACGCAGTTGGTCAGCTCGATGTCGGTCGGTCGGCTCCAGCTCGGTTCCTCCAGCCGCCGCGACAACACGGCAACGGTCGGGGTGCGGGTGGTGGTCTGTCGTCCCGGCACGCCCAGGGCGCCGCCCCGGCAATCGATTCCGGCGCCCGAGGCCTCGGACCCCTCGATAACGATCCGCCGCGTCACCTGCGCGCCCGGCGCCAGTACGGCGCGGCACGACAGGCCATAGGGGGCGTCGGTCGCACGGGTCAGTTCTGCGGTTTCGGCCGCCGTGCAGGGCCGCGCAGCGGGCAGGGCGGCGGCTTGCGTCGCCAGAAACAGGATCAGGCCGATCATCGGGGCGTCTCGCTCAACGCCCGCCGCTCGGCCGCACAGCCGGGATTGGTCCGGCCCGTGGCCCGCAGACGCACGATCTCCTCGCCCGCCGTCGCCGCATCGGCGCGATACTCCGGCGACAGGGCCTGGGCGGCGGCCAGAGTCGCGCCCAGCCGTCGCCCGATCTGGATATCGGCGGGCCGGTTCAGGGCGCAGATCGCGGCGCTGTCGCCCAGGGCCTGGCCGATGCGCCGCACCGCCTGGGCGCGATCGGGCGCCGCAGCCGCCA
>JAFLCT010000091.1 GCA_017302335.1 Caulobacterales bacterium | reverse complement strand
GTCATAGCCGTCCTGGGCGGCCTGGACGGCGGCGGGGTCCTGGGCCGCGGCGACGGCGGGCGTCAGGGCGGGCAGGGCCATGGCCGCGACGGCGGCGAGGATCAGGCGGGTGGGGCGAGGGGTCATGGACATGGTCTCAATCGTGCGGCGCCGGTTCGCGATCGCCAACGGGAGATTTCAGGGCGGCCAGCAGGGCGTCATTGACCCACTGGGCGTTCTTCTGTTCGGCCAGGGCCGCCTCGACCTGATCGCGGCCGACGGATTGCGAGGCGATCAGCGCCTCGCCCAGGGACTTGCCGTTCGCGCGCGCGGCGGCCAGGGCCGATTGCAGATCGGCGTGGCCCAACACGCCCTGGCGCACCAACAGGTCGCCCAGCCGCGCATAGCCGGCCCGAACCGAACGCCACAGCATCGCTTCCTGCGAGGCGTCCATTCCGCCCGAGGCGCGCAGCCGCGCCACCTGTCGCCGTACGTCGGCGAAGGGTTCGGGCGACCAGGCGAAACGGATGGCGAAGGCGATGTCGCTGAGCGGCGCGAACAGGAAACGCACGTTCTTCACGCCCTGGCGGCCCAGGATCCGCTCCAACTCGCCGCGCCTGGCGGGCGGCAGGGGTTCGGCCAGGGCCACGTCGACCGAGCCGTTGGTCCGGCGCAACGGCACGGCGCCGAAGGTCGCGGCCTCTTGCGGGGTCAACAAGGTCAGCACCGAACGGTCGATCTGGAAGGGGTCGAACATCGAGGCGTAGGTCTCGCCCCGCTCGGCGAAGGCCTCGGCCAGGAATTCGTCCTCGATCGCGCCCAGGTCCAGCAACATCAGACCCAGCGGCCGATAACGGTTCTTCTGTTCGCTCAGGGCGCGGGCTAGGTCGGTTTCGGACACATGGTTCCAGAACCGTAGGGTGTCGCCCAGTCGACCGCCGCCCTGTTGCAGCTCTTGCAGCGACGGATAGGCGTGCTGGGTCTTGTCCCAGGCGATGGGTTTGCCGGTGATCAGATGGGTCAGATACTGCCGCATGGCCCGCCAGAAGGCGCCGAACGAGATCAGGTTCGAGGTCACGATCCTGACCGGGGTCAACCAGACGTGCTTCAGCCCGTGATTGATCAGGGTGAACCAGGCCCGGTGCAGGATGCGGTTGACCAGGAACAGGAAGTTGATGCCGACGACGACCCAGACCCATTGTTTCTCGATGATGGGCGGCAGGTCCAGCGCCTGGGGCCAGATCAGGGATATGCCCCACATCCCCAGCACCTGAGCCACGATGACATAGCCGAACATACCGGTCGGGGCGGTGAACAGGGCCTTTCGGTCGCGGAACAGATAGTAGCGGTTCACCGCGCTGCCGAACCAGCCCAACTGCTGCCAGCCCATCAGCGAGATGCCCAGCATCCAGCGCGCCTTCTGGCGCACGCTGGTCGAGAATTTGTCGGGGAAGAATTCCTTGGTCGCGACCAGTTCACGGCGGCGATAGGTCACCTCGCCCTTCCTGAACCAGGCCTTGCGCTGGCGCGGCACGCGCGCGTGGTACCTTACGAACTGCGACGGATAGCCCAGGGCGCTCAGCCGGTGGGCGACATCATAGTCCTCGGTCAGGCTGTCGGTGTTGAAGGGCTGGCCGTTCTTCTCCTCGACCAGGGCCAGCATCGCCAGGCGGTGAAAGGCCGTGGCCACTCCGGCCGACGGCGTCATGCGCGACAGGGCCGAACGCACCGGCAGGTCCTTGGTGTGGAACTCGGCGAACTCGTCCATGTAGTGACAGGCGACCAGCTTGGTCCATTTGCGGTCCATCGACAGCACCGGCATCTGGATCATGGCCGCGTCGTCGATGAACCAGTTGACCGTCTTCAGGCCGAACGGATGCACCACGTCCTCGGCGTCATGCATCAGGAAGACGTCGAAGGTCTCGCCCGTGCGCTTTTCGTGCAGCAGGATGTTCTGAACGATCCAGTTCAGACAGTCGGCCTTGGATGTCGGCCCGTCATGCGGCACCTCGGCGCGATGCACGTTGGGAAACAGACGGCGCACCTTCTCCACCTCGCGCCGGGTGTCCGGGTCGTTGGCGTAGACCCCGACGAACAGGTGAAAGCGGTCGTAGTCGAAGGTCTTGAAGGTGTTGGCCACCATATTGGCGATGACGTCGGATTCCTGCCAGGCGGGCACCATGATGGCGATCCGCTTCTGGGGGCATTTCTCCAGCCACGCCTGTTTCGGCGGCCGCTTCCAGAAGGTGAAGAAGCCCACGATCTGGCGGTACCAATAGGCCAGGTCGATGATCATATCGTCCATCGACGAGATCAGGATCAGCACCGCCGACACCATGACCGCGATCTGCAAGAAGCCCCAATAGCTCAGGACCCAGGCGTGAACCTCGTCGCCGGTCACCGGATGGGCGGCCAGCCAGGCGGACGCGTCAACCGCCGCCGCCTGCATCCGAATTGTCGCCCCCGGGATCATGAGATCAGACCGCCGCCTGGATCTGCCGGTCGTCGCGGGCTGGGATCAGCACGGTCTCGAGAATATGGGCGATCCGGCCCGAAGCCTGGCCGTCGCCGAAGGGGCTGACGGCGCGCACCATCTCCATCCGCTGGGTCTCATCGGTCATCAGTCGAACAGTCTCACTCACAATGGCTTGGGGATCGACCCCGACCAGCCGAGCGACGCCAGCTTCGACGGCCTCCATGCGCTCGGTGGATTCGCGCAACACCAGGACCGGGGCGCCGAACACGGGCGCCTCTTCCTGCACGCCGCCGGAGTCCGACAGCACCAGGCTGGCGCTTCTCAACTGGGCGATGAAGGCGGGGTAGTCCAATGGGCCGATGATCCGAACGCGGGGTTGATCGCCAAGGTAGGTGAAAACCCGCTCGCGCAGCATGGGATTCGCGTGGGCCACGAAGACGATCTCGATATCGGCCAGTCGGTCGCGCAGATCGAGCAGCGCGCGCAGCACGTCTTCCAGCCCGCTCTCCCAGTTTTCGCGGCGGTGCAGGGTGACCAGGATGCGGCGCAGACCGTTGGTCAGAGGCTCGGGCGCGACCCGGTCGCCGATCAGGCGGACCGTGTCGATGCCGGTGTTGCCGGTGACGTGGATGCGGTCGGAAGCCACGCCCGCGCGACGCAGATTGTCGGCCGCCGCCAGGGTGGGGGCGAAATGGACCGTGGCCAATTGACCGACGACGCAGCGCCAGGCCTCTTCGGGGAAGGGGCGGTCGAGGTCGAACGTTCTGAGACCCGCCTCGACATGACCGACCGGGATGCGGCGTCCGAAGGCGGCCATGGCCCCCGCACCGGTGCTGGAGGTGTCGCCCTGGACCAGAACCATGTCGGGTTCGATGCGGGCGAAGGCTTCGTCCAGCCGGTCCATGATCTGGGCGAAACGGCCGCCGACGGATCGGTCGGGCGACGGCGGGGCCAGGCGGACATCGGGCATGACGCCCAGATCGGCCAGGGCCTGTCGATTCAGTTCGCCCTGCTGTTCGGTCGATATCCAGATCGGTTGAAAACGCTTGTGGCTCTTCAGCGCCGCCTGAACGGGCGCCAGTTTGATGACCTCGGGCCGGGTGCCCGCGATGATTGCGACCTTCATGGCCACGCCCCCTCAAGACCGCCGCTATTCGGCGTCGAGGGGGGAAATGGCAGGGGCCTGGCGAACCCAAGCTGACGGGCCGGTTGTCCGCCGTTCATACTCAAATCAACTGACGCTTACTGATCGGCCAACACTCGGCCGCTACTTAATTTCGCTCGTATATCCCCAACTTGGGCGGGGGTGAGGCGGGGCGTGGGATTTCACCGCCTTTGCCCAGGGCAGAGAGTGTTTAAGGGTGTCGACCGACTGGCGGCCCACGCGGTCGATGGAAACGGACATGGCGGAATCACCACTGATCGCGGGCGTCGAACTGGGCGGAACCAAGGTCGTCTGCCTGCTGGCGCGCGGACCTGACGAGGTGGTGGAACAGACGCGCATCGACACCACGACCGCCGATGCGACCCTGGCCGCCGTCGCCGACGTTCTGGCCGATATGCGACGCCGTCACGGTTTTGCGGCCATCGGCCTGGGCGGTTTCGGCCCGTTGGAGCTTGATCCCGCCTCGCCCGCCCACGGCCATGTCCTCGCCACGCCCAAGCCGGGATGGGAGGGGGCGGACCTTTTGGCTATGGCGCGTGTGTTCGACGTTCCGGTCGGCCTGGGCACCGACGTCAATGGCGCGGCCCTGGCCGAGGGCCGTTGGGGTGCAGCGCGGGACCTGTCGAGCTTCGCCTACATCACCGTCGGCACGGGCGTCGGCGTCGGCGTGATCACGGCCGGACGCCCGCTCCGGGGTCTGGGCCATTGCGAGGCCGGTCATCTGCGTGTTCCCAGACGGGCCGACGATCGGTTTCCCGGCGTCTGTCCGTTTCACGGCGACTGTGTCGAGGGGTTGGCCTCGGGTCCCGCCGTGGCGGCTTGTGCCGGGGCGCCCGCCGAAACCCTGGCCGTCGATCACCCGGCCTGGGACCAGGCGGTCCAGGCCCTGGCCGGGCTATGCCACAACCTGATCTGCACCGTGTCGCCCCAGCGCATTCTGCTGGGCGGCGGCGTGGGCATGGGACAGCCGCACCTGTTGCCTCGACTGCGTCGCGCGGTGATGGACAGCCTGGGCGGATACGCCGTCGCCGCACGGATCGAGCGGGACATCGACGCCTATCTGGTTCACCCGGCCCTGGGCGCCCGCGCCGGGCCTTTGGGCGCGGTCGCCCTGGGTCTGGACGCCTTGCGCGTCTCTTGAGGCGGCGCCCCGACGCGATTAAGCCCGAACCCGCAAAAGGAGACCTCGCATGGACATTCGCATCCTGGACGACCGCCTGCACGCCGCGCCGCAGATCGCCCTGGCCGAGGTCGCCGATGCGGCGGCGCGCGGCTATGGCGCCATCGTCTCCAATCGTCCCGACGACGAGGAGCCGGGCCAGCCTTCAGCCGATCAGATGCGGCAAGCCGCCGAGGCGGCGGGCCTGGGCTTTCGCCACATCCCCGTGCGGCCGGGCGCCCTGAGAGAAGTCGAGGCGGACGCCATGCGCGCGGCCCTGGAGGAGTTGCCGGGTCCGATCCTGGGCTTCTGCCGCACCGGTACGCGCACCACCTATCTGTGGGCCTTGGCCGTCGCCGGAAGCCGCCCGGCGGACGAGATCGCCGCCGCCGCCTCGGCCGCCGGTTATGACCTGACGCCGTTGCGGGCCTATCTGGGCGGCTAGAGATCGTCGTACTGGCGGCGTGGGCGAAGCGCCCTATGTTGCGACCATGTCCGTCGCCCGCCTTTCCTCGCGCGCCCTGGTCCGCGTCGCCGGACCCGACGCACGAAGCTTCCTGCACAATCTGTTGACCCAGGATGTCGAGACCCTGGGCGAGGGCGAGGCGCGATTCGGCGCCTTGCTGTCGCCGCCGGGGCGGTTGCTGTTCGACCTGTTTCTGTGGGGCGAGGGCGATGCCGTGATGCTGGATGTCGCTGCGGATCGGCGCGCCGACCTGATCAAGCGTCTGACGCTCTATCGCCTGCGCGCCCAGGTCGAGATCAGCGCGGATGATCGGCCGGTCCTGGCGTCATGGCCGAACGTCGCGGACGGTTTCGCGCCCGATCCGCGCCTGGCCGACCTCGGGGGGCGTCGCCTCGGCGAAGGTCCCGATGAAGACGCGACCGAAGCTGACTATCAGGCGCATCGCCTCGCTGTCGGCGTTCCCGACCCGGCGGCGGACGGCGGCCATGACCGCCACTATCCGATCGAGGCGGATTTCGACCTTCTGAACGGCGTCGACTTCCACAAGGGCTGTTTCGTCGGCCAGGAGACGACCTCGCGCATGAAGCGGCGCGGCGTGATCAAGAACCGGATGCTGCCCATCGCCTTCGACGGTCCGCCGCCCGCGTCGGGGACCGAGGTGCTGAACGGCGAATTGCGCGCCGGGGAGGTGCTGACCGGCCGGGACGGCGCGGCCATGGCCCTGCTGCGTCTGGACCGGATCGACGGCGACTTGACGGCGGATGGTCGTCCGGTCAGCGTGCGGCGCCCGGACTGGCTGGCGTAGCCGCCGCGCCGAAGATCGACTGCAATCGGTCGCGTTTGCGGATCAACGAGGCGCGGGTCGCTATGGCCGCCTTGGAGATGTCGTCGTCCAGCTTGGCCAGGGCGCGGTCGATGGCGCCAGTGGCGCGCACCAGCTCGGTCGCCTCCTCGAACTCCTGCTCCGGGCAGTCGCCGCCGCCGAAGGCCCAATAACGGCCGCCGTCGGCCTGGGCCGTCTCCAGCACGCAGCGCCGCTCCGGCGCCAGCGACAGCCACATCACGGCGCGGAAGTCGGCCAGGGCGCTGCCGGCGAAATCGTCATGGCCCAGCAAGCCGCCCGAGGCTGCGGTGGTGTCCACCGTCTGCAATCCCGGCTGGACCATGATGGTGCGCGCGTCGCCGGCGCGGCGCATGGCGTTGACCTGTTCCGAGATCTGCAAGGCCCGGTCGCGGCCCGAAGCATACAGGGTGTAGCGTTCGCCGACGGACAGAATGCGGGGCAGGGTGGCCTGGAACTCGTCCACCCCCACGTCGGCGGCGGCCAGAACCACTTCATTGAACAGCGGCTCGCTTTCGGCGTCGCGCGCCGCGATCCGGTCCAGCGCACGCATCAGCACCCGATTGCCCATGGAATGCGCCACCAGATGCACCCGCTCGGCGCCGGTCTCATTGGCGACCTGGGTCAGGAAGGCCGCGACGTCGTCCAGCAGGGCCTCGTCGGCCACGGTGCGGGTATCGGCGGCGTACCCCAGCAGGGATGCGCGCGACGGCCAGGAATAGAGGATGGCGGCTCCGTCCAGGTTCATGTCGACAGCCAGTTGCGCCGCGCGGATGGCGGCGCCTTCGAAGCTGGTGTTGTAGCCGTGCACGAAGACGAAAGCCTCCTTGCGCCCGCTGTCGGCCACGACCTGTGTGACGCGCCGAAAGAAGCTGTCGCGATCGGCGATCGGCGTGACCGTATTCAGGATCATGTGCTTGTTGGGATCGGGCCGGAACTCGAAGGTCCAGACCGAGGGGCGCGGGATGGACCCCGGCGCGCGGTCGCGCGGCACGCTGACCTCGGCCACGCCGAAGCTGAGGGCGCCGCGCCGACCGCCGAAGGCTTCGGACGGTTCGCTTCGGCCCGTCGCCTCGCGGTGGGTGGCGTAATAGACGTCGACCAGATCGAAATTCGGGTCTCCCGCGCGAACGCCGCCGCTCGGGGCGGAGATCTCCAGCCCGGCGGCGCTTCGGGCCGTGTTCAGCCGATCGCGGTAGGGACCCAGGTTGGGATTGTTCTGGCCCCACACCCGCTCGCGGATGTCGAAGGCGGCCTGAAGCCAGCGCGCCTGTCTGGCGGGATCGCTCTGGAGGGCGGCGACGGCTTCCAGCGGCTCGATCATCGAGATGTCGCCCTGGCCCCGGAACATCATGATCGACATCAAGGCCTGTTCATAGGCGGTGACCGCCTCCTCCTTCAGGCCCGCCTCGGCGTAGGCCTGGGCCAGGGCCAGTTGAAACGCGATCAGGGTCTCGGGGTCGCTTTCGCGCAGGCTGTCGATCAGGGCGCGGTCGGCCGAGGCGGCGCGCAAAACCGCCAGGTCGCCGGCGTCCACGGCGACGGCGACAGCCTCCAACGAGACGCCCGGCGGCGAAGGGACCTGAGCCATCGCGGGGGACCCCAGGCTCAGGAGGGCGATCAACACCCAGATCGCACGGTGCATCGTCGTTTCCCTTCCTGCCTCGGCTTCGACCCTAGTGCCACAAACCGCCGGTCGGCCACGACTTTCGAGATATGACGACGGTGCGGCTTGTCGGACGGTGCGGGAGGAGGCGAAGGTGGTCCCATGACCGAATCAGGATCGATCCGCCGTTGCGCCTGGTGCGGGACCGACCCGCTGTATGTCGCCTATCACGACACGGAATGGGGCGTGCCCGAATACGACGCGCGCGCCCTGTGGGAGAAGCTGGTGCTGGACGGCTTTCAGGCCGGTCTGGCCTGGATCACCATATTGCGTAAGCGCGAAAGCTTGCGCGCCGCTTTCGACGGCTTCGATCCGGTCAAGGTGGCGGCCTATGACGACGCCGACCGGGCGCGGCTGCTGGCGGACCCCGGCGTCATCCGCTCGCGCGCCAAGATCGACAGCGCGATCCGGGGTGCGCAGATCTTCCTGGAGATGCAGGAGAACGGCGAGGATTTCTCGGCTTGGCTGTGGTCGTTCGTCGATGGAAAGCCGATCCAGGGCGCGCGGCCGACCCCGGCCGATGTGCCGAGCCAGACGCCGGAATCGGTCGCCATGGCCAAGGCGCTGAAGGCGCGCGGCTTCAACTTCTGCGGCCCGGTGATTGTCTATGCGTTCATGCAGGCGACCGGCATGGTCAACGACCATGTCCAGACCTGTCTGCGTCATGAACCGGTTCGCGCCATGAGCGTCGATTGACGGCCGGGCGCGCCAAGTCGCCCAGGCCGTCTCCGACCTTCGCCCTGGAACAGGCGGTGCTGGACGCGGACGGCGGTCCCGTGTGCGGCGTGGACGAGGCGGGCAGGGGACCTTGGGCGGGACCGGTCTCGGCGGCGGCGGTGATCCTGAACCCCGACGACATCCCGGCGGGCCTGAACGACTCCAAAGCCCTGACCGCCGCCCGACGCGAGACCCTGGAGGTCGAGATCAAGGCCCGCGCCGTCGCCTGGGGCGTCGGCTTCGCCTCGGTCGAGGAGATCGACCAGATGAACATCCTGCACGCCACCGGCCTGGCCATGCGCCGGGCGGTCGAGGCGTTGGCGGCGTCGCCCGCCACGGCTCTGGTCGACGGCAACTATCGCTTCAACCTGCCGTGCGAAGTGCGCCCGGTGGTCGGCGGCGACGGCCTGTCGCTGTCGATCGCGGCGGCGTCCATCCTGGCCAAGACGGCGCGGGACCGGTTGATGATCGAACTGGACGCCGTCTATCCCGGCTACGGCTTCGCCGGGCACAAGGGCTACAACGCCCCCGTTCACCAGAAGGCGCTCCA
Source organism: Caulobacterales bacterium (assembly GCA_017302335.1). Taxonomy (GTDB): domain Bacteria; phylum Pseudomonadota; class Alphaproteobacteria; order Caulobacterales; family Caulobacteraceae; genus Brevundimonas. Next base: position 845 of record JAFLCT010000091.1, on the reverse strand, counting down.
GACCTTCGGTCCATGTCCGGCGCACCGCCGCACCTGGGCGCCGATCCGGGCGTTGCTGGAAACGACCGAGACCTGACGCCACCTTAATGCCCTGATCCGGCGGTCCCCTGTCGTCTCGCCAGGGAGGACAGGCATGGCTCTCAAGCCGACGCAGGAAGACGAGACGGCGCCCTTCCGACTGGGCGCCTGGACGGTCGAGCCGCTGTTCAATCGTCTGGCCAAGGGCGACCGGATCGTGGCGCTGGAGCCGAAGGTCATGCGCCTGTTGGTCTGTCTGATGCGGCGGCCGGGAGAGGTGACGACGCGCGAGGCCCTGCTGGCTGAAGTGTGGAGCGGGTTGAATGTCGTCGACGGCGTCATGGCCCGTGCCGTCTATCAATTGCGCCGTCGCCTGGCCGAGTGCGACGGCTGCGGCGCCGATGTGCAGACCGTCCGCCAGGTCGGCTATCGGCTGGTCCGCCCCGAACCCGTGGCGGCGGCCGCCGTCCTGCGTTGGAGAAGCGCCGTCACCCATCCGGCCCTGGCTTGGAGCGGAACGGCGCTGGCCGCCTCCGTCGCTCTGATCCTGGCGCTCAATCCGCCCAGCGCCGAACCGGTCGTTCGCTTCATCAGGGTGGAGGCTTCCCTAGCCGCCGTGGCCCCCGCCACGACCCTGGCTGCGCCCGAGACCGTTGCGGCTCGGGTCACGGGCGCGCCCGGGAAACCCCGCCCGGCGACGCCGCCGCCCGCCGCCACGACATGGGACGCGGCCAATGTCTATCGCTCCGTCGCACCGCCGCCGCCGCCGCCCCCTCCGCCGCCGCCGCCGCCAGCCCCTCCCCCTCCGCCCCCTCCGCCCGCCCCCC
>JAFLCT010000090.1 GCA_017302335.1 Caulobacterales bacterium | reverse complement strand
ATCGGCCCCGCGCCGCATCGAGGCGGCCCAGCCGCGCCCGGCGGTTCCGGCCGCCCCGGTCCCGCCGCCCATGCCCGATCTGCCCGGCACGGCCACGGTCATGACCCTGGGCGCCCATATGTGCAAATGGCCGATCGGCGACCCGTCGTCGCGTGAGTTCAGCTTCTGCGGCCGCCGCGCCTCGGAAGGCGTCTATTGCGTCGAACACGCCCGCGTCGCCTACCAGCCCCAGGTCAAGCGCGGCGGCAAGGACGGCGCCTCCGAACTGGCCCGCAGCCTGCGTCGCTACATTTAAGGCCCTACCGCTCGCGACGCGGTCGCTCGCTGCTTGAGGGCGCCGCTATGCGCGCGTTCGTGCCACGCGCACGAAAAACAAACGGCCGTCATGTGGCCGTTACAGACGCCCCGTAGAGGGGCCGCCTTCCCACTCGCCGGTCGCGTCAGCGGCCGGCGAGACTCCAGGGGGCGAGGCTGCGGTTCTCCGGGTTGACGCAGCCTCGACCGCCTCGCCTCGACCGTTTCAGCAGGTCCGCGTTCCGCCTTCGGGACCCGGCTGAGACGCGGGCGGCGCGGCCGCCGACAGGACATCCTCGCGATCCGCCGACCCGACCGGGGCGTTCCGCAGCCTCGGACTGATCCAGCATAGAGCCAGGGCCGCAGCCAACATCACGGAATTGGCTACGAACGGCGCCCATTCGGCCCATTGATACAGGGCCACCCCGATCACCGGCGGCGCCAGAAAGCTGATCCCGGCCAACGACATGATCAGCCCCGCCACCGCGCCCTGCTCGCTGGCCCCCACCGACAGCGAGGATCCGGCGGTGAAGCCCGGCCGGGCGAAACCGACCCCCATCGACACCACCGCATAACCGATCACCACGCCGTAATAGCCGGGCGAGACGATGCTGACGACATTGCCCAGCAGGGCAAGCCCCGCGCCCCAGCGGATCAGGGCGCGCGGCTCCATCTTCAGCAGAGGGATCAGCCCCCACTGCACCATCAACGTCCCCACGGCCCCCGCGAACATGGCGATGGCCACGAAATTCTGGGCCTGACCCACGCCGACGCCCGTCGCCGCCATTTCGTCGATGACATGGAAGCCCAGCACCGAGATGTTGATCGCCTGCGAACCGACGATCAGCAGGCCGTAGAGCAGATAGTCCCTGACCCTGGGGTCCCGCCACAATCCCTTCCTCGCCTCGCCCTTGGTCGGCGTCGGAATGCGGGTCGCCTCGCCGCTGGGCAGATAGCGCCACACCGCCGCCAGCGTGACCGCGCCCAACAGGGCGAAGGCGTACAACGGCCCGGCCAGGCCCACGAACGGCAGGACGAACAAGGGCGACAGCACCGGCCCGATCACCGTGCCCAGTCCCTGGGCCGAGGCCAGCAACGACATGGCCTGGGTGCGCGTCGCCGCCGTCGTCCGATCGGCGACATAGGCCTGGGACGCGATCGGCGCGGCCGATCCGAACACGCCATAGAGGGTGCGCGCCACCGCCATCAGACCAAAGGCGACCAGCGGCGCCAGCCACCCTTCCAGCCCCGCCGTCGCCGCCACGCCGAACCCGGCCATCGAGGCGACGAAACCGCCCAGACCGATCAGAACGACCCGCTTGCGCCCCAACCGATCCGACAGCCGCGCCCAGAAGGGCGAGGTGAAGGTCCACATCAGGGCCGAAATGGCGAAGGCCCCAGCCACCAGGGTGTCGGCCAGTTCGAACTGTCGGCCGATGGCCGGCAGCACCGATTGCAGCCCCATGTTCCCCGCCGCCGCGATCAGGCTGACGGAAAACAGCATCATGAAGGCGGGCGAGGTCGGCTTCATCCCCTTCGCATCGCCGCGTTCGTCCGCTTGCGCAAGCGTGGACGTCCTGACCAGATGACCGTCGCCATCGTAAGGATCGCCGTCATGCCCCGTCGTCTCGCCGCCGCCACGGCCCTCGCCCTCGCCCTGATCGCCCCGCCCGCCCTGGCCCAGACCGTCGTCCCGGTCGAGACCGTCGCTCGCGCCGTCGAGGCGGTGACCCCTCGGGTCGTCGCCTGGCGTCGCGATCTGCACGCCCACCCCGAACTGGGTTTCAACGAGACCCGCACGGCCCAGGTGGTCGCCGATCATCTGCGATCCCTGGGGCTGGAAGTGCGCACCGGCGTCGGCAAGACCGGCGTCGTCGGCGTGCTGCGCGGCGCCCGGCCCGGCCATGTGGTCGCCCTGCGCGCCGATATGGACGCCTTGCCGGTGCAGGAGGCGACCGGCCTGCCCTTCGCCTCGACCGCCACGGGAACCTATATGGGCCAAACCGTTCCCGTCGCCCACGCCTGCGGCCACGACGCCCATGTCGCCATGCTGATGGGCGCCGCCGAGGTCCTGGCCGGGATGAAGGACCAGATCGCCGGAACCGTCGTCTTCATCTTCCAGCCCGCCGAGGAAGGCGCCCCTCCCGGCGAACCCAAGGGCGGCGCCGCCCTGATGATCGACGAGGGCGCGCTGGAGGCCCCGGCCCCCGAAGCGATCTTCGGCCTGCACGTGGTGCCGGGACGGCCGGGGACGATCTTCTATCGTCCGCGCGGTTTCATGGCCGCCTCTGACCGCATCGACATCGCCCTGAACGGCCGCCAGACCCACGGGGCCTGGCCGTGGAAGGGCGTCGACGTCATCGCCGCCACCGCCCAGGTGGTCCAGACAATCAACACCCTGACCGCCCGCACCGTCGACCCGACCACCACCCCGACCGTCTTCACCATCGCCACCCTGGACGCGGGCGTCCGCTACAACATCATTCCCGACCGGGCCGTGATGTCAGGCACCTTGCGAACCTTCGACGTGGCCCAGCGCGACGCCCTGGTCGCGCGCGCCCGCGCCGCCGTCGACCATGTGGCGGCCACCTATGGCGCGACGGCCGAGTTCGGCGTCCGCCAGAACGCGGCCCTGGTCTTCAACGACCCCGAGCTGTCCGGCTGGCTGGCCCCGGTGCTGCGCGAGGCGGCGGGCGTCGACAACGTCGATCCGGCGACGCCTCCGACAACGGTCGCCGAGGATTTCAGCTTTTACCAGCACAGGATTCCGGGCGTCTTCTTCCATCTGGGCGCCTCGGCCGACGGCGTGGACCCGGCGGCCAGCCCGCCAAACCATTCGCCGACCTTCGACGTCAACGAAAAGGTCCTGCCCGTCGGCGTCCGGGCGCACGTCCTGACGGCGCTGCGCTTCCTGGAGCGGCCGTAGTCTTTCCGCCCCATTTCATGGGGAGGAAAGCCGTCCCATCACCGTTTCGATCACCCGCTGATAGACCCGCGCCAGGGTCTCGATCTCGGTTGTGGGCGCGCGTTCGTCGATCTGGTGCATGGTCTGGCCGACCAGGCCCAGCTCCAGCACCGGGCACATGGCGCGGATGAAGCGCGCGTCGGACGTGCCGCCGGTCGTGGACGCCTCGGGCCGCCGCCCCGTCTCGATCTCCACCGCGTCCTGCACCGCCGCCACGAAGGCCCCCTTCTCGGTCAGGAAGGCTTCGCCCGAGCACAGGTGCTCCAGTTCGATCCTCAGGCCCGAGGCCGCCTGTTCGGCGCCCGCCTCGCGGTTCAGCCAGTCGATCAGCCCGTCGCCCGTCTGGGCCGGATTGAAACGGATGTTCAGCCGCGCGCGCGCCTCGGCCGGGATCAGATTGGTCGCCGGATTGCCCACGTCGACGGTGGTGATCTCCAGGTTCGACGGCTGAAACTCGGGATAGCCCTCGTCCAGCGCGTGCGCGTCGAGCCGCGCCAGCAGACGGGCCAGGACCGGAACCGGATTGGCGGCCCGGTCGGGATAGGCGACGTGGCCCTGTTTGCCGTGCACCGTGATCCAAGTGTTCAAAGAGCCGCGCCGCCCGATCTTGATCATGTCGCCCAGCACCTGCTGCGACGACGGCTCGCCGACCACGCAGGCGTCGATGACCTCGCCCTCGGCCGTCAGGGCCTCGACCACTCGTTTTGTGCCGTGCAGGGCCGGTCCTTCCTCGTCGCCGGTGATCAGAAAGGACAGAGACCCCTGCGGCTCGCCCTCGGCCAGCACCCGCGACACCGCCGCGACCCAGGCGGCGATTCCGCCTTTCATGTCCACGGCCCCGCGCCCGTACAGCACCCCGTCCCGGACCTCGGCCTCGAACGGCGCGGCGGTCCAGGCCGCCTCGGTCCCGGTCGGCACCACGTCGGTGTGACCGGCGAAACAGAGATTGGGCGAGGCCGTCCCGCGTCGGGCGTACAGGTTTTCGATCCGCGCGTCCTGGCCCTGGCCGGTCGGTCCCTCGAACACCATGCGGCGGCAAGTAAAACCGAGGTCCGTCAGCACCCGCTCCAACACATCCATGGCCCCGGCGTCGACGGGCGTCACCGACGGTCGGCGGATCAGGTCTCGGGTCAGTTCGACGGGATCGATGGCGGCGCTCATGGACCTATGCTTTAGGGGGAAGCGTCAGCGGAAAGAAGCCCATGCCGAAGATCGACATCGACGCCGCCCCGACCGGCCACGGCACGTCCTATCCCGAGGAATTCGCCGGTCCGTGCAAGCCGCGGCGTCGCTGGCGGCTGGGCGATGCGGTCGGGCTGGACCAGTTCGGCGTCAATCTGCTGCGTCTGCCCGCGGGCGCCTGGTCCAGCCAGCGCCACTGGCACGAGACCGAGGACGAATTCGTCTGGGTCGTCTCCGGCGAGGTGGTGCTGGTCGAAAATGACGGCGAGATGGTGCTGAAGGCGGGCGACTGCGCCGGCTGGAAGGCCGGGGTTCCGAACGGCCACAGCCTCCAGAACCGCTCCAACGCCGAGGCCGTTCTGCTGGAGGTCGGAACGCGCAATCCCACCGGCGACGGCGCCGACTATCCCGATATCGACATGGTTCTGCCCGCCGGGGTCGACCGCTATCTCCACCGCGACGGAACGCCCTACCCCAAACATGACCGACGCACCTGAGGCGCCGCAGCCGATCACCCCGTCCGTCGTCGAGGCCGCGAAGGCGGCGCATGGCGACAATCCCTGGCGACTGAACGACTTCCGCCTGCTGTGGTTCGGACGGATCGCGGCCGTCCTGGCCATCCAGGTTCAGTCCTCGGCCCTGTTGTGGCAGGTCTATGAGATCGCCCGCCGCGACCATCCGATCGAACAGGCCAGCCTGTATCTGGGCCTGGTCGGCCTGGTGCAGTTCATCCCGCTTCTGGCCCTGACCCTGCCGGCCGGGGAAATGGCCGACCGGCGCGACCGCAAGACCACGGTCGGCGCCTCCATCGCCGTCGAGGCCCTGTGCGCCCTGGCCTTCCTGGGCATGGCCCTGCACGGTTCGCCGCCGCTGTGGGGCCTGCTGTCGGTCGCCTGCGTCTTCGGCGCCGCCCGCGCCTTTCTGGCCCCGGCCAGCCAAGCCTTCCTGCCCATGGTGGTGGGCCGCGCCGCCCTGCCGCGCGCCATCGCCGCCCAGTCGATCGCCTTCCAGACCGGGGCCATCGCCGGACCCGCCCTGGGCGGGGTCATCGTCGGCGTCTCGACGCCCTTGGCCTATGGCGTGTCGTTGGCCATGTTCCTGCTCGGCCTGATCGCCTTTTTGCTGATCAGGACCAGCGGCCGCCCCGCGATCACGCCCGAGGCCGCCCACGGCCGCTGGCAGGCGGTGCGCGAGGGGTTGAGATACGTCTGGACCACCAAGGTGGTGCTGGGCGCCATTTCATTGGATCTGATCGTGGTGCTGTTCGCGGGCGTGGCCCTGCTGACGCCGATCTTCGCGCGCGACATCCTGCACGTGGGGCCCGAAGGCTTCGGCCTGTTGCGCGCCGCCTTCGGGGTCGGGGCGCTGAGCATGGCCGTCTATCTGGCGCGCTTCCCCATCGTGCGGCGCGGCGGCTTGTGGATGTTCGGGGCCGTGGCCCTGTTCGGCGTCTGCACCCTGATCTTCGGCCTGTCCAAGATCGTCTGGCTCAGCGCTGCGGCCCTGTTCGTGGGCGGGGCGGCCGACATGGTCAGCGTCAACATCCGCCAGACCCTGATCCAGCTCTCGACGCCCGATTCCATGCGCGGGCGCGTCAGCTCGGTCTCCATGCTGTTCATCGGCGCGTCCAACGAACTGGGCGAGGCCTATTCCGGCGTCGTGGTCCGCATCCTGGGTCCCATCGGCGCAGCGGTCTTCGGCGGCATCGGCGCGCTGGCGGCGACGGGCCTGTGGGCGGCCATGTTCCCGGCGTTGAGGAAGGCGGACCGGTTGAGCTGACGACGGACGGCCGGACCGGTTGCAGAGGTCTTCCTGAAAAACCCACGCGGCGCTTGTGCCGATCGACCGCTCGCGCGATCATGCCCAGATTGGTCGGCGCCGGTTAATGCGTCATCGAATCAATGGTACCTGTCATGCGTCTTGCGCCCGTCGCCGCCGGTCTGGCTCTGGCCCCGGCCCTCTTCGCCCTTCCCGCTTCCGCCCAGGACGGCGGCTGGAGCGGCTGGTATGTCGGCGTGGGCGTCGCCACAACCGGAGGTCGCAACGGGGATATCGAGGCGTCCATCGATCCCGCGCGCGACAACCAGATCACCTATCTCGGGACCGTTGCGGGCCGCACCTTCACGCGGGAACGCAATCTCGACCGCGCGAACGTCTTCAACCTCAAGGCCGGACGGTTGATGGAGACTGGCCGGTGGGTTTGGGGTTTTGAAGGGGAAATCCAGACCGGCGGACCCGACGCGCCCTTCACGGTCGCGCCCGGAAGTTTCCGCCGCACGGATGTTCTGACCCAACGACCCTATGTTCCCCTGTCCTGGGGCTATGTCGATACGACCGATGTCCTGAAGGCCGACTTCGAACTCCGCGGCGAGGCTTCGATCCGGGCCAGGGTCGGCCTTCCGGTCAGCGACCGCGTACTGGTCTCGGCTTTCGCCGGTCCGTCGGTTGTCCAGGCCGACCTCGGCTTACGTCAGAACAGTTCCGTCTTTCGCCTCCTGCCCTTTACGGATGTCCTGCACAGCCGCATCGTATTCGACGGGGGCACGCGGGAGTTCTCGGTGGCTAGCCGGAACAGCGACACCCTTGTCGGAGCCGTCGTAGGCGCCGGGGTCGACGTCCAACTGACCGGCGGTTGGCGGATCAACGGCGAGGCCAGCCTCGCGCGCTACGACGCGATCGAAACGGTCGCCCCCGCCTATGCCGGGACCGGCAGCCGGTTCTCCTATGAACCGACGCTGTATTCGCTCAGCGTCTCACTGATCCGGCGCTTCTGACCTCCACTGCGAGCGGATCACCACGGCCTGAAGTGTTTGCTCAGCTTCAGCCCCTGCCTCTGATAGTGGCTGCCGCCTTCGCCATACAGGCGCGTCGGGCGTTCGGTCAGGGGTTCGTAGACCAGCCGGGCCACGATCTGGTCGTGCTCCAGCAAAAACGGCGTGTCGTGGGTGCGCACCTCCAGAACCCCGCGCGAACCCGCGCCGTGCGCCTCGTCCGTGCCGAAGCCGGGGTCGAAGAAGCCCGCGTAATGGACCCGGAACTCGCCCACCGAGGGGTCGATCGGCGTCATCTCGGCGGCCTGATCGACCGGGATCTCGACCGCGTCCGAGGACGCCAGAATGTAGAACTCGCCCGGGTCCAGCAGCAGTTCGCCGCGACGTAAGGACAACGGCTCCCAGAAGTCGCGCGGGTCGTGGCCGTCGATATTGTCCAGATCGATGACCCCGGCGTGGCGGCGGCCGCGGAAGCCCACCACCTCGCCCCCCTGAAGGTCGACGCCGACGCTGCGGGTCTCCAGCTTGGGCGGCTCGCCCGCCTTCAGGCGAAGCTGGTTCAGCCGCGTGCCGGGCCGCACCAGGATGGAGAAGGTCTGGGGCGCGATCTCCAGATACAGCGGTCCTTCATAGCCCTCGTCCACGTCGTCGAAACTGGCCCCCGCGTCGGTCAGCAGGCGCACGAAGACGTCCACCCGCCCGGTCGAGCTTTTCGGATTGGCGCGGGCGATCAGCCCCTTGGGCAGGGCCAGCCGCTCCTGCAGCCGGGCAATATAGACGCAGCCCTTTTCCAGAACCACGCCGTCCGACAGGTCGATCGTGTGCATGGCCACGTCGGCGATGCGGTCCTCGACCTTGCGCTTGCCGGGCAGGAAGCTGGCCCGCACCCGCCAGGCGGTGTCGGACAGGCGCAGGTCCAGACTGGCGGGCTGCACCTGGTCGGCGTCGAACGGCGTCTCGGCGGTGATCGCGCCGCCGGCGATCAGGGTTTCGATGGACTGACAGGGCAGGATGCCCGAGCGAACGGAATGAAAGACGTGCATCAGGCCCGTTTACACGGTTTTGGCGCGCGTCACGCCCCCCCGGCTCGCGCGCGGAGCGGCGGCGCTTGACCTTGCCGCAGGCTCGGCGACCATGACGGCATGAACGACGACCCCGCCTATGAGACTGAAAGCGCCGGAATTCGCGTGCGCGTGCGGCCCAGCTATCTGGCCGGCCAATCCGACCCTGAGGCCGGGCGCTGGGTCTGGGCCTATCAGGTCGAGATCGAGAACCGCCGCGAAAGCCCGGTCCAACTGATCGCTCGCCACTGGGTCATCACCGACGCCAAGGGCCATGTCGAGGAGGTGCGCGGATCGGGCGTGGTCGGCGAACAGCCTGTGATCCAGCCGGGCGACCGCTACGCCTATGCCTCTGGATGCCCGCTGTCGACGCCGTCCGGTTCGATGGTCGGCAGCTACGCCATGACCGACGACCTAGGCCGCCCGTTCGAGGCCGCCATTCCCGCCTTCAGCCTGGACGTGCCCGGCGGTCGACGGACCCTCAACTGATCCGTCTCCCGCAGAGGAGACCGGAAAATCAGTCCAGCGCACAGACATCCGGCAGGCCGCGCAAGGCCCCGGCGTGATCCAGACCGTAGCCGACCAGGAAACGGTTCGGCGCCTCCCAGCCGACGAAGTCCGGCTCGGGCGCGCGCGGCAAAGGCCAGGGCTTCTTGGCGAAGACCACGGTCAGCACCTCGGACGCCCCCTTCTCCGTGGCGATCCGCACCGCCTCGGCCAGCGACAGGCCGGTGTCGAACACATCGTCGATGATCAGCACCCGACGCCCGGCGATCGGCCGCTGGAAGTCGGCATGGACGTCGATCCGGCCCCGGCTCGACTGTTCATCGCCGTAAGAGGCCAGCCACAGGGCGTCGAAGCGGACATTGCGCCCGACCCGCGACAGGGCGCGGGTCAGGTCGGCGGCGAACCACAGGCCGCCGGTCAGCAGCACGGCCGCCACCGTCTCGTCGTCTATGACGGGGGCGATGCGGACGGCCAGGTCGTCGACGATGCGACGGACCTCGGCTTCGGGAAGCAGGACGGTGGGCGTAGGGATTGCGTCAGCCATGATGGGGGGCGGATACCGCCTCGACCGGCGCCGCGTCCAGCGGCGTCGCTTCGACCGGCGCGCCCAAGGGCGTTTCGATCGCCTCGCCCATGGCCGGGCGCAGGCCCGCCTCGGCCGCCGCCGGGGGGCGACGCACGGCCGGACGGGGCGCGGACTTCGGCGTCTCGCGACGTTCCGGCTCGGCGGACGCCAGCACGAAGTCGACGCCGACGCCCGACGCCTTGCCGCCCGGATCGGGAATCCGCACCGCGAAGCCCTGAACCTTGCCCGGCAGTACGGGGGCGGCATCGATCCTGACCACCTCGTGCCCGACCTCGGCCCCGTGGGCGTCCAGCAGGGCGACGCGCACGGCCGGGGCCACGATCTCGCGCTCGCGCACATTTCTCAGGGCGCCGGACACCAGAACCACGCCCGGATCGTCAGTCAGGGCGCGGGCGCCCACGGCCTCGAAATCCAGACCGGTCGGATTCACCTTGGCCCCCACGGCGGCATAGGCGCTGGCGGCGCGGGGATACATTTCAACCACATCGACCCGGAACAACCACCCGGCTCCGAGAATGGCCACAAAGACGCTGGCCAGCCCCGCCCAGACGGCCCCGTGGGCGGCGGCGCGGCGCAGGCGGCGCTGTTGCTCGGCACGGGCGCGGAA
>JAFLCT010000009.1 GCA_017302335.1 Caulobacterales bacterium | reverse complement strand
GACCAAGGCCGCGCCGCGCCCGGCGACGCCCGCCGCCCCCGCCGAAAAGGCCGAAACCCCGGCCCCGACCGCGAGCGGATCGTCCGCGGTTCAGATCGGCGCCTTCTCCTCGACCGCCGTGGCCGACCGCGAATACGCCGCCGTCGCCGCCCGCTTCCCCCAGTTCGCGCAAGGCGCGGGCAAGCGGGTGCAAGAGGTCACGGCGTCCAACGGCTCGACCGTCTATCGCACCACCTTCACCGGTCTCAGCCGCGAAAGGGCGTCCGCCTTCTGCGCGGCGCTGCGCGAGGCCGGGCGGGATTGCATGGTCCGGTGAGATCGGCCGCCGTCTACGGCTGTTTGGGCCACAGGCTGACGCCGGAAGAACGCGCCTTCTTTCGCGATGCGCGGCCGTGGGGCTTCATCCTGTTCCGGCGCAACGTCGATACGCCTGACCAGGTGCGCGCCCTGACCGAGGCTCTGCGGGAAGCGGCGGACGACCCCGACGCCCCGGTTCTGGTCGATCAGGAAGGGGGGCGGGTCCAGAGGCTGGGTCCGCCGCACTGGCCGAAATATCCGCCGGCCGACGCCTATCTGAGGGCGACGAACGATCCGTTGGCGGCGCGCGAGCTGGCGCGGCTGGGCGGACGGCTGATGGCGCACGATCTGCGGGCGGTGGGGATCACCGTCGACTGCGCCCCGGTGCTGGACGCGCCCGTGCCCGGCGCGCACGACATCATCGGCGACCGCGCCTTCGCCGACAGCCCGGCGGGGCTGATCCCCCTGGCCCGGGCGCAGGCCGAGGGGTTGATGGCGGGCGGGGTCTTGCCGGTGATCAAACATATGCCGGGCCATGGCCGCGCCTTCGCCGACAGCCACAAGGACCTGCCGGTGGTGGAGGCGACGCTGGAGGAACTGGAAGCGTGGGATTTCCAGCCGTTCCGCGCGCTCAGCGATATGCCCATCGCCATGACGGCCCATGTCGTCTTCACCGCCATCGATCCCAGGCGCCCGGCGACGGTGTCGAAGACGGCCGTGCGGCGGATGCGCGAAGATCTGGGCTTTGGCGGCCTGATCCTGACCGACGACCTGTCGATGCAGGCGCTGAGCGGAACCCTGGCCGAACGGGCGGCGGCGGCGTTGAAGGCCGGATGCGACATCGCCCTGCATTGCAACGGCGACCTGACGGAAATGACCCAGATCGCGGGCGTCATCGGCGCCCTCAAGGGCCGGGCGAAACGCCGTGCAGACGCCGCCCTGGCCCGTCTGGTGCGCGAGGTCGAGCCGCTGGACGAGGCCGCCGCCCGTGAGCGTTTCGCCGCCGGGCTGGCCGGGAAGCTGGACGCGAAACGCGGACCCGATGTCGGGGAGGCGCAGGCGTGACCGATATGTTCCAGCCCAATCTGGACTTCGCCGCCGCCGACCAGGCCGAGGCGGAAGAAGCCTTCGTCGTCGATTTGGAGGGCTATGAAGGGCCGCTGCACGTGCTGTTGGCCCTGGCGCGGACGCAGAAGGTCGATCTGCTGAAACTGTCGATCACCCGGCTGGCGGAACAGTATCTGGCCTTCATCCACGAGGCGCGGCGGCGCAATTTCGCGCTGGCGGCCGACTATCTGGTGATGGCTTCGTGGCTGGCCTATCTGAAATCGCGGCTGCTGTTGCCGCGCGCCGAGAAGGGCAAGGCCGAAGAGCCGCCCGCCGAGCTTATGGCCGCCGCCCTGGCCTTCCGCCTGCAAAAGCTGGAGGCGATGCGCAAGGCGGTGGAGGCCATCACCGGCCGACCCCAGTTGAAGCGCGACGTCTTCACCCGCGGCGATCCCGAGGCCACGGTGATCGTGCCGTCCGACCGCATCGACGCCAGCCTGTACGATCTGATGGCCGCCTATGTGACCCAGCGGCGCAAGGAACAGGCGCGCCACTACAATCCGACCCAGCGGATCGAAGCCTTCCCGCTGGAGGCCGCACGGGACTGGCTGCGCGAGATCATGCCGCGTCTGGACGACTGGACGCCGCTGGCTGAGGTGGCGCCGCAAGGGGACGAGGCGGGCGGCCCTTCGACGGCCAGCTATGTCGCCTCCACCCTGTCGGCCAGTCTGGAGCTGGTGAAGGAAGGGGGCATGGACGTGAAACAGACGGCGGCCTTCGATCCGCTGTATCTGCGTCGCCGCGATGTCGGTCAGCCGATGGAGCTGACGCCGTGAGCGATCTGGAGTTCAAGCCGGACGAGGCCGAGATCGAACGCCGGGTCGAGGCCCTGCTGTTCGCCGCCGCCGGGCCGCTGTCGGCGGCCGAGATCGCGCGCCGCCTGCCCGAAGGCGCGGATGTCGGCGGGGCCATCGCCGCCCTGCGTCAACGCTATCAGGGCCGCGGGGTCGAGCTGGAGTGCGTGGCCGACCGCTGGCGCTTCCGCACCGCGCCTGACCTGTCTTTCCTGATGACCGAGGAGCGCGAGGAGCCGCGCCGCCTGTCCAAGGCCGCGCTCGAGACCTTGGCCATCATCGCCTACCACCAGCCCTGCACCCGCGCCGAGATCGAAAGCGTGCGGGGCGTGTCGCTGTCGCGCGGGACTTTGGACCTGCTGCTGGAGATGGGTTTCGTTCGGTTGCGTGGACGGCGGCGGACGCCGGGACGCCCGGTGACCTACGCCACCTCGGACAAATTCCTGGAGCATTTCGGCCTGGCCAGCGTGCACGACCTGCCGGGGGTGCAGGATATGCGGGCGGCGGGCCTGCTGGACCTGTCCATGCCGCCGGGCTTCGAGGTGCCGGACCCCGGTCGCGGGCCTGAGGAGGACGAGGACCTGCTGAGCGATCTCGACCACGACAGCCCCGAGTTCGCACAGGATTTCGTGGGCGAGGAATGAATCCTTCTCTCTCAAGGGGAGAAGGGATTTAGACGGTCAGCGCCCGGGGCAGTTTGAAGGCCACCGTCTCGCGTTCGCCGTCGTCCTCGATCACGGCGGCGTTGAACCGGGCTTGGATGGCTTCGATCAGGGCCTCGATCAACGGCTCGGGCGCTGAGGCGCCTGCGGTGACGCCGACGCTGTTCACGCCCTCGAACCATGACCAGTCGACATGGCCCGCGTCGTCCACCAGACGGGCGTCGCCAGCCCCGGCGCGCAGGGCCACCTCGACCAGACGGGCCGAGTTGGACGAATTCTGGGACCCGACCACCAGCACCAGGTCGCAGCCGTCGCCCAGCCGCTTGACCGCCTCCTGCCGGTTGGTGGTGGCGTAGCAGATGTCTTCCTTGTGCGGGTCGGGCAGTTCGGGGAAACGGCGCTTCAGCACGGCCAGGACTTCGGCCGTGTCGTCGACCGACAGGGTCGTCTGGGTGGCGTAGGCCAAGGGGGCGTCGCCGGGCCGTTCGAACGCCTCGGCGTCGCGCGCGGTCTCGATCAGGGTGATGGCGCCGGGCGGCAACTGGCCCATGGTGCCGATCACCTCCGGGTGACCGGCGTGGCCGATCAGGATGATGTGGCGTCCGGCCGCGTGGTGACGTTCGGCCTCGACATGGACCTTGGACACCAGCGGGCAGGTGGCGTCCAGGAACAGCATCTCGCGCGATCGCGCCGCCGCGGGCACCGACTTGGGCACGCCGTGGGCCGAAAAGACGACCGGCCGGTCGTCCGGGCATTCGTCCAGCTCTTTCACGAACACCGCGCCCAGGGCCTTCAACCGCTCGACCACATGGCGGTTGTGCACGATCTCGTGGCGCACATAGACGGGGGGGCCGAACTTCTCCAGGGCGCGTTCGACGATCTGGATGGCGCGGTCCACCCCGGCGCAAAAGCCGCGCGGCGTCGCCAGCCGCACCGTGATCGAGCGGCGGGAATCGGCGGGGAAGGGCTGGGCGGCGTCCATGGCCGCCAACCTAGGGCCTGTGACGCCCGCTCGCCAGCGGCCGTTCGCCGCGCCCCGTTCTCTGAGCAGAAAAGCTCAACAAAGACAGGATTTTGAGCGCAACCATACTGTCCTTGACCAAACCGGCCCTCGCCTATAGGTTCCGCGCCGAATTCAGACCCCCTCCGAGGCTCGTCATACGGCGGATCAAGGAGTGCTGAGGCCGCCATGTCCCAAGAACCGGAATCGCGCGAAGAGGCGATCGCTCGTCTCCAGAAAAGCGCATCCGATCTGGAGGCGCGCACGACCCCGGAGCCGTCATTCGACGCGGCGGGGCAGGCGGCGGCCAGTCAGGCCTGGAAGATCATCGCCGATCTGCTCGGCGGCGTCTTCGTGGGCCTGGCTATCGGCTGGGCTGTAGATCATTTCGCCGGCACCACGCCGGTGGGAATTATCAGCGGCGTCCTTCTGGGCTTCGCTCTCTCGATCTGGATGGCGTGGCGCACGGCGCAGCGCCTGATGGCCGAGGCCAACAAACACGGGGAGCCGAAGTCGGTTCCTTTCGACGACGAAGACGAAGGAGCCTGATCGACCGATGGCCGATCCGCTACATCAGTTCAAGGTTCAGCCTCTTCCGGGTCTCGACTTCGGCGAGGTCACCCTGCCGGTCGTCGGCACTGTGCACCTGGCCTTCACCAATTCGCACCTGGCGATGACCATCGCCTTTCTGGCCGTGGTCGCCTTCCTGGCTGTCTTCACCTCGAACGCCAAGGTGGTGCCGGGGCGGTTTCAGGTCGTGGGCGAAACCCTGTTCGGCATGATCGACGGCCTGACCGACTCGATCATCGGGCACGACGGCAGGAAGTATTTCCCGTTCGTCTTCACGATCTTCCTGTTCATCCTGGGCATGAACCTGCTGGGTATGTTCCTGAGCTTCACCGCCACCTCGCAACTGGCCGTGACCGCCACCTTCGGCGTCATAACCTTCGCCCTGGTGGTCATCGTCGGCATCGTGAAGAACGGTCCCGGTATGCTGAAGCTGTTCTGGCCCTCGGGCGCGCCCCTGGTGATGCGTCCGATCGTCGGTCTGATCGAGTTCTTCTCGTTCCTGCTGCGCCCCATCACCCTGACGCTGCGTTTGTTCGGCAACATGATGGGCGGCCACATCGCCTTGAAGGTCTTCGCCGGTTTCGTGGCCACGGCCATCGTCGGCGCGGCCGGTTGGTTCGGCTTGCTGATCTTCCCGTTGTCGATGGGCATGACCATCGGCCTGACGGCGCTGGAATTCCTCGTGGCCTTCCTCCAGGCCTTCGTTTTCGCGGTTCTGACCTGCATCTATCTCAATGATGTGGTCAATCTGGGCCATGGCCACTAAGGCCAGCCCTTCATCCCTTTCAACCCCACCTAAACAGGACTTATGACCATGGATCCTCAAGCCGCCAAACTCATCGGCGCCGGCATCGCGATGTGCGGCATGATCGGCGCTGGCATCGGCGTCGGCAACATCTTCGGCAACTTCCTGGCGGGCGCTCTGCGCAACCCGTCGGCCGCCGGTTCGCAGATCGGCAACCTGTTCGTGGGCGCCGCCCTGGCCGAGGCCCTGGGCATCCTGGCCTTCGTCATGGGCATCCTGATCTGGATCTCGTAATCCGCATCGACGGCGGCGTGGGAACGCCCCGCGCCGTCGATTGACGCCCTCTACGTTTACCACTTCAGGCGATCGATGACCGTTCAAGCCCAACCTGTGACGCCCGCCGACGCGCCCCAACCGGTCGCGATCGCGGACACGCACGCCACGACCGAGCACGCCTCGGGCGGCGAGCACGAATCCGGCGGCCTGCCGCAGTTCGAGTTCCAGCACTGGTTCGGGCAGATCGTCTATCTGATCTTCCTGTTCGCCCTGCTGTATCTGTTGATCGCCAAGGTGTTCACCCCACGCATCCGCAAGGTGCTGGACGAACGCGCGGCGACCATTTCGGGCGCCGTCGAAACCGCGCGTCAGGTCCAGGCCGAAGCTGCGGGCCAGGCCGAGGCCGCCAAGCGTGAAGTCGAGGACGCTCGCGCCTCGGCCCGCGCCACCGCCGCCGCCGCCAAGGCTCGGGTCACCGAAGACGCCAACGCCCGCGCCGCCGCGGAAGAAGCGACCGTCTCGGCCCGTATCGCCGAGGCCGAGGCCGCCATCGCCAAGACCCGCGACGCCGCCATGAGCAACGTCTCGACCATCGCGGCCGATACCGCCGCCGCCATGGTCGAGCGCTTGACCGGCAAGGCGCCCGATACGGCCGAGACCGCCGCCGCGGTCAAGGGAGCCGCCTGATGGAATTCTTCAATCCCCATCTCTACGACCTGGCCAACCCGGAACTGTGGGTGGCCATCGGCCTGATCGCCTTCCTCGTCATCGTGGCGGCCGTTGGCGCGCCGAAACTGATCGGCGGCCAGTTGGACGCCAAGGCCGCCAAGATCCAGGGCGAACTGGATGAGGCCGCGCGCCTGCGCGCCGAGGCCGAAGCCCTTCTGGCCCAGATCCGCAAGGAAAAGGTCGAGGCCGAGGCCCAGGCCGCCGATATGCTGAAGGCCGCCGAGGCCGATGCCCGTCGTCTGGAAGAAGAGGCCATGGCCAAGCTGGAAGACAGCCTGGCTCGCCGTCAGGCCCTTGCGGAACGCCGTATCGCCCAGGCCGAGGCCCAGGCTTCAGCCGAGGTGAAGGCCGCCGCCGCCGACCTGGCCGCCAAGGCCGCCGAAGCGATCCTGACCCAGCGCGCGGCAAGCCAAAAGGCCGATCCCCTGCTGGACGGCGCCATCGCCCAGATCGGGTCTCGGTTGAACTGATTTCGATCAGAGACAAACACGATTCAGAGGCCCCCGTCCCGCGACGGGGGCCTTTGTCGTTTCAGGGGGCGGCGTCAGTGCGCCGGTTGGGCGTTCATCGGCGCGCCTCGCCGTTTGTCGCGGCTCAGCAGCCGGGCATAGACGTTGCCCAGCACGATGCCGAAGACGGCGTGCATGAACAAAATCCAGGCGATAGAGCCGAAGTTGCGCCCGAAGGATCCATTGTCGCCGAACAGCATCACCGCCACCATGAAGGCTGCGAAGGCCCCGACGGCGAACACGATGCCCTTGGTCTCGGCGGTGTCCGTCGGCAGACGTGAATACAGAACGCCGAACAACGGTCCCAAGATGAAGACGCCGGTGATCGCATGGGCGATCCAGCCGACGGTCATGTTTCCCGGCATACCGACAAGATTGGCGATGATCAGGGGAAAGGCCGCGAACCACTTCAGCGCCAGAATGTTCACGGATTCCAGTAGTGAAATCGCCAGGGTGGCCACGGCGCCGGCGACCATTCCTTTTTGTACGCGTGACATCATGACCGATAGCGCCTCCCAACGCTTGCTCGTTCCCGATTACGCGAGAGAGAGCATACGCCTGTTGGCGCGGGCGGCGTTCACATTGCCGTGCGCGGATACAGGCCCGGCACGGGGATGATGTCACGCAATTCGCGGCGCAGGCGTTTGCGCATTCGGACCAGGACGCCGCGCCCTCGCCTCAGGGCCAGTTTCTCGACCCGCAGCATCTGTTGCCACATGACCGGCGCGAACTCGGGCCGTTTGCGCAACAGGCGGCGGAAGGGATAGACAACCCTTGGCCGGGCGTATTGGGCGCGGATGAACAGGCGTTTGGCCCAGAAGCTGTTCCTCAGGATCATCGCCAGGCCGACCAGGGCGATCGGCAGGCCGAACGGGCCGGGCAGGGGGGCGATGATGATCCCGGCGACGACGATCAGGCCGCCCAGGGCCATCTGGCCGAACCGTTTCAGGCGGGGCAGCAGACCTCGCGCAGGCGAGTGTCGGCGGGGATGGAAGGCGGGAGCACAGGTCACGACGGGCGTCCGTTCTGGAAGCGGGATCGGTGAACGCGGCGGGCGGTACAGAGACCGAACCGCGGCTTTTTCCGCTTTCGGACGCTGATCAGTCTGCCACGGACGCCTTTACGATCCGTTCCCAGCCGGTACCGGAGGCTCGTCCTCGATGCGGATGCGCAACCGATCGCCCATGCACGTCAGAAGGGCGTGATGGGCGATGGCGCGGTCTCGCCGTCATGTGAAGCGTCCGATCAGGCCGCGGCGTTCGAACCGGCTGGGGCGGTCCAGCGCAGGACCGGCTGGCGGGCGGCGCGGGTCTCGTCCAGGCGGCGCATCGGGGCGTGGAAGGGCGCGCCCTTGAAGCGGTCGGCGTCACCGGCTCCATCCTTGGTTTCGAGGGCCGCCGTCGCCAGCGCACGCATGGCCGTGATGAAGCGGTCCAACTCGGCCTTGGATTCCGTCTCCGTCGGCTCGATCAGCATGGCCCCGTGGACGACCAGAGGGAAATACATGGTCATCGGGTGGAAGCCCTCGTCGATCATCGCCTTGGCGAAGTCCAACGTGGTGATGTCCGTGCCCTTCAGCCATTCGTCGTCGAACAGGGCCTCGTGCATACAGGGACCGTCGGGGAAGGCTGGCGACATCAGGTCGGACAGGCGGGCCTTGATGTAGTTGGCGTTCAGCACGGCGTCCTCGGCGACTTGACGCAGACCGTCAGAGCCGTGGCTCATCATGTAGCTGAGGGCGCGGACATACATACCCATCTGGCCCTGGAAGGCGCACAGACGGCCAAAAGCCTGTTCCGCCTCGTCTTCTTCGCGTTCGACCAGTTTGAAGCCGTCGCCGTCCGACACCACCCACGGGGCCGGGGCGAAGGGGGCCAGGGCTTCGGACAGCACTACCGGACCCGCGCCCGGTCCGCCGCCGCCGTGCGGCGTCGAGAAGGTCTTGTGCAGATTGATGTGCATGGCGTCGACGCCCAGGTCGCCCGGCCGCACCCGGCCGACGATGGCGTTGAAGTTGGCCCCGTCGCAATAGAAGTACGCGCCCGCCTCGTGGGTCAGGCGGCTGATCTCCAGGATGTCGCGCTCGAACAGGCCGCAGGTGTTGGGGTTGGTCACCATGATGGCGGCGACGTCCGGTCCCAGCTTGGCGGCCAGATCGGCCACGTCGACACGGCCGTCGTCGGTCTGGGCCACCTCGACCACCGAATAGCCGACAAAGGCGGCCGTGGCCGGGTTGGTGCCGTGGGCCGAGGTCGGCACCAGCACCTTGCGGCGCTGCTCGTGCTCGCCCTTGGCCTCATGGGCGGCGCGGATGGCCATCAGGCCGCACAGTTCGCCGTGGGCGCCGGCCTTGGGCGACAGGGCCACGGCGGGCATTCCGGTCAGGGTCTTCAGCCAGTGCGCCAGGCTGTCCATCAGTTGCAGGGCGCCCTGCACCGTCGATTGGGGTTGCAACGGGTGGATGTCCGAGAAGCCGGGCAGGCGGGCCATCTTTTCGTTCAGGCGCGGATTGTGCTTCATCGTGCACGACCCCAGCGGATAGATGGCCAGGTCGATGGCGTGGTTCTTCTGGCTGAGCCGCACATAGTGGCGCATGGCCTCCGGCTCCGACAGGCCCGGCAGACCGATCGGGTCCTTGCGAACCAGATCGCCCAGGTCCGAGCCGTTGGTGGCGGGCTTCGGCAGATCGACGCCGGTTTTGCCCCAGCCGTCGCCTTCGAAAATCAGCGGCTCGTTCTGCAACAGACCCCGGCCCCCCGTCAGGGTGGCGGGCTTGCTCGCAACGGCATTCGGGGTGGTCGGACGGCCGACAGTGTTCATGGTGCTCATCGTCATGCCCCGCGCTTAATTTCTTCGATGATGGATGTGTAATTTGATGCGAACTTCAGCACCACTCGACCGCCCTCGTGCTGCATCTCTCCCTTTCGGGAGAGGGTTTTCGGAAACACGGTATAGTTTGAACTGTGTTTTCCTGTAGGAGCCTTAGCTACGCCTTCCAAACCGGCGAATGCCGTCAAGTCGCGGGGCAGAAAGGCAAAAGACACCTTCTTTTGGTCCGGTTTGCCGTCTCGATCTATATAGACCACCTGCCGAGTTGCTCGATGCTGATAGCGTATGACTTTGACATTGCTGTGGACTTCATCGAAGCCATGCGATGCAAGCTCTTTCCGCGCACAAGCAAGAATTGCCTCGAAATCGTAAGTCATCCTGACAACACCTTGCCCAGCAGCATCGCCAGAAACTTGATGTCGTGATCCAGAGTGGTCTCGGTGGCGGCGACCAGCAGGACGTCATCCATGCCCGCGCCCGGGTTCAGGCGGCTGTAGGGCACGCCGGCCAGGACCCGGTGCGGGGCCAGAGCCTCGACCACCTCGGCGGCGGGCTTGGGCAGGCGGACGGCGAATTCGTTGAAGAAGCGCGGCGTCAAGATTTCGACGCCGGGAATGGCCGCCAGGGCGTCGCGCGTCGCCAGCGCCTTCTCGTGGTTCAGCAGGGCCAGATCGCGCAGGCCCGTCTCGCCCAGCAGGCTCAGGTGAATGCTGAAGGCCAGGGTGCAGAGGCCGGAGTTGGTGCAGATGTTCGAGGTCGCCTTGTCGCGGCGGATGTGCTGTTCGCGCGTCGACAGGGTCAGGACGAAGCCGCGGCGGCCGTCGGCGTCCACCGTCTCGCCGGTCAGGCGGCCCGGCATCTGGCGGATCAGCTTGTTCGTGCAGGCGAACAGGCCGACATAGGGACCGCCGAAGTTCAGGGCGTTGCCGATCGACTGGCCCTCGGCCGCGACGATGTCGGCGCCCATTTCGCCGGGCGACTTCAGTAGGCCCATGGACACCGCCTCGGTGACCACCACGATCAACAGGGCGCCCGCGGCGTGGGCGGCCTCGGCGATCTTCGTCACGTCCGTGGCTGTACCGAAAACGTTCGGCGTCTGGACCACGACGCAGGCCGTGTCCGGCCCGATGCGGCCGATGACGTCGGCCTCGGCGTCCACGGCGGCCGGCAGGACCTCGGTCTCGACGCCGACGGCGTGAACCACGGTCTCGGTCGCGGCGACATAGTGGGGATGCACGCCGCCCGAGATCACCGCCTTGTTGCGGCGGGTGGCGCGGGTGGCCATCAGCACGCCCTCGGCCATCGCCGTCGAGCCGTCGTAGAGCGAGGCGTTGGCCACCTCCATCCCGGTCAGATTGGCGACCTGGGTCTGGAACTCATAGAGGTACTGCAGCGTCCCCTGGGCGATTTCCGGCTGATAGGGGGTGTAGCTGGTCAGGAACTCCGACCGCTGGATGATGTGGTCCACCGTGGCCGGGACATGATGCCTGTAAGCGCCCGCGCCGCAGAAGAAGGGAACGGAACCGGCGGCGGTGTTCTTGTTCGCCATGGCCCCCAGCGCCCGCTCGACCTCCAGTTCGCCCGCCACGCGCGGCAGATCGACCAGACCCTCGCGCCGCGCCGCCTGGGGCACGTCCACGAACAGGTCGTCGATCGATTTCGCCCCGATGGCCGTCAGCATGGCGGCGCGGTCGTCGGGCGTCAGAGGGAGGTAGCGCATTGTCTATACCGCTCATCCCCGCGAAAGCGGGGACCCAGTGATGTGGGCGATGGTCGTCGCCGGGGAGGATCAGGCCGCTCATCCCACGACCTCGCCCAAGACAGGACGGGGTCTCCGCTTTCGCGGGGATGAGCGGAGGTTTTTTAGAGCGTCGTCAGATACTGGTCGTAGGCGGCGCGATCCATCAGGGCGTCCAGTTGGCTGGGGTCCTTGACCTTGATCTTGCCGAACCAACCGGCGCCTTCCGGGTCGGCGTTGACCGTTTCCGGGGCCGAGGACAGGGCGTCGTTGGCCTCGACCACCTCGCCCGAGACGGGGGCGTAGACGTCCGACGCCGCCTTGACGCTCTCGACCACGGCGAAGCTGTCGCCCTTGCCGACGGTCCGGCCGACCTCGGGGGCCTCGACGAAGACCACGTCGCCCAGCGCGTCAGCGGCGTGTTTCGAAATGCCGATGGTGGCGACGTCGCCGTCGAGGCGAACCCACTCGTGATCCTTGGTGAACTTCATGACGGCCCCTCTCAGGCTTTGGGTTTGCGGTAATAGCGTTGGGCGACGAACGGCATGGCGACGACTTCGGCGGCGGCGGGCTTGCCGCGCACGATGACCTTCAACTCGGTCCCCAACGCCGCGTGCGACGGCGGGACGTAGCCCATGGCGATGTTGCGTCCCAGGGTCGGCGACGGGCCGCCCGAGGTGACGGTTCCGATCACGGTCCCGTCGATATCGGCGATTTCGGCGCCCTCGCGGGCCGGGGCGCCTTCCTTGACGTGCAAGCCGACGCGGACGCGGGCCGGGCCGTCAGCCAGTTCGCCGTTGATGCGGGCGGCGCCGGGGAAGTCCGCGCGCTCCTTGCGCGACTTGGACAGGGCGAAGGTCAGGGCGCCCTCGACCGGGCTGGTGGTCGGGTCGATGTCGTGGCCGTGCAACGGCAGACCGGCCTCCAGCCGAAGGCTGTCGCGCGCGCCCAGGCCGATCGGCTTCACCCGGGCGTCTTCCAGCAGCAGGGTCCAGATCCGCTCGGCGTCGGCGGCCGGGACCGAAATCTCATAGCCGTCCTCGCCGGTATAGCCCGAGCGCGAGATGTAGCAGTCGACGCCGAACAGCTTCAGTCGGGCCGAATCCATGAAGCCCATTTCGGCCAGGGCCGGTTCGTGCGCGGCCATGACCTCGGCCGCCTCGGGTCCCTGAATGGCCAGAAGGGCGCGGTCGTCGAGCAGGGTGAGCTTGGCGTCGCCCGACAGGTTGGCTTGCAGATGGGCGAAGTCGGCGTCCTTGTTGCCGGCGTTGACCACGACATAGAGACCGTCGTGATCCGGCTTTCCGGCCATCAGATCGTCCATAATGCCGCCGTCGGCGTTCAGCAGCAGGCTGTATTTCTGCTTTCCGGCCTTCAGGATCGCATAGTCGCCGGGCACGAAGCGTTCAAACCAGGCGATGGCGTCGGCGCCGGTGATCTTGGCCTGGCCCATGTGGCTGACGTCGAACAGGCCGGCGTGTTCGCGCGTCCAGCGGTGTTCGGCCAGGACGCCCTCATACTGAACCGGCATATCGTAGCCGCCGAAGCCGACCATGCGGGCGCCCAGGCGCCGGTGCGCGGCGTTCAGGGGGGTGGTCTTGAGCGTATCGGACATATGGGCCTCGCGGTCGCCTGTTCGGGCGGTTTCCCGCCGGTGAAGCGCCCCCGCTGTCCTGAAGCCTGAGAGATTCCGCCCTGTCCCGGCTCGATGCTGTGCATCGTCCAGAATGACAAGGCTTGCTCCGTCGGCGAACCCGGCCGGGTTCTTTCCAGCGTCCGTGCGCTTTCGCGGTCCTTTTGCCTGAGCGTTTCCGGGGCGGTTGCGCCTTCGGCTCCGGGTCCGCCAAGAAAGCGTGGGGGCGGCCCGGTCTCTCCCGCGAGAGCGCCGACCTAAGGCCCCGACTCCGGGCCGAAGTCAAGCGAGGCTGCTCATTCCCAGAACTCCTCCAACTCGGGGATGCGGTTGAAGGCGATCTTGGCGCCGACATAGGCGGGCAGGTCGGGGCGGGGACCGATGCTGACCGTATCCTTGCCGTAGCGGCGGTTCAGCGTGTCCAGCGCCTGGGACAGACGCAGAGAACGCGAGGCGCCGCCCTGGTCCGGGCCGGGATCGAACAGGTCGGGCAGGGTTTCGCCGATCGGCTTCAACGCATGAATCGACACGCCGACATGAGCGGGGCGCGCCCCTGGTGCGGGCGCCGCGCGCCGCCACAGGGTCTCCAGCGCCGCCAGCAGCACGAAGGTGTCGCTGGTCGGGGGCACGGCGAGATAAAGCCCGGCATTCGACCACCCGCCGCGCCTGCGGCCCTCGCCCAGGTCGATGTGCAGACCCAAGGCCCCGCCGGTCAGGCCCAGCCGTCGCAGTCGGGCGCCGCATTTGACGATCAGCCGCCGCGCCACGGCCCGCGCCCCCTCCGGCGTACGCATGGCTGAGGCCAGGACATGGCTGTGGCTGATCGAGGCGATGGGTTTGGGCGGGGGAATGTCGCTGTCCAGCCCGTGCAGGCCGCGCCAGATCCGCTCGCCTTCGACGCTGCCCCAGACGGCGCGCGCGCGCCGGGCGTCCAACGCCCACAGCCCGGCCGTGTCGGTGATTCCCGCCGCCGCCAGCCGCTTGACCATGCGCGGTCCCACGCCGGGGTATTTCGACAGCGGCAGATTCAGCAAGGGACCGGGCAGGGCGTCGGCGCGCAGCACCGTCAGGCCGTCCGGTTTCTGCATCCCGCACGCCGTCTTGGCCAGGAATCGGCTGGGCGCCAGTCCGACGGAAGAGTGTAGACAGTCGCCGACCTCCTTGCGGATCGCCGTCTGGATGGCTTGGGCCAGGGGAACGGCCTGGTCCACCCGCTGCTGGCCGCGGGTCAGTCGGCAGGACGCCTCGTCGATCGAACCGACCTTGAAGATCGCCACATGGCGATCCAGCACCGCCATGATCCGATGGTGGATCTTCACATAGAGATCCGGCCGGGCGTCGGCGACGATCAGGCCAGGGCACAGGGCGCGGGCCTCCGACACCCGCATTCCGGTGCGCACGCCGAAGGCTTTGGATTCATAGCTGGCGGCGATGGCGCCGGTGTGTTCGCTGGGCGCGGGCCGCACGATGACCGGCTTGCCGCGCCAGTCGGGGTTCATCTGTTGTTCGACGCTGGCGAAATAGGCGTTCAGGTCCAGGAACAGCCACCGCAGCCCCGCGCCGTCTTCTCCGCCGTCTGGACCCTCGCCGTGCATGACTGGAACATATCATGAACATAATGGCGAATAAAGAACCCGATGACCCTCGCTCGTGAGCCGAGGAGGACTGTGTGGCGGGGTTCAGCCTAGGCCGCGTAGGCGTCGATTTCTGCGAGATGACGGGCCTTCTCGTCTTCGCTCAGGAAGCTGCCCTCGAAACTGTTCTTGGCGATCTGGGTCACCTGTTCGCGGGTCAGGCCGACAGCCGAAGCCAACTGTTTGTAGTTGGCGTTCACATAGCCGCCGAAATAGGCCGGATCGTCCGAGTTCAGGGTCACGTGCAGACCCCGGCGCAGCATCTCTGGGACCGGATGGTCCTTCAGGTCCTTGACCACGCAGAGCTTCAGGTTCGACAGCGGGCAGACGGTCAGGGTCATCTGTTCGTCGGCCAGACGACGGATCAGGGTCTCGTCCTCCATCGACCGGTTGCCGTG
The DNA here is from genome assembly GCA_017302335.1 of Caulobacterales bacterium. Classification (GTDB taxonomy): domain Bacteria; phylum Pseudomonadota; class Alphaproteobacteria; order Caulobacterales; family Caulobacteraceae; genus Brevundimonas. The sequence continues at coordinate 28,334 of JAFLCT010000009.1, read as the reverse complement.
GTCCATGCGGTCGATGTGCAGCAGGTCCAGCGCCTCGTACACATAGGCGGGCGGGCCTTCCTCTCCGGCGTGGGCGCACAGTTTCAGGCCCAGCTCTCGGGCGCGGGCGAAGACGCGCTGGAATTTCGACGGCGGATGGCCGACCTCCGACGAATCCAGGCCGACCCCCGCGATCCGGTCGCGCCAGGGCAGGGCGGCCTCCAGCGTCGCCAGGGCCGCCTCTTCATCCAGATGACGCAGGAAGCACAGGATCAGTTTGGAGGTGACGCCCAGCTCGCTCTCGGCGCGCGTCATGCCGTCCCACAAGCCTTCGATCACCGTCTCCATCGACACGCCGCGGTCGGTGTGGGTCTGGGGATCGAAGAAGATCTCGGCGTGGCGGACGGTGTCGGCGGCGGCGCGCTGGAAATAGGCGAAGGCCAGGTCCTCGAAGTCGCGCCGGGTCAGCAGCACGGCCGCGCCCGCATAATAGATGTCGAGGAAGTCCTGGAGGTTGGAGAAGTCATAGGCCGCGCGCACGGCCTCGACGCTGTCGAACGGAATGGAGACGTTATTGCGCCGAGCCAGTTCGAACATCAGCTCGGGTTCGAGGCTGCCCTCGATGTGCAGATGCAGTTCGGCCTTGGGCAGGCCGTCGATATAGGCGTCGAGCGACATGGCGATCTCCTCGCTGGGAGGATGACTACATCCGCTCCGGCGTCGCAATGCCCAGCAGGTCCAGCGCGATCTCCAACTGGTCCAGCGCGGCCTTCGACAGGGCCAGGCGCGAGGCTCGGGTGGCGGCGTCGGGCGCGGCCAGCACCGGGCAGGCGGCGTAGAATTTCGAGAATGACTGGGCCAGGCGGTAAGCGTGTTCCGCGATCAGGTGCGGCATCCGCTTGTCATAGGCGTCAGACACCGCCTGATCGAAGGCGTCCAGCGTCAGGGCCAGATCGCGTTCCGCCGGTTCGGCGACAGCGATGGGACCGGGCGTCAGGCCCTGATCGGCGGCCTTGCGCAGCAGGGATTTGATGCGCACGGCCTGGTACAGCAGATACGGCCCGGTCTTGCCCTCGAACGACATGAACCGGTCCAGGTCGAAGACGTAGCTGGTGGTGCGCGCGTTCGACAGGTCGGCGAACTTCAGCGCCGCGACGGCGACCTTGTGCGCGGTGGCCTCGAACTCGGCCTGGGGCAGGTCGTCGCCCAGCTTGGCTTCGTGCAGGCGCTCGCGCGCCTTGTCGACGGCCAGGGTGATCAGGTCGTGTAGCTTCAGAACCCCGCCCGCGCGGGTCTTGAAGGGTTTGCCGTCCGGCCCGTTCATGGTGCCGAAGCCCAGATGCTCCAGCGTCCCGTCCTTGGCGTAGTCGGCCAGTCGGGCGGCGCGGAACACCTGTTCGAAATGCTCGGCCTGGCGCTCGTCGACGACATAGAGGATCAGGTCGGGATCAAACGCCTTCTTGCGATCCAGGATCGTCGCCAGGTCGGTGGTCCCGTACATGGCCGAGCCTTCCGAGCTGATGACCAGCAGGGGCGGGGGGCTGGGCGCCTCGATCACCGTGCCGTCGGCCAGCTTCTTCTTGCGAGTCTCGCCGGGACGGGCGACGTGGACCACGCGGGCGCCGTCGTCCTCGACCAGCAGGCCGGTCGCCTCCAGATGGGCGATCATCTCGGGCATCAGGGGGTCGGCGTCGGACTCGCCGTTCCACAGATCGAAGGTCACGCCTAGCGCGCCGAACTCGCGTTCCAACGCGGTTTGGCTCACGGCGATGAAATGAGACCACAGGGCGCGATAGCCGGGCCGCCCGGCCTGGAGTTCGGCCGTCGCCTTGCGGGCGCGGTCACGGAAGGCGGGGTCTTCCTTGGCTCTGGCGGCGGCCAGCGGATAGAGGCGTTCGAGGTCCTCCAGCGTCACCGGAGCTTCGCTAGGGAAGGGGCCTTCGCCTTCGGCCAGAAAGGCGTCGGCCTTGCCTTCGTCGCTGGCGGCGACGATCAGCAGGCCCATCTGGAAGCCCCAGTCGCCGAAATGGGCGTCGCCCCAGACGGTGTCGCCCCGGAAACGGAACAGCCGTTTCAGGCTCTCGCCGATGATCGAACTGCGCAGGTGACCGACGTGCATCGGCTTGGCCACGTTCGGCCCGGCGTAATCGATCATCACCTTGCGCGGCGCGGCGACCATCGAGGCCCCGGCGTGGACGGCGTCGTCCGCCGCCTCGGTCGCGCGGGCGGCCAGGGCCTGATCCGAGACCTTCAGATTGATGAAGCCGGGACCGGCGACCTCGACCGAGGCCAGGCGCGGATCGCCTTGCAGACGGGCGGCCACGCGGGCCGCCAGATCACGCGGATTGGCCCCGACCGACTTGGCGGCGGCCAGGGCGCCGTTGGACTGGAAGTCGGCCAGGTCCGGCCGATCCGAGGCGGTGACGCGCACGGTCGATCCGGCCACGCCTTCGGCGGCGAAGGCGGCCTGGACCGCTTCGCTCAGAGCCGTCCTGAGATCGGTCATTGGGCGCCGGGCGCCGGGGGCGTGGCGGGCGTTTGCGGCTGGCCGGCCGGGATGCGGAATCGGCTGCCCGACCGGTTGAACTCGGCCATTTCCGGCGTGACCTCGAAGCCGATCAACACCTCGAAATTGTCACCGGCCACCGTGGCCGAGGCGCGCGGGATCAGGATGGTGTTGTCCTGGGTCATCGACGCGGTCTGCTGTCCCTCGAAATTGACCGGCAGATCGAAATATTCCTTGGCCAGGACGGCGCGATTCCGTTCGGTCACGGCGATCCAATAGCGATAGGTGCGCTGGTCGCCCTGAGCTTGCGGGCCGCGGCCCAGGTTGAACAGGGTGCGGATCTCCAGCGTGATCGGCTCGTCCGACTGGTAGGCGCAATCCGAGACCAGGCCCTCGATCTCGCCGGTGAAGCCGACGTTCTGCATCGACGGCCGATTGTCGGCCAGTTCGACGTAGCGCGCGCCCTCGTACAGGATTTTCACATAGGGGCAGGGACCCGCGGCGGCGCGGCGGCGCAGCGGCTGGATGCGGGGTCGGTTGCGGTTGGCGTCCTGGTCCGTGCCGTCGGCGGTTTCGCGGCGGCCCTCGGTGCTGCGGCTGCCGCGCGTGGCGACCTGGGCTTCGGCGACGGTGGCCAGGGTTCCGCTGGCCAGGGCGGCGGCGGCGAGGGCGAAGAAGACGCGACGCATCAGGGTCAATCCAAGCGGAGAAATCGGGCCAGGCGGAAAATTGGTGTCGCGCCGGGACCGGCGTCGATCCCGCCACGCTCAATGCAGATAGCGGCTAAACCGAGGCGCGGCAAACCGACGCCCCGATAGGGCGAAGGTCAGAGACCCGGCAATTTGAAGCCGCTGCGGCGCGGGGCGATCAATATGCCCGCCTGACCGCCGGTCAGGGCCTGCAACCGCTGATATTCGCTGGTCGCGTCGATGGTCACCGCGCCGCTCGACGTCTGGGCCGTGGTCGCGGCCTGGGTGGCGGGGTCGTTGCGACGCCAGAACAGCACGCGGTCGGCGAAGCTTGGGTCCTTGTGCGTCAGATCGCCGAACTCGTCGTCGATGACATAGCGGGCCAGGGGATCGGCGCGATCGGCGCCGGCCTGGACAGCCAGGACCTGTTCGCCCGGCGTGCGGGTCACGGCCTGGCGCTGGCCCAGCAGAATCTGACGCGCGGCGCTTTCGGGGGCCAGTTCCTGGGGACGCGGCTGGCCGGGGGCGGGGGGACGCAGGCCGTATTCCGGCGGCACGGTCAGCGGAGCGGTCGAGACGGTGACGAACTCGTCCGGCACGACCTTGACCAGGCCGATCGACTGACGGATGCCGCCGCAGGCGGTCAGGGCCAGGGCCGAAACGGCGAGCAGGGACAGGGCGGCGACGCGGCGGATTCGCATTTTCAGTTCAGGCTCCGGGCGCGGTTCACGCGCGATCACGGGTCTAGGAAGACCGCGTCATTACGACTTTTCGTTGGCCGCGCCAACCTTGGCCGGACGGTCGGACAACAGGCTGTCGAGAAGCAGCAGGGCGACGCCCACGGTGATGGCGCTGTCGGCCACGTTGAATACCCAGGGGAAGACGCCCGTCTGGGAGAAGTCCAGGAAGTCGACCACATAGCCGAAGCGGATGCGGTCGATCACATTGCCCAACGCGCCCCCCATGATCAGGCCGATGGCGGTGATCAGGAGTCGGCGGTCCGACTTCGTCGCCCACCAGGCCAGCACGCCTGAAACGGCGATCGAAAACACCGTCAGCGCCCAGCGCGCGGCGCCGCCGCCGAATAGGCCGAAGCTGACGCCGGTGTTCTCGACCCAACTGAAGTTGAACACGCCAGGCCAGACCGGGATCTGCCCGATCTCGCGCAGATCGGCGTTGATCATCCAGGCCTTGGTGAGTTGATCGACGACAATGACGATGAGGGCGAAGGCGTAGGCCGTGACCGCGAGACGAGTGATCTTCATATCGCGCCGGTAGCAGGAACCGAGGCGCGGGCGAAGAGGGAAAGCGCTGCCCCGTCGCGCAGGCCTATGCGTGGTTGTTCCAGTGATGTCCGCAGTCGGCGCAGTAGTCGTTCTTCGGCGAATTGGGGCGATAGCCCCGACAATTGCACGAACGACAGCCGCCCGACCCCGCCCAAAAGCCAGTCCGCTTACCGCGCCCTGGGTCGAGATCGACAGGCCGAGACGTCGGGGTTGGGCACTCGATCTGATGCATCACGAGACTCCATAGTGTGGCGCGCAGAGGACCAGAAATAGAAACTTGACCTATATGCAAGTCAAGCGTGTAATAGCTCGCGTCATGCGGGAGGACTGAAGATGGGTTTGTTCTCGGGCTTGTTGGGCAAGGGGGCGGACACCGCCTTGGATGTAGCAACCGCGGTCATGATTCCAATGATGACGGCGATGCTTGCTGACGGGTCGGTCGATGACGACGAGGTTCGTCAGATTCGGTCCATTTGCATCTGGTCGCCCATCTACGCCCGCAATTCGATGGAGCGGGACACCGCCATCATCATGAAGGCGATGCGCCTTGTCGAAGACCTGGGCGCGCAGACGGCGTGCGAACGGTCCCGCGAATTTCTCACCCCAGCGTTGCGAGAAACCGGCTTCATCTCGGCCGTGCGATTGGTGTTTGCCGATAGCCATGTCGGCGCCAAGGAACAAAAGACGATCGAAAATCTGGTGTCCTGGCTCGGCATTGATCCAGAGCGCGGGCGAATGATGGTCGAAGCCGTTTCGATCATGCAGCACCCGGCCACGGCCTGATCAGGAGACGTCGATGTTCGCTCGCACTCGCATCCTTGTATGTCAGGTCGATATGGAAGGCCCGCCAGGACGGCCTGAGTCCTGGAGATGTCGCAATTGCGGGACCAGCGTCCCTCAAAATCGACCAACCTGCCCCAAGTGCGGCGCGGGCCGTTAGGGTATCTGCGTCAGCCCTTCTGCGAATCCCACCACCGCACCGCATCGGCGTCGCGGGCCGACAGGTCCGGGTAGGCGGGGTCGGAGCCGACGTCGGGCGCGCGGCGCCACGAACGGGCGCATTTGGCGTATTCGGCCAGGCGGACCTGGGCGCTCACGACATCGCCGCCAGGAACGAGTTCGGCGCCCGAGGTGCGGAAGACCTCGGCCGGGTCCAAGCCGTCGAAGGCTGAAAGCGCCTCTGCCGGGCCGGTCACGCGCGGCCAGGCGTCCAACGCCCCGCCGATGACCTTGTCGCGCCGCGCCGCTTCAAGCGCGTCGTTGACGATTTCCAGCACGGCGTTGACGCGACCCCAGCGCGCGGCCTCGGTCGGGTTCTCCCACTGGGCCGGCGTCTCCGGGATCACCCGCGCGCAGTTGGAGCCGCCTTCGGAGAAGCGCGTGGTCCAGGCTTCTTCCATCGTGAAGGGGGTCAACGGCGCCAGCCACGCCGTCAGGCGCAGGAACACTTCGTCCATCACCGTGCGGGCGGCGCGTCTGCGATCCGCGTCGGGACGGTCGCAATACAGGCTGTCCTTGCGGATGTCGAAATACAGCGCCGACAGGTCGCCGGAACAGAACTCCAGCACCGGCCGCACCACATCCTGGAAGCGATAGTCCGCATAGGCTTGGCGAACCTGGCCATCCAGTTCCCACAGCCGGTGCAGGATGAACCGCTCCAGGGGCGGCATCTGGTCGTAGGGCAGGCGCTCGGCTGGATCGAAACCATTCAGCGCGCCCAGCAGGTAGCGAACGGTGTTGCGCAGCTTGCGGTAGGCGTCGACCGTGGTTTGCAGGATCTGCTTTCCGATCCGCTGGTCCTCGGCATAGTCGACCAGGGCGACCCACAGGCGCAGGATGTCGGCCCCGCTTTCCTTGATCACCACCGCTGGATCGGTGGTGTTGCCCTTGGACTTCGACATCTTCTCGCCGTTCTCGTCCTGGGTGAAGCCGTGGGTCAGAACGGCCTTGTAGGGCGCGCGGCCGCGGGTGCCGGAGCCTTCCAAGAGGTTCGACTGGAACCACCCGCGATGCTGGTCCGAACCCTCCAGATAGAGATCGGCGGGCCAGTGCGACGGGCGGTCGCCGGTGTAACCGTACTCGGGCGTGCGCGGCTCCAGCGTGAAGGCGTGGGTGCAGCCCGAGTCGAACCAGACGTCCAGGATGTCCTCGACCTTTTCGTACCGATCCGGGTCGTGGGCGCCCAGGAAGTCGGCGTCGGAGCTTTCGAACCAGGCGTCGGCGCCGCCCGCCGCGATGGCGGCGGCGATGCGGGCGTCGACCTCGGAATCGTGCAACGGCTGGCCGGTCTGCTTGTCGACGAACATGGCCAGGGGCGTGCCCCAGGCGCGTTGTCTGCTGATCAGCCAGTCAGGGCGGCCCTCGACCATGGTGCGGATGCGGTTCCGGCCCGCGCCCGGATAGAAGGCCGTTCCGTCGATCGCGCGCAGAGCCGTCTCGCGCAGGGTGTCGCCCGATTTCAGCGATTCATCCATGCGGATGAACCATTGGGGCGTGTTGCGGAAGATGACCGGCGCCTTGGAGCGCCAGCTATGCGGATAGGAATGCTCCATCCGCCCGCGCGCCAGCAGGGCGCCCGCCTCGATCAGCCTGTCCATGACCGCGCCGTTGGCCGGGCCGAACTTGCCGGTCTTCTTGCCCTCGGTCTCCAGCACCTTCAGCCCTGCGAACAGGGGGACGTGATCGTAATAGGCGCCGTCAGGATCGACCGTGTCCGACACCTCGTGATGACCGTGGGCCTTCCAGACCTCGAAATCGTCGACGCCGTGGCCCGGCGCGGTGTGCACGAAGCCCGTGCCCGCGTCGTCGGTGACATGGTCGCCCGCCAGCAGCGGCACGGCGAAACCGTAGCCGGGATGCAGCGGCGCCAAGGGATGGGCGCACTCAAGCCCCGATGGATTGATGGCGTCCAGGCGGGTCCAGGCGGCGATTTTGGCGGCGGCGCGCACGTCTTCGGCGCGTTCGTCGGCGATGATGAACCGTTCGCCCGGCCTGGCCCAGGGTTCGAACTCCAACCCCGTCTCCATGGCCGTGACTTCATACAGGCCGTAGGCGATCTCGGGACCGTAGCTGATGGCCCGGTTGGCCGGGATGGTCCAGGGCGTCGTGGTCCATATCACCACCGAGGGCGTGGCGTGGCGGAAGGCCAAGAGATCGTCGGGATGGTCGTCGCTGGTCCCCGTGACGGGGAATTTAACCCAGATCGTCGGGCTGACATGGTCGTGATATTCGACCTCGGCGTCGGCCAGGGCGGTGCGCTCGACCGGCGACCACATCACCGGCTTTGAGCCGCGGTACAGTTGGCCCGAGTTCTTGAAGCGATGGAATTCGCTGACGATGGCCGCCTCGGTGCCGAAGTCCATCGTGGCGTAGCGGTTGTCCCAGTCGCCCAGCACGCCCAGGCGCTTGAACTGGTCGCGCTGAACGTCGATCCAACCGGCGGCGTATTCGCGGCAGGCGGCGCGGAAGGCGGCCTTGGACACCTCGTCCTTGCGCTTGCCCTGGCTTCGGAACCGTTCCTCGATCTTCCACTCGATCGGCAGGCCGTGGCAGTCCCAGCCGGGGACGTAGTCCACGTCGTAGCCCAGCAGAAAACGGCTGCGGACCACGAAGTCCTTCAGCGTCTTGTTCAAGGCATGGCCGATGTGGATGTCGCCATTGGCGTAGGGCGGGCCGTCGTGCAGCACATACAAGGGCGCCTTCTGCGACTGGCGAAGGGCGCGCAGGGCGCCGTACAGGTCGCCCCATTGCTCCAGGATCACCGGCTCCTTCTGCGGCAGGCCGCCGCGCATCGGAAACGGCGTGTCGGGCAAAAAGACGGTGTCGCGGTAATCGCGGCCGGTGGAGGAGGTGTCATTGGCGTCAGCCATGGGAAGTCTCAGCGTCTCAAAAGATGATCCGTTCGCGTGTCGATCTCGATCCCGACGTGCGCGGGGGCGACCCCTGCGGCGCTACGCCGGGCGGCTAATCGAAATCTTGCGAACGACGCGGACGGTCATGGTCCCGGCGGTCTAGCAGACCCCGGGGCGGGGACGCCAGCGCGTATCGTCAGGAACCGCAAGCTTGGCGAGGCGAAAGGACGGGCGCAGCCTGGCGAGACTGCGGGAGGGACCCCATGAGACGCCTGCTCATCGCCTTCGCCCTGATGCTGACCGCTTGTGACCGTCCGCCCGAGACCGAACAGGCGACCGCGATCCTGACGGCCCTGCCCGTTGCGTCGCCCCAGCCTCCGGTCGAAGGAGCCGAGGTCTATGTGCGGGCCTTGTACGCCAGCTATTCGGGTGATGACGCCGATCCCTGGTCGGGGAATCGGGTCTGGTCGCGGCGCATGGACGCCCTGGTCCGACGCGACGCCGAACTGGCGGACGGGGACCTGCCTTATCTGGACGCCGATCCCATCTGCGACTGTCAGGATTGGGAGAACCTGTCGGTGCATTCGGTCGCCCTGTCGCCGGTGCGGCCGGACGGTTCGGTCGAGGCGACGGTGCGTTTCGTCAATGCGGGAGAAGACCAGACGGTCCTGCTGAAACTGGTGCGCGAAGGTGACGGCTGGCGCGTCGATGACGTGATGAACCCCGGATATCCGTCCCTGGCCGAAAACCTGGCCGCCTCCAACGCCCGGATCGAGGCGGGCAAGCCGCCGACGCGCCGCGACTGACGCTTGCCGACCGGGCAGGTCACGGGGATAGTCGGCCCGAACGGGAGGACCTCATGCGCCATTTCAGCTTGATCGTCGGCGTCGCCGCCGCCCTGGCCGCCTGTTCCGACCCCAAGGCGTCGGAACCCGCCGACGCTCCGGCCGCCGCGACCCAGCCGCCTGGACGGTCCGCCGTCTATCAGGCCGCCACAGAGGGGGCGGAACCCTTCGTGCGCGCCGTCTACGCCATGTACGAGGCCGGGGCGACGGGCGAACCGCCGCCGCCGGGCCGGGACCCGATGTACGGCCGCACCTTCAACGCCGCCGTCGGGGCCGACTTCCGCCAGAACCAGGGTCAGGTCCCCTTCCTGGATTTCGATCCCGTCTGCGGCTGTCAGGACGGGCAGGTGCGGCTGACCTCGGTCACCGTGACGCCGACCGAGAGGTTCAAGGCCGACGCCGCCATCGCCTTCACCGTCGACGGTCAGGCCAAGACGCAGGTGCTGAAGCTGGAGCGGGAAGGGCAGAGCTGGAAGATCGCCGACGTGATTCCGGCGGGCCAGAGTTCGCTGCTGGAACGGATCATCGCCACGCTGGAATAGAGGCCAGCACGGCGCGCGCCGCCTCGGCGTCGGCGTCGATCTGGGCCTTCAGGGGTTCCAGACCGTCGAAGGTCATTTCCGGGCGCAGCCAGGCGATCAACTGGGTCTCGGCGACCTGGCCGTACAGGTCGCCGTCGAAGCCGAACAGCCAGACCTCCAGCATCGGCTCGGGCGTCTTCCACATCGGCCGGACGCCCAGATTGGCCACGCCGTCGAAGACGCGGCCGTCGGCCAGGCGGGTGCGGGTCGCATAGACGCCGAAGGCCGGCCGCATATAGCCGCCCAGGGGCACGTTGGCGGTCGGCACGCCGATGGTCCGGCCGCGCTTGTCGCCATGGACCACCTGGCCCGCGATGGCGAAGGGGCGGCCCAGGATGGCGGCGGCGCGCGCCATGTCTCCGGCCTTCAGAGCCTCGCGCACGGCCGAGGACGACAGTTTCAGCCCGTCGGGGTCGTCGATGCGATCGGTGACCGAGACGGTGAAGTCCAGTTCGACGCCATAGGTCCTGAGCGCCTCGGGCGAGCCGGTGCGGCCCTTGCCGAACGTGAAGTCGAAGCCGACGGCGGCGTGACGAATCCCCAGGGCCTGGGCCAGCACCCGCTCGGCGAAGTCGCGGTCGCTCATCCCCGCCATCTCGGCGTCGAAGGTCAGCAGATACAGGCGCTCGACCCCCAGCTCGCCCAGGGCCTGGGCCATCTGGTCCGGCGTCATCAGGCCGAACGGGGCGGCGTCCGGTTGGAAGAAACGGCGCGGGTGAGGGTCGAAACTGACCACGCCCAGGGGCGCCTTCAGCGCGCGTGCGGCGCGGGCGGCGTCGGCGATGACCGCCTGGTGTCCGCGATGCACTCCGTCGAAGGCCCCGACAGCCACGGCCGCGCCCTTCAGCGCGTCGGGCAGGCCGCGTCGGTCGCGGATGATCTCGGCGGTCAAGTCAGTCTTTCGCCGGTCGGCGGCGGCGCGGCACGCGGACCAGGGCTTCGCCGTCCATGACCACCTCGTCGCCGACCAGGCCCTGGGCCTTCAGCACCACACGGGCGCTTTCGGGATCGATCTCGGCCACGGTGACCCGGGCGGTCAGCACGTCGCCGATGCGAACCGGCTTCTGAAACGACAGGGTCTGCGACAGGAAGATGGCCCCCGCGCCCGGCAGCATCGTGCCGACCACCGCCGAACCGATCGAGGCCGACAGCAGGCCATGGGCGATCCGTCCGCGATAGGCGGTCTTGGCGGCATAGGCTTCATCCATATGCACGGGATTGAAGTCGTCGGACGCCTCGGCGAACTGGACGATGCGCGCCTCGGTGATCTCGACGTGCTTCTCGGCCGTCATGCCGACGAACATTTCGTCCAGGATGTAACCGCCGGACGGATGGGCTTGGACCAGATCGCTCATGGCCGGGCTTTAGCCGTAAGCGGCCAGGGTGGGAACCCTTCGCCGTTCCGGGTGAGCAGGAGAGAGGGCTACCAGCCCAGATCCAGCGCGGCGTATCGCGCATAGGTCGTCTCGGCCTTCAGAAGGCCGCAGGCGCGGGCGGGGTCCAGGGCGCCGTCAGGACCGCGGGCCTGGTCGCCGTGAATGCCCTGGGCGATGAAAAGACAGTCCAGCCCCTGGCGGTTGGCGCCCATGACGTCGGTGACCACCCCGTCGCCGATGCACAGGATGCGCGACCGGTCGATCGGGCCGCCGTGCAGGGCCTGGGCCGCATCGACAGCCAGGTCATAGATCGGCCCGAACGGCTTGCCGACCATCGTCACCCGCCCGCCCAGGCTCTCGTAGAGGTCGGCGATGGAGCCGCCGCAATAGATCAGCCTATCGCCGCGCTGGGCCACGCGATCCGGGTTGGCGCAGATCATCTCCAGATCGCGGGCGACGGCGGGAATCAATCGTTGACGATAATCTTCGGGCGTCTCGGTCTCATCGTCCTCGGGACCCGTGACCGAGATGAAGGCGGCGTCCTCGGCGCCTAACGCGCGGACCACGCCGGTGCCCTGGTACAGGGCCTCGTCGCGATCCGGGCCGATGATCCAGGCCGGACCGGGCGCGCGACGGCTCAGCTCGGCGCGGGTCGCGTCGCCCGAGGTGACCACCGCCTTCCACGCTTCACGCGGCACGCCCAGGGCGTCCATCTGGGCGACCACGCCGTCGGCCGGGCGCGGGGAGTTGGAGATCAGGACCACCGTACCGCCCCGGGCATTGAACCGCGTCAGGGCCTCGCACGGGCCGGGCCAGGCTTCGCGGCCGTTGTGGATCACCCCCCAGACATCGCACAGCAGCACGTCATAGGCGTCGGCGACGGCGGACAGGTGGGGCAGGGCGTGGGGCAGGCTCATGGTCGGGTCTCGAACGCCGGGGCGGGCGGCAGGGACTATCAGGCGGGCGGCAGCACGGCCACCGTCACCTTGCCGTCCGGTCCCCGGCTGATGTGGAAGCGGGCGTCGGCGGGCGGGGTTCCCAGGTCGATGTCCTCGTCCGGTGCGATCAGCCAGACACGGGGGAAGGCGACGGCATAGACGGTGTCGCCCCGCGCCCAGCCCATGCGCGACCACGCCTTCAGCCGACTGTACAGCGGCTCCTTCTTCCAGGCGGTCGGATTGGCGGCGTCGCAGCGCGCCATCAGCCGCCCGTCGGGACCCAGGTCCAGGATCACCTTGGACCGGTCGGGCCGCAGGCTGTCGGGCATGGACGGATCTTGCAGCCAGCCGCAGCGGAAGGCGCGGCAGGCCTGGGGCCGGGTCTCATAGGTCTTGCACCCCTTGCCGATGTCGCAATGGACGCACCACTGACCGATCGGCTTGTTCAGCGCCTCGATCAGCATGGTCTTGCAGCACAGGGTGCAGGCGCCGCAGGTGCGGGGTTCGGCCATGTCTCAGCCGAAGCGGCGGCGCTGTTCGGCGCTGCGCAGGGTGGAACGCAGGAAGTCCGGCGGCGGGTCGGTCTCGGCCAGAACCTGCTCCTTGATGGCGCGTGGTTCGCCGAACAGATGGCCCTGGCCAGCGGCGACATCGAGTTCCAGGATATCGACCACCTGGCGCTCGTTCTCGACCTTTTCGGCGATCAGCTCGATGCCGTAGCGGCGGGTCAGGGCGGCGAAGTCGGCGGCCTGAATGTCGGGCATGGAGCGCAGCGGGGCGGCCCCGTCCAGGTCCAGGAGCTGTTCGATCATCAGGTCGGCGGCGACCTTCATGAACTTCACGTCCGAGCGTTGCAGGTCCGCGAAATCGACGTCCAGCGTCTGCACCTTGTCGATCGAGAAGCGGAAGCCCAGGTCGGCCAGCTTGGCCATGTTGCGCGCCTCGACGGCGCCGCGCGCGTCGAAGGTGGCCTGACCCAGTTCGAAGATCAGGGCCTGGTTCAGGTCGCGGTTCTCGTTCAGGAAATCGAGGAACTGCGGGAAGAAGGTCTCGTCGCCCAGGCTGGTCAGGGCGATGTTGCAGAAGACGCCGACCTTGCGGTCCTGCCGCGCCAGGCGCCGCACGATCTGGGCGCAGCGGAACAGCAGCAGGTTGTCGATGACCGGGGCCAGACCCTCGCCCTCGGCGACCGACAGATATTCGGCGGGCATCATCACCCGATCCGAGGCGTCGCGCAGCCGGGTGAAGCTCTCGTAGAAGATGGTCCGGCGCTGGGGCAGGGAGACCACCGGCTGGAGGTAGAGGTCGACGCGGTTCTGGCTCAGCGCCTCATGCACGACCTGAAGCAGGGCGGTCGACTGCTGCTGGCGGCGCGCCTCGACCGGATCGGCCACGACGACGGGACCGGCCTTGAAGCGATCCTCCAGCGTCTCGGTCATCTGCTGGACCAGACCCTCCAGCATCCGCACCTCGCCCGACAACTCCTCATTGCGGTTCAGGGCGCCGCTTTCGATGGCCTGGGCCAGGTCGCTGAGGGCGCCTTGCGTCTCTTCCAGGGCGTCGGCCAGCAGACGGTGCGCCTCGCGGATCTGGTCGACTTCCTTCTTCAAGGCGCGACGATCCGACATCTGGGCGATCAGGCCGTGCACGGCGGCGAACAGGCCCAGGGCGCCGATCGCCCCAGCCGCGCCCGCTCCGGCGCCGAAACCCGCGCGCCAGATGAAGGTCCCGACCGTCATGGCCAGGAACAGATAAGCGAACGCCAGAAACGCCGTGGTGATGTTGCGCATGGGAACGGATCGACCGCCTTCCCGGATGGAATCGGCCGAGTATCGGGGTATCAGGGACGCAGGGCTAGTGCGCCGGATGACGAAAGGGCGGGAAAACGCATGGAATTGTTCGATCTCAGAGGCAAGGTCGCCGTCATCACCGGCTCGTCGCGCGGCATCGGCCTGGCCATCGCCGAGCGGATGGCCGAGCACGGCGCCCGCGTGGTGATCTCCTCGCGCAAGGCCGGACCCTGTGACGAAGCCGCCGCCGCCATCAACGCCAAGCACGGCGATGGCCGCGCCATCGCCATCCCCGCCAACATAGCCTCCAAGGACGATCTGAAACGCCTGGTCGATGAAACCCTGGCCGCCTGGGGACGCATCGACATCCTGGTCTGCAACGCCGCCAGCAATCCCTACGCCGGGCCGATGGCGGGCATCGCCGACGAACAGTTCGACAAGATCCTTCAGAACAATGTGGTCTCCAACCACTGGCTGATCCAGATGGCCGCGCCCCAGATGCTGGAGCGCAAGGACGGATCGATCATCATCGTTTCGTCGATCGGCGGCCTGCGAGGCAACGCCCTGATCGGCGCCTACAACATCTCCAAGGCGGCGGATATGCAGTTGGCGCGCAATCTGGCCGTGGAATGGGGACCGTCGAACGTGCGGGTCAACTGCATCGCGCCGGGCCTGGTCCAGACCGACTTCGCCAAATACCTGTGGGAAAACCCGGCCCTGTTGAAGCAGGTGACCGATCCGGCCCCCCTGAAGCGCATCGGTCAACCGGACGAGATCGCGGGCGCGGCCGTTTATCTGGCGGCTCCGGCGTCGTCCTATATGACCGGTCAGACCCTGGTCGTCGATGGCGGGATCACCATTGCCTGGTGACCGACCCGGCCTGGGCCAGACGCTGGCCTGGCGACTGGAGGCGGCGGGGTTCGCCCTGCTGATCGCCTTGCTGCGCGCTCTGGGCGTCGAGCGCGCCTCGGCTTTCGGCGGCTGGTTATTGCGGACCCTGGGACCGAAGACCGGCACTCAGCGCACGGTGATGCGCAATCTGCGCATCGCCTTCCCGGATATGGATCCGGCCAAACGTGAGCGGCTGGCGGCGGATCAGTGGGAGCAGACCGGCCGCACCTTCGCCGAACTGACCATGATGGACCGGCTGACCCCCGCCTCGGGCCGGATTGAGATCGTCGGCGCCGAGCGGCTTCAAGCCATCCGCGACGGCGGGGTCCCCGTGGTCTTCGTCTCGGGCCACCTGGCCAATTTCGAACTGATGCCGGCCGTGATCCTGGCGGCGGGCGTGCCGTGCCAGATCACCTATCGCGCCGCCAACAACCCCTATGTCGACGCCATGATCCGCGAGAATCGGGCGCGATACGGGGTCAAGCTGTTCGCGCCCAAGGGCGGCGACGGCGCGCGCGAACTGCTGGCTGGGATGCAAAGGGGGGAATCGGTCGCCCTGATGAACGACCAGAAGTTTTCCGAGGGACCGGAGGTGACCTTCTTCGGTCAGCCGGTGAACGCCGCGCCAGGACCCAGTCGCCTGGCCCTGCGGTTCGGTACGGTGTTGCAGCCGATGTCGGTGACGCGGCTGCCGGGCGTGCGCTTCCGTCTGACGGTGCATGAGCCGATCACGATCACGCCGTCTGGCGACAAGTCCGCCGACATCGCGCGCGGCGTCCAGGCGGTGACCGCCTTTGTCGAGGACCGGGTGCGCGAACATCCGGTCGATTGGTTCTGGGTGCACAAGCGGTGGCCCGACGCCGTCTATGCGGCGCTGGAATCCTCGCGCTTCTGATCCGAGGCGCGCCGGAACGGGCCTTTGTAGTTGACCGGGTTCTGGCGGCGGCGGTCGGGTCCGAAATAGGTGTCGGCCTTCACGAAGGCGCGGGGGCGCAGGATCACGGCCTGCATCCGTTCCAGGATCGCCCGGGCGGTGATCGGCTTGACCACGAACTCGGTCACGCCGGCGTCGCGCGCCTCCTGCACCCGGCTTTTCTCCGAATGGCCGGTCATCATGATGATCGGCAGATAGGGGTTGGCGCTGTCGGGGCTGTTGCGGACCAGGCGGGTGAACTCGACCCCATCCAGCGGAAACATATTGAAGTCGACGATGGCCAGGTCGACCGGATGGTCGCGTAGGGCCTCCAGCGCCGCCGCGCCGTCATGCGCTTCGCGCACCTTGCGAATGCCCGCCGATTGCAGGATCGCGGAGGTGATGGCCCGCATATGCTGGTTGTCGTCCACCAGCAAGACGTGAACGGATTCGAGAGACGCCATGCAGGGCCGTAAAAATAGGAACGCCGATTTCTCGACCGATGATTTCCAAACCTAGACCGGCAATGGTTAGCGGACTGTGACCGATCCGAACTCAGAGTTGATTGTAAACGACTTCCGGCGCCCTTCGGCCGACCATCAAGGCCGGGTTCAAATTCCTGTCCCGCCACTTCATACGCCAGCACAGATGCGGACCCGTGGCCCGTCCCGTCATGCCGACGCGGCCGATGGCCTGGCCCCGTGACACGCGTTGTCCGGCGGTCACGTCGATGCGGGACTGGTGCAGATAGGCGGTGATCAGACCCTGTCCGTGGTCGATCAGGGTCAGGCCGCCCTCGAAATGCATACCCGTCTGGGCCATGGCGATGCGGCCGTCGGCGGGGGCGCGGATGATCGAACCCTGAGGCGCCGCCATGTCGACGCCGTAGTGCGGGCGCGCCGGTGTTCCGTTCAGCACCCTCTGGCTGCCCCACTGGCTGGTCACGCGATAACTGGCCAGGGGCCAGTCGAAGCCGTCGCGGAAATCATCGCCCGCGACCCGGCTGGTGAAGGCCTCTGTCTTCAACAGCACCTCACGCTGGATGCGGGCCAGCAAGGCGGGGTCGCTGGGTTCCACTGTCGAAGGCGGCAGGCCGTTGACCGTCGTCGAGGGGAAGCGTCCGGGCGCGATGGTCAGCGTCCGGCGCGTCGTCTGGCCGTTCGGACCGCGCGCCTCGATCTGGACCGAAGCTGGCGCGTCGCGATCGAAACCGACAACGAACAGACCGGCGTCGGAGGCGGTGGTCAGGGCCTCTCCGTCCACGAAGATCAGGGCGCGAGGCCAGGTGCGGCCGAAGGCGAAGCCGCCTTGGCGCCATTCGCCGTTCAAAGCCAGGCCGGGCGTCTCTTGCGCCAGGGCGCCGCCGCCGACCAGGCTCGCGGCGCCGCCGATCAGCAGATGACGTCGCGCGGGATTCAATCGATCGGTCCCATGCGGCTCAGTGCTTCCAGAGGGCCGCTATAGGCCTCCTGACGTTCAGAACTCCAATAGCGCAGGATTTCCAACGGAATGGGTTTTTCCGTCACCGCGCAGGTGACGTAGCGGCCGGGCTTGAGCACCGCGAATTCGCCGTCGCCGAAGTGGACGGTCGCCTGACGGGGGGAGGGGGTGTCATTCATGAACCCACGATAGCCGGGCCGCGCGAACCGCGCCAAGCCCTGCGCCTCTGACGGGAGATGACGCCTTCAGAACAGGTCGCCCTGGTCCGGCGCGGTCGGTCTGGGTTTCGAGACCGGTCGCGGCTTTGGGGCGGGCGGCGCCGAGGCGTCGCCGTCGATCCGCGCCCCGCGTGCGCCGTCGGGGAAGACCAGATTGATCGCCTGGCCCGCCGACAGGCCCGCCGCCTGGGCGATCCAGCGACCGTCGGCGTCTTCGACCCGCGCGAATCCCGGCTTGGGCTTGGCCGGGTCCAGGCTGGACAAGGCCCGCGCGAGGGCGGCCAGACGCTCATTGTCGCGTTCCAAGCGCAGGGGCCAACGCCCCAGGCGATGCGCCAGGGCCTCCAGCCGGTCGCCGCGCCGTTCGATGGCCCGGTCCAGCAGGCCGCGGTTCAGGCGCGCCGCAGCCTTCAGCCAGTCGCGCCGATGCGCCTCGACATTGCGCGACAGGCCGGAACCCAATCGACTTCCGGCCAGATCCAGCCGTTGCTGCGGCAAGGCCAGCAGGTCTTCGGGGCGGGCGGGCAGGCCGCGCGCGGCGGCGCGCAGACGGGTGCGGCGATCCTCGATCAGCCGCCCGCCCGCCCGCGCCAGGCGCCCTGACAGGTCGGCCACGGCGTAGCGCAGATCGGCCAGCACGGGCGTCGCCATCTCGGCCGCCCCGGTCGGGGTGGGGGCGCGGCGATCCGAGACGAAATCGATCAGGGTGGTGTCGGTCTCATGCCCGACGGCCGAGATGATCGGCGTGGTCGCGGCCGCCACGGTTCGCGCCAGGGTCTCGTCGTTGAAGGCCCACAGATCCTCCACCGAGCCGCCGCCGCGCGCGACGATGATCACGTCGGGTCGGGGCAGGGGACCGTCGGGGGGCAGGGCGTCGAAACCGCGCACCGCCGCCGCCACCTGGGTCGCCGCCGCATCGCCCTGAACCACGCAGGGCCAGACGATGACCCGGCACGGCCAACGTTCCGCGATGCGGTGCAAGATGTCGCGGATCACCGCGCCCGTCGGGCTGGTGATCACCCCGATGACGGCGGGATAGGTCGGAATCGGCCGCTTGCGCGAGGCGTCGAACAGGCCCTCGTCGCGCAGCTTGGTCTTCAACCGTTCGAGCTGGGCCAGCAGGGCGCCCGCACCGGCCGCCTCCATGGTCTCGATGACGATCTGATAGCTGGAGCGGGCGGGGTAGCTGGTGATCTTGCCGGTGACGATGACCTCCAGCCCCGTCTCCGGCTGGACGCCCAGGCCGCGCGCCGATCCTTTCCAGACCACGCCGTCGATGGCCGCCTTGTCGTCCTTCAGGGTCAGATAGACATGGCCCGAGGCGTGGCGATTGACCTTGGAGATCTCGCCGCGCAGCCGCACGTGGCCGAACCGATCCTCCAGCGTGCGCTTCAGCGCGAACGACAGCTCGGAAACCGTCTGGGGCGGATTGTTGTCGCGCGCCGGGGCGGCCGGGGTCTCGCCTTCGAAGACATAGGAGTCGTCACTCATGATCGAAGGGTAAGGCGGTCGAGGCGGCCTGTCTCCTCTCCATCGCGCGGGCGGGAAGCGGAGAGCGAGGCTTGACCCGCCTGTCCGCGAAGGCCATTGCGCGGCCATGAACATCCTGCTGGTCGGATCGGGCGGGCGCGAACACGCCCTGGCGTGGAAGATCGCGCAGTCGCCGCTGTGCAAACGGTTGGTCTGCGCGCCCGGCAACCCCGGCATCGCCGCCCTGGCCGAGCTGCGCGACATCAAGGTCACCGACGCGGACGGCCTGGCCGCCCTGGCGCGCGAGATCAAGGCGGACCTGGTGGTGGTCGGGCCGGAATCGGCGCTGGAAAAGGGCCTCGCCGACCGGTTGGCCGCGGCGGGCGTCCCGTGTTTCGGACCCACGGCCAAGGCGGCCCAACTGGAGACCTCCAAGGCCTTCTCCAAGAATTTCCTGGAACGCCATGACATTCCGACGGCGGGGTACGGCGTCTATGAACGGCTGAAGGACGCGCGCGCGGCCCTGGACGTGTTCAAGCCCCCCTATGTCATCAAGGCCGACGGCCTGGCGGCGGGCAAAGGCGTGGCCATCAGCCCGGATCGCGCCGACGCCGAGGCCGAGATCGAACGTATGCTGGGCGGCCGATTCGGTGCGGCCGGGGCGCGGGTGGTGATCGAAGAGTTCATGGCCGGCGAAGAGGGGTCCCTGTTCGCCCTGTGCGACGGCCAGCGGGCCGTGCTGCTGGGCGGGGCGCAGGACCACAAGCGCGCTTTCGATGGCGACCTGGGACCCAATACCGGCGGCATGGGCGCCTATTCGCCGGCGCCGGTCTTCACCCCTGAACTGGTCGAACAGGCCGACGACCGCATCGTCCAGCCGACGATCCGCGCCATGGCCGAAGAGGGTATGCCCTATCGCGGCGTGCTGTACGCCGGTCTGATGGCCACCGAGGACGGTCCCAAGGTGGTCGAGTTCAACGCCCGTTTCGGCGACCCGGAATGCCAGGTGCTGATGATGCGGATCGCCGGGGATCTGACGCCCTATCTGCTGGCCTGTGCGCGGGGCGACGTCTCGGGGCTGCCGCCGTTGCAGTTTCACCCTCAGACGGTGATCTGCGTGGTGCTGGCGGCCAAGGGCTATCCCGACAGCCCGCTGGAAGGCTCGATCATCCGTGGCGCGTCCCAGGATTTCGGGCCGGACGTGCAGGTCTTCCACGCGGGAACCAAGACCGACAAGAACGGCCGACTGGTCGCGGCGGGCGGGCGGGTGCTGAACGTCTGCGCACGGGGCGACGATATCCGACAGGCGCGCGAACGCGCCTACGCCGCCATCCGCAAGATCGACTGGCCCGGCGGTTTTCACCGCTCCGACATCGGCTGGCGGGCGCTGGAGCGGGAAGAGGCGGCCGAAGGGTAGCCTTCTCCCGCAAGGGGAGAAGGACAGCGGGTCACACCCCCAGGATCCAGCCCTCTTCCGTCTCGACCTTTTCGACCAGTTCCGGCGTCGCCGACTTCGGCGGAGCGAAGGCCTTGCCCAGGGTTCCGGCGTCGTCCAGCGCGGCCAGGGCCTCGGCCGCCACTCGCACCTGGGCCTGATCCTTGAACTCGCCCGCCTGCGGTTTGGCGCCGTACAGCGACGGCCAGACCTCGACGACGAGGGCCGACAGCGGCTCCACGTCGTCGGCGCCCAGTTCGCGCCAGCCGGTGCCGAACGGCCAGACGGCGCCCGACGGTCCCATCTTCTCCAACAGGCGCATCACCGCCGGAACGCCGACCAGGGTCTGACCGCCGACCGCCCCCGCGCCATGCATCTGCCAGACGCTCTTGGGCTGGAGCTTGCCCTTGCGCGCGGCGTCCTCTGTGGCCCGGAATTCGGGGATGTCGGCGCCCGCGCCCTCGGGCGGCTTGGTGGTGGTCAGCCAACGCTGGGCCTGGCTGGCCGGGGCGCCCCACAGGGGCCAGGCCTCATCGGTCATCAGCCGGTTCATCTTGGCCGCGACCTGATAGCGGTTGTTGGTGTTGTCGGGCTTGTCGACGATGTTCTTGTCGATGAAGGACCACAGGGCGCGCCACGGCGTCCCCTCCAGCCCCAGACGCGCGGCCGTGCCCATCGGATAGCCCAGGTTGAAGTCGAAACCGACCAGCACCCGGTCGCCGCGCTTCCTGTGATCGGCCAGGATCGAGGCCAGCAGAGCCTCGCCCTCGGCGCGGGTGGCGACGTTGTGGGTCTCGGAATACAGGCGGAAGCGCACGTCGCGCTTGGCCACGCCGATCCAAAGCGAATTGTCGCCGAGCTTCTTGGTTTCGGCGGCGGTCCAGTCAGCGACGATATAGGCGTCGAAAAGGCGGGCCAAGACGGCCTCCTGAGTAAGAACACATGGTGGGGAGTCAGGCCGGGCTTCTAGCTCTCCGCGCTCAGGCCTTCAACAGCGCCTCGATGTGCGACAACCACCGTCGGCCCAGCCGCAATGACTCCTGCGGAGAGCCGGACTGGCCGGGCGTGGCGGCGTTCCACAGGCCCAGTTCGAACTCCGGGTGACGGGCGTCCGCGAACATTAGCCGCAGCACCACCTGTTCGGCCTCGGGCGCCATGACATCCAGGGCCTTCCTCTGCTCGCCGCGCCGGATGCGGGCGACGACGCAGCCGTCGACGATGATCTCGCCGCCCTCGACCTCGGCGAAATCATAGACCAGGCCGTGCGCCCCGCGTGACCACAGCACTGCGAGTTGCCCGCTCTCGAAATCCATGGCGGCGGCCTTGCCCTCGGCCGGGGCGTAGGCCTCGGCGTCGGCGATGTGGCCCAGAGATTTCAGCATGGCGCGACGCAGGCGGCGCTCAGGCTCCATCCACCAGGCCAGGGCCAGGGCGCAGGTGGTCAGGGCCGCCGCCGCCAGCGCGATCAACAGCACGGTGCGGAACGCCTCGCCCACGGCTCAGTCGTCCAGATCGATATCGACGACCACCGGAACATGGTCGCTGGGCTTTTCCATTTCGCGCGCGGCCTTGTGGGTCTCGATCCCCCGGAACCGGTCGGCGGCCTGGGGCGACAACAGGGCGAAGTCGATGCGGATGCCGTTGTCCCTCTGCCAGGCCCCGGCCTGATAGTCCCAGAAGGTGAAGGTTCCCGGCGGCTGGTTTCCCAGCTCCGAGGCGTCGGCCAGGCCCAGCCATTTCAGCGCGCGCAAGGCGGCGCGGCTCTCGGGCTGGAACAGGGCGTCCGTGACCCAGGCCTCGGGGTTCTTGGCGTCGTACGGCTCGGGAATGACGTTGTAGTCGCCGCACAGGGCCAGCGGCTCCTCCAGCGCCAGCAGGTCGCGGGCGTGGTCGTGCAGGCGGCGGAACCAGGACATCTTGTAGTCGAACTTGGCCGTGGCGATCGGATTGCCGTTGGGCAGATAGATGGCGGCCACGCGGATGGGGCGGGGCGCCTCGATCACGGCCTCCAGATACCGCGCCTGTTCCCCGTCGGTCTCGACGCCCGAATCATCGACGCCAGGCAGACCGCGCCGCACGTCCGACAGGCGATGCTTCGACAGGATGGCGACGCCGTTATAGGTCTTCTGGCCGTGAACCTCGACGTTGTAGCCCAGCGACTCCATGGCTTCGCGGGGGAATTTCTCGTCGATGCATTTGATCTCTTGCAGGCAGGCCACGTCGGGGCGGGCGGCCTCCAGCCATTCCAGCACCGTGGGCAGGCGGGCGTTGATGGAGTTGACGTTCCAGGTGGCGATGCGCATCGCCTGGGACGCTAAGACCGGCGCCGCGAAAGTCTAGATCAAAACGAAAACGGCCCGGCGAGGGGTCCCGCCGGGCCGTCGTCGATTAAAGGCCGGGGACCTTATTCGTTGGACGCGGCCGGGGCGGCCGTCGTCAGAGTGCAGCCGCCGCCGATGCGCGCGGCCGTGGCGCAGGCATAGACCTGCTGCACCGCGCCTTCGCCGTTGGTGCGGGCGATATAACCCACGCCCTCGGCGGCGCATTTGGCCTCATAGAAGCGGCCATTGTTGTTGGCGCCCATGAAACGAACCTGGGTCACGTCGCAATCGTCGGCGGCGGTGCCGACCAGGCGGGTCTTGAAGCTGGCCGCGATCTCGCCAGTGGTGGTGAAGCGGCAGTTGGCGTTCTGGGCCGTGATGATGGTGCATTCGGTCTTGGTCCAGACGCCGTTGTCGTCGCGCTCGACCCAATACCCGTCGGCGCCGTTGCAGCCGACCTCATAGACGTCCTTGCCGGCGTTGCGGCCGATCGACATCCCCTGATCGATCGCGCAGGTGATGCCCGCCGCCTGGGCGTAGCCGGTGATGATGCCCAGCGGGTTCTGGTTGCCCGGCAGTTTGCAGGTGTCGGCCTCGGCCGCCGGATTGGCCGCGCGCAAACGTTCGGCCTGACCCGACAGAAGCACGCAGTCCAGCAGCTCGGGCGTGGCCGGAGCGATCTTGGCGACCATGATGTAGCCGGGACCGGTGCCGGCGGCGCAGGCGACCTCATAGACCTTCTGGTGTTGGTCGTCCTGACCCATGAACGCGGCTTCGGTCGGGGTGCAGTCGTTGCCGACGGCGGTCAGCACGGCCTGGGCCTCGGCCATGATCACGGCGGGATCGGCGGCCGCGGCTTGGCGCTGGCGTCGCGGCGTGCGGATGCGGCCTTGGCTTTCGGCCGCCTCGCGGTTCGAACGGCTGGATTCGCGATCCTGTTGCGATTGTTCGGTCGTGGCGGAACCGCGGACGGCCGACCCGGCGGCGGTCTGGGCGAAGCCGGGAGAGGCGACGCCGCCGCAGATCAGGGCGGCGCCGCAAAGGGCGGCGAGAGGGGTCTTGAACACGACAGTCAACTCCTAGGCGGAAATTTCGTGTGCAGCCTTGGCTCCAGCGGGCGGCGGGGTCAAGGCCGAGATGCGGCGGAGGCTGGGCGCGGCGGCCTAGACGCCGATGGAAGATCAGCTTATGTCGGATCAGTTTCGATTGGAGACGCACTTGGCTGACGGCGCGCCGACCTCCCCGACGCGGGGGCTGACCTACCCCTGCGGCGACCTGCCCGCGCCGGGCCAGGCGATCGAGGTCGCGCCGGGGGTTCTGTGGCTGCGCCTGCCGTTGCCGATGACGCTGGACCACATCAATGTCTGGGCCTTGGCCGACGGCGACGGCTGGATGATCGTGGATACGGGTCTGCGCACGCCCGCCTCGGTCGAAGCCTGGGACGCGGCGCTGGCGGGACCCCTGGCCGGACGGCCGGTGACGCGGGTCCTGTGCACCCATATGCACCCGGATCACATCGGTTTGGCGGGTTGGTTGTGCGAACGATTCGATGCGCCCCTGCTAATGTCGCGGTTGGAGTATGTCACCGGGCGAATGCTGGTCGCAGACGCCGGTCCGGCGCCCGAGGACGGCGCGAGCTTCTATCGCCGGGCGGGCTGGACGCCTGAACAGATCGACCGCTGGCGCAAGGGCTACGGTATGTTCGGCAAGGCCGTGGCGCCCTTGCCGACGGCCTATCAGCGCGTCCGCGAAGACGACCGGCTGACCATCGGCGGCGAGACATGGCGCATCGTCGTCGGCGACGGCCATAGCCCCGAGCATCTGTGCCTGTGGCGCGAGGCGGACGGCGTCTTCATCTCGGGCGACCAGATCCTGCCGAAGATCTCGTCCAATATCTCGATCTGGCCGACGGAGCCGGACGCCGACCCCCTGGGCGACTGGATGGCGTCGCTGGCCAGGCTGCGCGCCCTGCTGCCGGACGATCTGCTGGTCCTGCCGTCGCATGGCGAGCCGTTCACCGGGGTCCACGCGCGGCTGGACGCGCTGATGCGGGGCCATGAGACGGCGCTGAAGCGGCTGCGGCGCACCTTGAAGACGCCCCGCCGGGCCGTCGATGTCTTCCCGGCCCTGTTCGCCCGACCCGTGGGCGACAGCGTGCTGGGCATGGCGACCGGCGAGGCGTTGGCGCATCTGAACTATCTGAACACCAAGGGACAGGCGACCAGCCGGATCGACGACGAGGGCGTGGTCTGGTGGTCGCTTAAAGCGGAGACGGCGACATGAGCGAGATCGAAACCCGGCTGGAGAACGGCGTCCTGACCGTCACCTTGAACCGGCCCGACAAGAAGAACGCCATCACCCAGGCCATGTACGCGGCCCTGGCCGAGGCGACCGAGCGGGCGCGCACCGACGAAGCCGTGCGGGTGCTGCTGTTCCGGGCCGAGGGCGACAGCTTCTCGGCGGGCAACGACATCGGCGACTTCATCGCCTTGGGGTCCCAGGCGGCGGGACCGTTGGACCTTTCGGTCTTCCGCTTTCTCAAGGCCTTGGCCGATCTGGATCGACCGGCGGTGGCGGCCGTGAAGGGGCGGGCGGTGGGCATCGGCCTGACCCTGCTGCTGCATTGCGACATGGTGGTGGTGGCCGAAGACGCCTTGTTGTCCGCGCCCTTCATCAATCTGGCTCTGGCGCCCGAGGCGGCCTCGACCCTGTTGCTGCCCCAGGCCATCGGCCACCAGCGAGCGTTCGAGATCTTCGCCCTGGGCCAACCTCTGGACGGCCGGACGGCTCATGCTTGGGGTCTGGCCAATCGCTGCGTTCCGGCCGATCAGGTCGAGGCGGAGGCGGCGGGTCTGGCGGCGCAACTGTCGGCGCGCGCCCCCAATTCCATTCGCAAGACCAAGGCTCTGATGCGCGACGCCGAGAGCCTGTGGGGGTTGATGCAGCGCGAGGGCGAAGCCTTCGGCAGCCAGATGAAGAGTCCCGAGGCGATGGAGGCTTTCCTGGCCTTCACTCAGAAGCGCGCGCCGGATTTTTCAAAAGCCGGTTGATCCGCACGCGCAACGGCCCTATCGGCGCGCGCTCAATGTCGAACGACGCCGCCCAGACCCAGAGTGCCGCCGTGGAGGCCGAAACCCCCGCCGATGCCGCGGCGGCGGACGCACTGGTGCTGGCGGCCTTCGGGCCGGGTCGGTTCGCCAAGACGGCCGAGCGGCTGCGCGAACGGGCCGGGATCGCGGCGGGCTTTGTCATCCGCGAGGGCGACCGCGTCGTCGGATCGGTGCGGTTGTGGCGGATCGTGGCGGGCGAGGCGTCGGCCTTGTTCCTGGGTCCCATCGCCGTGGACGCCGCCAGCCGTCGCACGGGCCTGGGCGCCGATCTGGTCGCGGCCTGCGTCGACCATGCGAGGGGGGCGGGCGTCGCGGGCGTGCTGCTGGTCGGCGATCCGCCCTATTTCACGCGCTTCGGCTTTCAGGCCGCGCCGGACGTGCATCTGCCGGGACCGGTCGATCCGCGCCGGGTCCTGTGGCTGCCGATCACGGCCGAGACGGCGAGCGGGATGACGCGCGCCGCGCCCTGACGGCTTTCGCCCGAGCGCGGGCGGGTTTAGGTCTGGGCGCATGACTGAAACCTCCACCGCGACAGGGCTGGACGGCGTGGCCCAGGCGGCGCGCGCCGAACGCGGCCTGCCGCCCGTGCATCTCTGGAACCCGGCGCATTGCGGCGACATCGACATCGTCATCCGCGCCGACGGCGTCTGGATGCACGAAGGCTCGCCGATCGGTCGGGCCGAGCTGGTGCGGCTGTTCTCGACCGTGCTGAGGAAGGACCCGGACGGCTATCATCTGGTCACGCCGGTCGAGAAGTTGAGGATCGCGGTTCAGGATTTGCCGTTCCGCGCCGTGGCCGTGGAGCAGACGAAGGACGCCCTGGTTTTCACCACCGATGTGGGCGACCGCACCACGGCCGGGCCAGAGTTTCCTGTTGTCGTGGAAACCGATCCGGCGACCGGCGAACCGGCGCCGCGCGTGCGGGTGCGCGCGGATCTGTGGGCGCGGATCGCGCGGCCGGTCTTCTATGAGCTTGTCGAGACGGCGCGGCTTCGCGACGGGCGGCTTACGGTGTCGTCGGGCGGCGCCGATTTCGACCTGGGCGCCGTGGAGGTCGCGGCGTGAGCCTGGGAACCTTGAAGGCCCGGTTGGCCGAACGCCTGCGCCCGGTTTCGGACGGGACGCCGGAGTCCGCGCCGACGCGCTCGGACTATGATCTGAACCCGGATCTGCGCCTGGGCGACCGGACGTTGCAGCCCGCCGCCGTCCTGGTCCCCGTCATGGCGCACGCGGACGGCGCGACCGTGCTGTTGACCCGCCGCGCCGACAGTTTGACCAGCCACACCGGCCAGATCGCCTTTCCCGGCGGTCGGCTCGATCCCGGCGAGACGGCGGTGCAGGCGGCGCTGCGCGAGGCGTGGGAGGAGGTGGCCCTGGCGCCCGCCTCGGTCGAGGTGCTGGGTCTGGGCGACGCCTATGAGACCGGATCGGGCTTTCTGGTCACCCCGGTGGTCGGCTGGGTCACGCCGCCGGTCGCCCTGGCGCCGTCGCCCGATGAGGTGGCCGAGCTGTTCGAGACGCCCTGGGATTTCCTGATGGATGTCGCCAACCACCGTCGCGACCATCTGGAGATGAACGGCGCGCGCCGCTTCTACTGGGCCATGCCGTGGAACGAGCGTTATATCTGGGGCGTGACGGCCGGGCTGTTGAAGGCCCTGCACGGGCGCCTCTATGGCGTTGGCGACGCCGCCGCCGAGGCCGAGGACGCGGCATGACCGACCGCCTGCCGCCGACCGACTGGCTGACCGATCCGCGCACCGTGGCTGTGATGGAGGCGTTGGAGATCGAAGGCGGTCCTGACTGCGCCCGTTTCGTCGGCGGCTGCGTGCGCAACGCCCTGGTCGACAGAGCGGTGCTGGATATCGACATCGCCACCCGCTTGACGCCCGACCGGGTGATCGCGGCGGCCAAGGCGGCGGGCCTGAAGCCCGTACCCACCGGGGTGGAGCACGGCACCGTCACCGTGGTCTCGTCCAAACGTCCCTATGAAGTCACCACCCTGCGCCGCGACGTGGAGACCGATGGTCGTCGCGCCGTGGTCGCCTTCACCGACGACTGGGCCGAGGATGCGGCCCGTCGCGACTTTCGTCTGAACGCCCTCTACGCCGACCGGGCGGGGTCGATCTTCGACCCGACGGGCCATGGGGTCGAAGACGCACGGGCGGGCCGCGTCGTCTTCGTCGGCGAGGCCGAGACCCGCATCCGCGAGGACGCATTACGCATCCTGCGCTTCTTCCGCTTCCAGGCGCATTTCGGGCGCGGCGAACCGGATGCGGCCGGGCTGACGGCCTGCGCTCGCCTGGCGGCGCTGGTCGAGGGGCTGTCGGCCGAACGGGTCTCGACCGAACTGCTGAAACTGCTGGCCGCCGAGGACACCCGTCCGGCGGTGCGGGCCATGGCCGAGACCGGGGTTCTGGCGCGTGTCCTGCCGGGCCACGTCGACCTGCCGATGTTCGAGACCATGGTCGCGGTCAGCCCCGATCCGGCCCTGCGTCTGTCGGCGCTGCTGCCCGCCGACGCCGATGGTGTGCGCGAGGCGGCGACACGGCTGAGGCTGTCGAACGCGCTGCGCGACCGCTTGGTCGACGCGGTCGACGATGGAACGGTCCAGGCCGTCTCCACGGCGGCTCAAGCGCGGGCGGCCGTCTATCGCCTGGGCGGCCGGGCGGTTCTGGACCGATTAGCGCGGCGCCAG
>JAFLCT010000089.1 GCA_017302335.1 Caulobacterales bacterium | reverse complement strand
GCCGTCTGGGCCAGGGCGGGCGCGCCCAGCCCGGCGGCGACGACAAGGGCCAGGGCGCTGGCGCGGCCGCTCAGTCGGAAGGAGGCGCGCGGATCGATATTCATCATACGGGAGACCATCGGGGGCTGGCGTCGGCTCATGAGGCGAGCCCGCCGAGGAATTTGAAGAGATTCAGCTTTTGCAGATCGTTCCAAGTCGCGAACAACATCAAACCCGCCAGCAACGCAAGACCGACCCTGTAGCCCGCCTCCTGGAACCGTGCGGCGACCGGCCGCCGCGTCACGGCTTCATAGCCGTAGAAAAGCAGGTGGCCGCCGTCCAGAACCGGGATGGGCAACAGATTTAGAAAGCCAATTCCGACCGAAAGTATGGCGGCGAAGCTTGTCATCGTCAGCAGCAGATTAGCCACAGTCGCCCAGGGATTTGGATCAGCCTCGACCGCCGAGGTCGTCAGCGCGCCCGTCGCCCGGGCGATTCCCAGCGGTCCGCTCAACTGGTCGCCGTTCTCGCGGCCGGTGAAGATGCGTCCGATATAGGTCAGGGTGGCGCCCAGACTGTCGCGAATGGTGTCGGCGCTCTTGCCCGCGATCTCCAGCGGGTTCAGCCGCCTGATGCTGACGTCTTCGCGCACCAGGGGTCCCATTCCCATGCCGATGCGTGCGATGCGCACGCGCCCGGCCAGGGGATCGTCTTCCAGACGGCGCTCCGGCGTGGCGGTCAGTTGCAGACTGCGGCCCGCGCGGTCGACGGTGAAGCGCACCGGGTCGCCGGCGCTCAGCATGACCACAGAGGTCACCTCGCGTCCATCGGTGACCGGCCGACCGTTCACGGCGGTGATCAGGTCGCGCGGCTGAAAGCCCGCCTCGGCCGCCGGACTGCCCGGCGTGACGGTCAGGACGCGCGGCGCCACCACCTGTTCGCCGATGACGGCGAAATAGAGTCCGAACAGCACGAAGGCGAGAAGGAAGTTGGTCAACGGTCCGGCGGCGACGATCAAGGCCCGCTGCCACACCGGCTTGAAATGGAAATAGTCGCGTTCGGCGCCCGGCCCGTGCTCGGCGATCACCCGGCTTTTCAACTCGGCCAGACCCGCCTGGTCCGGCACGCTGGAGGCGTCCAGATCGCCCGCGAATTTGACGTAGCCGCCCAACGGAATCCAGCCGACCCGCCATTCGACGCCGCGCTTGTCGGTACGGCTGAGCAACGCCTTGCCGAAGCCGATGGAGAAACGGTCGATCTTCACGCCGAACACGCGCGCGGTCAGATAGTGGCCAAGTTCGTGCAGGGTGACGATCAAGGTCAGCACCAGCAGGAAGGGCACGACATAGGTCAGGAGCGTGGTCGCAACGCCGATCATTCCGCCTCGCCTTCCTTCATGCCGCGTCGGCCAGTCCGCCCACGACGTTTTCCGCGATCCGGCGGGCCTCGGCGTCGATGGCCAGGGCCACGTCGCAGGCGTCGTTCAGATCGGCGCAAATCCCCGCGCGCGCCGCGCGATCCAAGGTTTCCGCGACGACTGCGGCAATATTGAGAAAGCCCAATCGACGGTCAAGGAAGGCGCGGGCTGCGATCTCGTTAGCGGCATTGAACACCGTCGGCGCCGATCCGCCCGCCTGTAACGCCTCGCGCGCGAGTCTGAGGGCCGGGAACCGGGTTTCATCCGGCGCTTCGAAGGTCAGGCGTCCCAGGGCCGCCAGGTCCAATTTGGGCGCAGGCCAGGTCAGCCGGTCGGGCCAGGCCAGGGCGCAGGCGATCGGCGTGCGCATATCCGGCGGTCCCAGTTGGGCCAGGGTCGATCCATCGACATATTCGACCAGGCTGTGAATGATCGATTCCGGGTGCACCACCACGCCGATCTTTTCGGCGGGCGTATCGAACAGATAGGCGGCCTCGATGGTCTCCAGCCCCTTGTTGGCCATGGTGGCGCTGTCGACCGAGATCTTGGCCCCCATGCTCCAGTTCGGGTGGGCCACGGCCTGTTCGGGCGTCACCGCCGCCATCTGGGCCGTCGTCGCCCGCCGGAAAGGTCCGCCCGACGCCGTCAGAATCAGCTTCGCCACCTGTTCGGGGGCCTCGGCGGGGAAGACCTGAAAGATGGCCGAGTGTTCGGAATCCACCGGGATCAGCCGTCCGCCCGCCGCCCGCACCGCCCCGATCAACGCCGGGCCGCAACTGACCAGACTCTCCTTGTTGGCCAAGGCCAGCACCGCGCCGGTTCTCGCCGCCGCCCAGGCCGAGCGTAGGCCCGCCGCGCCGACGATGGCCGCCATCACCCAGTCCGTCGGCCGCGACGCCGCCTCGACCACGGCCGTCTCGCCCGCCGCCGCCTGAACGTTCGTCCCGATCAGAGCCTCGCGTAGGGTCGCCAGTTTCGTCGGGTCGGCGGTCACGGCGATCTTGGGCCGCCAACGTCGGGCCTGTTCGGCCAATAGGGCCACGTTCGATCCCGCGACCAGGGCCTGAACCTCGAATCGGCCCGTGCCCGCATCTTCGGCCCGCGCCATCAGATCCAGGGTGGAGGTCCCGACCGATCCGGTCGAGCCGAGCACCGTCACGCGCCGGGCGATCATGCGCCCCCGCCCAGATAATGACCCAACGCCCGTCCCGCCGCGATGACCACGATGGCGAACATCAGACCGTCGACCCGGTCCAACAGGCCGCCGTGGCCGGGGATCAGGTCGCCTGCATCCTTGACCCCGAAACGCCGCTTCAGCGCCGATTCCCACAGGTCGCCGGCCATGGTCGCCAATCCGCCGGCCAGACCCAGCATGGCGCTCCAGAGCAGGTTCGGCGCGCCCATCTCGGGCAGGGTCGCCATCAGGACGCCCGCCAGGGTCGCCGCGACCAGACCGCCGATGAACCCCGACCAGGTCTTGTTGGGCGAAAAGCGCGGCCACAGCTTGGGACCGCCCACCAGGCTGCCGACCAGGAAGGCGGCGATGTCCGCCGACCATGTCACAGCGAAGGCCAGGGTCACCCAGTAGAAGCCGACCGCGCTGGTCCCGTCGCGCAGCCAGATCATCAGCACGGCCGGCCAGCCGATATAAAGCACGCCATAGGCCGCATCGACCGCCGACAGGCCCCGCGACCGGGCGAAAACACCGGCCAAGGCCGCGCCGAACACCATCAGCACCAGACCGAACGACAGACCGGCCACATGAGTCACGGCCACGGCGGCGACCAGGGCCGAGGCCACGGCGGCGAACATCGGCTTCCAGGCCGTGCGCGCGCTCATCTTGGCCCATTCGGACGCCAGAAGCACACAGGCCGCCAGCATGACGGCCAGAATCCACGGCCCGCCCAGCCAGACGGCGAAGACCGCGAACGGCGCCAATACGACCGCCGAGGCCGCCCGCATTCCCATCTCGCGCAGTTTGAAGGCCATCAGCCGACCGCCTGCATCGGCGCACTGCGCCCGCCAAACCGTCGATCGCGGGCGCGGAACGCATCGACCGCCTGTTTTAGGGCGTCCGGTCCATAGTCCGGCCACAGGATGTCTTGGAACACCAGTTCGGCATAGGCGGCCTCCCACAGCAGGAAGTTGGACAGCCGCATCTCGCCCGAGGTCCGCACGATCAGATCGACCGGCGGCGACCCCGCCGTCGACAGGCCTGCGCCGAACACCTCTTCCGTCAATGGCGGGACCGCGTCTCCGGCCGCCAGTCGTTTCGCATAGGCTTCGGCCGCATCGACGATGTCGGCCCGGCCGCCGTAGTTGAAGGCGACCTGAAGCTGGAATCGGTCGTTGTGCGCCGTATCCGCCTCGGCCTTGTCGACGATCCTGGCGATATCGGTCGGAAGACCCTCGCGGCGGCCCAGGATCTTCAACCGCACGCCCTCACGCGCCAATTTGGCCAGGTCCGAGGCGACATAGGTCCGCACCAGGCCCATCAGGTCCGACACCTCGTCCTCGGGACGGCTCCAGTTCTCGGTCGAGAAGCCGAACACGGTCAGGCAGCCGACGCCCGCGTCGGGCGCCCCGCGGATGGTGCGTTTCAGGGCTTCGACGCCCTCACGATGGCCGACGGAGCGCGGCAGACCGCGCGCCTTGGCCCATCGGCCGTTGCCATCCATGATGACCGCCACATGGAGGGGCGGCCCCCCATGGTTCGAGGCGGTGGTGTCATCCGGCATCAGGCGGCCTTTCGGGCGACAGGTCTCAGACCTGCATGATCTCTTGTTCCTTGGTCTTCAAGGCTTCGTCGATGCGTTTGACGGCCGCGTCGGTGTCCTTCTGGACCTCGGTCTCCATCTTCTTCTGCTCGTCCTGACTGATGTCGCCGGCCTTCTCGGCCTTCTTCAGGTCGTCATTGGCGTCGCGACGGACGTTGCGGATGGCGATCTTCTGCTGCTCGGCGTATTTGCCGGCCAGCTTGACCAGATCCTTGCGGCGCTCCTCGGTCAGGGGCGGCACGGGGATGCGCAGGGTCTGGCCGTCGACGATCGGGTTCAGACCCAGGTCGGCCTGGCGGATGGCCTTTTCGACCGACACGACCATGCCCTTGTCCCACACGTTGACCGTGATCATGCGCGGTTCGGGCACGCTGATGGCGGCGACCGCGTTCAACGGCGAGGTCGATCCATAGGCCTCGACCCGCACCGGCTCCAGCAGACCGGCGTTGGCGCGGCCCGTGCGCAGTCCGGCGAATTCTTCCTTCAGCGAGGCCACGGCCCTGTCCATACGGTCGCGGAAGGTCTTCAGATCGGGTTTGGCCATGGGGTTTCCCTCTATCTTTTCGTATCTCTAGCGGGCCGGTCTCAGCTTGTCTGCGAAGTGATGACGGTGAACGTCCCTTCGCCCGTCAGGGTTCGTTGCAGCGACCCCTCCTCGCGGATGGAGAAGACGACGATCGGAATGCCGGAATCGCGCATCAGGGCGATGGCCGAGGCGTCCATGACCCTGAGGTCCTTGGCCAGGACATCCTGATAGCTCAGCGTGTCGTAACGGGTCGCCGACGGGTCCTTCTTGGGATCGGCCGTATAGACGCCGTCGACGCTGGTGCCCTTCAGCAGGGCGTCGCAGCCCATCTCGGCCGCGCGCAGGGCGGCGCCGGAATCGGTGGTGAAGAAGGGCGCGCCCACGCCGGCGGCGAAGATCACCACCCTGCCCTTTTCCAGGTGCCGCAGCGCGCGGCGACGGACATAGGGTTCGGCCACCGCATTCATGGTCAGGGCGCTCTGCACCCGGGTCTGGACGCCGATCTTCTCAAGCGCCGCCTGCATGGCCAGGGCGTTCATCACCGTGGCCAGCATACCCATGTAGTCGGCGGTGGCGCGTTCCATATCCCCGGCCGCCTTGGACAGGCCGCGAAAGATGTTGCCGCCGCCGATCACCAGACAGATCTGCACGCCTTCGCGCGCCACGGCCGCGACGGCTTCGGCCACCGTCGCCACGGTCTTCATGTCGATGCCATAGGCCTGATCGCCCATCAGCACCTCGCCCGACACCTTCAGCAGCACGCGCTTGTATCGAAACTCGGGCTTGGATTCGGGCATGGGATCGTCCGTGTGCGGCGGTCAGCCCGGAATCGGGCCGCTCTTTATAGACGAAGGGCGCGTCCGGCTTCAAAGCCCGACGCGCCCTCCCGCACAATTCTCCGTCCCCATCTGGGGAGGAATATCCTCAGTTGCCGCCCATCATCGAGGCGACTTCCGAAGCGAAGTCAGGACCTTCGACCTTCTCGACGCCTTCGCCCAGAGCCAGACGGACGAAACCGGCCAGATGCAGGCCGGGCGCGCCCAGTTCCTTGCCCGTGTCGGCGACCAGTTGTTCGATGGTCACGTCCGGGTTCATGACGAACGGCTGCTTGGTCAGAACCACGTCCTTCTGGAATTTGGCGATCTGACCCGACACGATCTTTTCGATCATGTTGTCCGGGCGGCCTTCTTCCTTGGCCTTCTCGGTCAGGACCTGACGTTCCTTCTCGATGGCGGCGGGGTCCAGGTCGTCGGTGTTCAGCGACAGCGGAGCGGTCGCGGCCACGTGCATGGCGATCTTGCGGCCCAGTTCGCGCAGAGCGGTCTTGTCGCCGCCGCCATGCAGGGCGACCAGCACGCCGATGCGGCCGACGCCCGGCGACACGGCGTTGTGGACGTAGCTGGCGACCACGCCCTCTTCCACCGACAGACGGGCGGCGCGGCGCAGTTGCATATTTTCGCCGATGGTGGCGATCAGATTGGTCACCTCATCCTGGACCGTCTTGCCGGCTTCTAGTTCGGCGCCGTGCAGACCTTCCAGCGTGGCGTGTTCCAGGCCAAGTTGGGCGAACGTCTTGGCGGCGTTCTGGAACAGGTCGTTGCGGGCGACGAAGTCGGTTTCCGCATTGAACTCGATCGCGGCGCCGATCTCACCGGCGCCGACTTCCTTCGAAGCCACGGCGACCAGGCCTTCGGCGGCGACGCGGTCAGCCTTCTTGGCGGCCTTGGACAGGCCCTTGGCGCGCAGCCAATCGATGGCGGCGTCGATGTCGCCGTTGGTTTCCTGCAAGGCCTTTTTGCAGTCCATCATGCCGACGCCGGAGCGCTCGCGCAGTTCCTTGACGAGGGCGGCGGTGATCTCGGCCATGTTCAATCTCCTGGTGTTCGTAAGCGGTAACGGCCGGACCTCGAAAGGTCCGGCCGCGGTCTATAGTTCGCCGTCGATGACAGCGGCGGCCGGATCAGGCCTGGGCAGGCTCGTTTTCGACGGCGTCGATGGCTTCCGAGGTCGCTTCCTGAGCGGCTTCGTCGGCCACGGCGGGCTGAGCGGCGGCTTCCAGCTCGATAGCGACGACTTCGAGTTCGACCGGAACGACTTCGGCTTCAGCCTTGGGCGACGCGGCTTCACGCAACATCGGCTCGACCGGGTTTTCCGAAGCGCCCAGGTCCACGCCCGCGGCGCCCGCGCCGGCCGCCAGACCGTCCAGGACGGCGTCGGCGATCAGGTCGCAGTAGGTCTGGATGGCGCGGGCGGCGTCATCGTTGCCCGGCACCGGATAGGTGATGCCGTCCGGGTCCGAATTGGTGTCCAGGATGGCGATGATCGGGATGTTCAGCTTGCGGGCTTCCTGAATCGCGATCGCTTCCTTGTTGGTGTCGATCACGAACATGATGTCCGGCACGCCGCCCATGTCCTTGATGCCGCCCAGCGAAGCTTCCAGCTTGTCGCGTTCGCGTTGCAGGCTCAGCAGCTCGCGCTTGACGCGGCCCTCGCCGCCCGACTCCAGCAGGGCGTCCAGTTCGCGCAGGCGGGCGATCGAACCCGAGACGGTGCGCCAGTTGGTCAGGGTGCCGCCCAGCCAGCGGTTGTTCATGTAGTATTGGGCGCAGCGCTTGGCGGCCTCGGCCACCGGCTCGGCGGCCTGGCGCTTGGTGCCGACGAACAGCACGCGTCCGCCCTTGGCGGCGACGTCGCGCACGGCGACCAGCGCCTGGTGCATCAGCGGCATCGACTGCGACAGGTCGATGATGTGAATGTTGGAGCGCGAGCCGAAGATGTAGCGTTCCATCTTCGGGTTCCAGCGGTGCGTCTGGTGGCCGAAGTGAGCGCCTGCTTCCAGCAGGGTGCGCATCGAGAATTCAGGCAGAGCCATGATCGTTCAGTCCTTTTTCCGATCAACCTAGCGCGGGCGGTTAAAGGACCGGACGGTCCCTCGGAACGGTGCGAACGGGGATGTCTCCCCCAGACGCGCCACGCCCGCGTGCGAAGTGCGCGCGGCTTCTAGGCGGAACGGGCGTAAAAGGCAAGCGTCGCGGGCGTCAGCGCGCGAAATAGGGGTGGCGGACCTCGTCGCCCTTCTTGGCCTCGATTTCCTGGGCGCGACCGGCGCGCAGCTCGATCACGCCCTTGGCCGGGCCTTCGGACGGCAGGATGGCGTCGGAATTGGGCGCGGCGTTGTGAATGATCGACACGATGCGGCCGTCTTCGCCCACATAGACGATGTCCAGCGGGCTGGGCGTATTGTGCATCCAGAAGCCGCGCGGTTCGGCCGGTTCGTTCGGCCATTGGAACAACATACCCCGATCCTTGGGCAGGGGATCGCGATACATCAGGCCGCGCTGGCGCTCGGGGTCCTCGTCGGCGATCTCGACCAGGAATTCGTGCTGGCCCGAACTAGTGACGATGGTCAACGGCTCCAGCGGCCGCCCATTGGCGTCCACCGCCGGATCCTGGGCGCAAGCGGACCCGCCCAAGGCCAGGCCCGCCAATACGCCCGCCAGAACCATTCGCCGATACAGCATCGTCTCTCGTCCTTCCCGGACGAGGATCACTCGCCCGTCGTGATTTCCGCGACCACCAGCCCCTTGGGTCCTTCGGCGAAGCGCACCTGAACCGTCGCGCCAGGGATCAGATCGTCCAAACCGCAGCGGCGCAGCGTTTCGATATGCACGAAGATATCGCCTGGCTCGTCGGCGCGCACCACGAATCCGTAGCCCTTGGTGCGATTGAACCATTTCACCACAGCCGCTTCCATCACGGTGTCGGGGTTCAGCAGCGGCAGACGTTCGCGCGCGGTCGCCTTCAGGGCCTCATAACCGCGGCGGGGCGCCGCCGTCAGGGTTGGGTCGCCTTCGCCCAGGTCCAGAACCTCGGCCACCTGCCAACCCTTGGGTCGCCGCACGCAGGTGCATTGGATCGAAGCCCCCTCGTCCGCGTGGTCTCTGCCGCTGTCGCGCAGACTGCTGATGTGCAGAAGCACATCCTTCAGTTCTGTCATGGCGGGTTCGTCAGGGACAATGAAGCCGTAGCCCTTGCCCGGATCAAACCATTTGACCCGCCCGGCGATGCGGACAATGTCCGGCGCCTGGGCCTCCTCGAAATCAGACAACTTCCAGCCCCCAGCCCACAACCCAACGTGGACCAGTCGTAAGCTTAACACGGTTCTGTGAACGCTGGAAAAGCGAAAAACGCAAATTCCGCTCGGAAAATTAACGCCGACCGAAACCGTCAGGCCGCCCTGGCGCCCATGTTCAACGCCGCGCGCAGTTTTCGCGCCAGGTCGGAACGACGATAGGGCTTGCCGATCAGGTCGAACGCTTCACGCCCGCTCGCACCGTCCGACGCCTTGTCCAGCCAGCCCGTGGTCAGCAACACGCCGACGGTCGGGTCGCGCCGCCGCGCCTCCTGGGCCAGTTGCACGCCATTCAGGGTTCCAGGCATGACGATGTCGGTGAACAGCAGGTCGAAACCCAGGCCGCCCTCGATCATCTCCAAGGCTTCATCGGCCGAGGCGGCGGTGACCACGGCGTAGCCCAGATCGCTCAGGATCGCCTCGCCCATCACGCAGACCTCGGGATTGTCCTCGACCATCAGCACGACCTCGCCGGAACCCAGCGGTTCATGCGTTTCGTTCGAATCCGTGGTGATGGAGGCGTCGCCCAAATGTTCGGTCCCGTCGCGAACGTCGTCGTCGATGTCAACGCGCTAAGCCCAAAGGCTCGGCTCGCCAAATCACGCTTTCGAGGGGTGGGGAAATCCCCGCGCTGGCAGTCCCTAGGGGAATCGAACCCCTCTTTTCAGGTTGAAAACCTGACGTCCTAACCGATAGACGAAGGGACCGCTGCGCGGGGAGCGGGCGATATAGCCGCCGATTCCGAGCCGCGCAAGCCCCCGTGAACGGTCAAAGTCTGCGCGGATCGTCGGCGTCCTCGATCTCCATCTGAACACCTCGTCGACCGTTCCAATCATCGGCCTTCAGCCGCCCCGCGACGCGCAGTCCGCCCTGCCCCGACAACAGCGTCTGGCCCAACGGCAGGTCGGCGCAGCGCCAGGCCACGGCTCGCACCGAGGCGCCGTCGGCGGCGACCAGACGGCACCGCACATGGCCGCCGTTCATCGGCTGGGCGTCGCGCGCCTGCACCCCGTCCAGCGCGAACAGCGGCTCGGGGTTGGCCGGGCCGAAGGGCGACATCCGCTCGAACGATTCGAACAGGTCCCGGTTCGCCGCGCCGACAGCGATCAGGGCGTCGATCTCGACCCAGTCCTGCGCCGCCGCCTCCACACTCTCGCCCGCCAGCCGGTCGTTCAGGAAATCGCGCACGGCGTCCACGCCGCCCGAGGCGACGGTCAACCCAGCCGCCATGGCGTGGCCGCCGCCCGCCAGCAACAGCCCGCGCTCCCAGGCCGCCTGCACCGCGTGGCCCAGGTTGACGCCCGTTTGCGACCGGCCCGAACCCTTGCCCACTCCCGTCGCCGGATCGACGCCGATCACCACCACGGGTTTGCGCCAGCGTTCCCGCAGCCGTCCGGCCACGATGCCGACCACGCCGGGATGCCAATCCTCGCCCTCGACCACGACCACGGCCG
>JAFLCT010000088.1 GCA_017302335.1 Caulobacterales bacterium | reverse complement strand
CCTCGATGAGGACGACGCGGGCGCCTGAGCCGACACGGCGCACGTCGAAGCGCGTGCCGAGCGCCGTCACCCGGGTGTCGCCGGCGGTGACCACGAACGGCCGGTCCGCGTCGCCCTCGACGTCGAACAGGGCCTGGCCCTCGACCAGGACGACCGATCGCCAGTCGCGACCGAGGCGGACCTCGACCTTCGAGGCGGTGTCGAGCGTGATCCGCGAGCCGTCGTCGAGCCGCACCGTGCGCTGCTCGCCGATCGCGGTGTCGTACGAGGCTGGTCGCGACAGGCTCCAGACCCCCAGGCCGACGACCAGGACGGCGACCAGGGCGCCGGCCGCGCCCAGCGGTTTGAGGACGTCCGAAAACATCGCGCGTGCCCGGGCGGGCGCGCTGGCGGCCTCCCGGGCCTGTCTGGTCAGGGCGGCGATCTCCGGATCGTCGGCCAGGGTCTCGGTCGCCTCCCAGACCGCCTCCATGCGGTCGTAGGCCTCGGCGTTCTCGGGAACGCGGCGCCACGCGCTGAAGGCCTTGATATCGGCGGCCGAGACCTTGCGCTGGTTCAGGCGTGCGAACCAGGAAGCGGTCTCCTTGCGTCGGATGTCGGCGTCCTCGTCGACCGTCATCATGTCCCGCCTAAAGGTCCAGCCGCGACGCGCAATGTTCGAGCGCCTTCGACATCCGCCACTCGACGGTCTTGACGCTGATCCCTCGCGCGCGGGCGATCTCCGGGTAAGTCATACCGCCAAAGCGGTTCAACACGAAGATGTCGCGGTAGAGCGACGGCATCTTCAGGACGATCTGCTTGAGCAGGATCTGGTCCAGCTGCGAGGCGGCTTCGGCTTCGGCCGCCGGTTGCTCATCGAGGAGCCTGGCGCGGCGCGCCTGCCGGCGGCGGTCGTCCCGCACGAGATTGAGCGCGACCCGCAGCAGGAACGCTTTGGGATGGCGGATGCTCTCGCCGTCATAGGGGGCGATCCGCAGATAGGTCTCCTGGACCATGTCGGCCGCCTCGTCTGGCCCGAGCCGGCTCCGCAGGCGCCCGTCGAGCCAGGCCGCATAGCGGCGGAACAGGCTGTCCAGCCTGTCTCCTGCTCCCGCCTCCAGCTCCTTGGCGTTGCTCACCACGCTCCTCCGGCCACAAGGGCGAGACCGGAATCCGCGGGCGCGACAGCTCAGCCGATCAGCGCCGCGCGATGCACGGGCTCGGCCGCTGGACAAGCGACGACCGCGCAGGCGCGGGTCGTTGGGTTTTGATATCGCACAGGGGATTCCAAGCCCCTATCGGCGCGAACGCCGACTCGACGACCATGAATCAAATGGAATCAACACGCAAGGCGGAGGGGTCGGGCGTTGGAATCCTCTGCGATCGAGAGGCCCGCTACTTCGCCGCGGAGCGCCGCCTCCGCCATCAGCGAACCCCCGGCTCCAGCCCCGCGCCTATCTCACGGCGCCCGACGCGGACCGTTTAGGCGCCGGCGGGACCGGCCGCAAGCGATGCCGTCCAACCAGACCGGAGAAGCCAGTTCCCGGCCCGCAAGAAAGCCGCGGACAACCCGCAAGACTCTGACGTTGCTTGCAAAACCGGCGCGATTTACGGGGAGTGGGGCGCAACCATGAGGTTATGCTCCATGCATCCGGAACCCGTCCCGAAACCCGAAGAACCCCTGGCGCTCAGCCAGCGCGAGACCGAATGCCTGGCCTGGGTCAGCCGCGGCAAGAGCTCCTCAGACATCGGCGCCATTCTTGGGTTGTCGCCGCGAACGGTCGACAGCTATCTCGAAAAGGCCTGCGCGAAGTTGCGCGTCCGCACCCGGATCGAGGCGGTGGCCCTCGCCGTCCGCACCGGCCTGATCGATCCGATCTGAAGGGGAGGGGGCGGGCCTGGAACTTCTGTACGGAAGCCCGGCGTTTCACAGCCGATCGCCGCCGACGCCGAAGACGTCCCCTGGCTCAAGATCGACCGCTATCGTTCCGGAACCCGCCGGGGACTCTTCTACATCACCGTCGGCGTCCGCGCATGCCCGGCATCCGGGTGGACGGGTCTGTACGCAGCGGCCGTCGCGGCCCCTCGTCGCTGGCGGACGACGACGACTATATTTCGCACTCCGGAACCGTCGCCGGAAGGCGGGGTTGTTCAGGCGTTCGCAACAAAGGGAGCCGGATCGCGGAACGGTTTTGTCCCGTTTGCCACGGAACGCCGCGTACGCCATCCGGCCGTAAGCCGCCATGCCCCTCCGACTCGTCCGTTCCGTCGCTCATCTTGGCGCCCCGCTTGTCCTTCTGGCCGCCTGCGGCCCGGGCGCCGAGCCCGGCGCGACCAAGGTCGAGGCGCAACAGCCGGCCGCGCCGGCGCAGGCGGCCGGGCCGGCCACGCCCTACGCTGCCGCCGAACAGAAGATGCACCAGGCAATGGCGGCGGCGAGCGGGGCGACGCTCGACGAGACCTGGACGCGCAAGATGATCCCGCACCACCAAGGGGCCGTCGACATGTCGCGCGTGGCGCTGGGGAGCACCCAGGACGCCGACATCCGGCGCATGGCCCAGAAGACCGTCGACATGCAGACCATGGACATCGCCGACCTGCAGCGATGGCTGGAACAACACGCGCCCCCGACGGGGGCCGGGCCGGCCGGTGATCCGTTCCGGGCGGCCGAAGACAGGATGAACCAGGCCATGATGGCCGCCAGCGGCGAGGGCGAGGTCCTGTGGGCCCGCAAGATGATCCCGCATCACCAGGGCGCTGCGGACCTGTCCCGCATCGTCCTTGAGCAGAGCGACGATCCAGCCATTCGCGAGAAGGCCCGGAAGATCATCGACGAGTCCATGAAGGACATCCGGGAGCTGGAGGCCTGGCTTTCGGAGCACGGCGGCTGAAACCGCGATCAAACCGGAGGGCGCCCGCCATGGCCAACAGCCATCCCGAACACCCGGGCCAGGAGATGAAAGGGGCGTACCGCGGTCTCTTTATCGAACTCGCGATCGATTTCGTGATCATGTACCTGGTCATGTACACGATGATCGCCACGCCCGATCACTTCCGCCTCAACCTCAACAACGTCTACATGACCTTGATGATGGTCGCCCCGATGGGGTTGGTCATGCTCCTGTTCATGCGCTCGATGTTCCCGTCCCGGCGCGCCAACCTGCTCATCGGCGCCGGGGCTGCGGCGGTGTTCGCCGTCAGCCTCTGGGGCATGCGCACCCAGGCCGCGATCGGCGACGACGAATTCCTCCGCTCGATGATCCCGCACCATTCGGGCGCCATCCTGATGTGCCGCGAGGCCCGCCTGACAGATCCCGAGATCATCCGCCTCTGCGACGGGATCGTGCGGTCCCAGCAGCGGGAGATCGACCAGATGGAGGCCATCCTGGCGCGGCGTTAACCGGTGCGGCCGGCCGGGCGGGCGAAAGCCGGGCGTTCAGCCACCCGTCGCGCGGCGGCGCGCTCGCCACATCGACCAGTCCCGCGCCAGCCGGATCCAGAGCAGGATGAAGCCGGTGATGACGATGGTGAAGGTCAGGAAGGTGACCACGACGATCAGCGGGTGGTTGAAGTTCTCGCCCTTCTCCAGGTCCATGATGTGGAGCCGCCAGAAGAAGTCGTAGAAGCGCCACACCGCCGAGCGGCGGGTGACCACCTCGCCGGTCTGCGGCGACAGGTAGAAGGTGGTGCGTTCCCTGTCGTCGAAGTCGACGCGCCAGATCGGCCCCTCGCGGCCAGTCTCCTGGGGGGCCTTGTCGAGCAGGACGGCGGCGGTCGGCGCGCCTTCGCCCTGATAGGCGCCCTGAGCCAGTCGCCGGGCCAGAGCGGCGTCGAGGGGTGGGAAGGCCTCGCCGGTCAGGGCGGACACCGTCACCGGTTCGCCCTTCGCGGGCTTCAGGATCCAGGCGGGGCCGCGCGGGGTGGACCTGAGCTCCGCGCCGGCCACCGCCAGGCCGCGAGCGCGGGCGATGTCGCCGGGACTCCTGAGACTGTCGAAGGCGATGGGGACGGCTTCGCGCTCGCGAACATGGTGCTCGCTGCGCACGGTCTCGATCGGGATGGCGGTCATCACCAGCCCGCCGGCGACCCAGAACAGCACCTGAATGCCGACGGCGAGCGCGATCCACTTGTGCAGCTGGGTCGAGAGTCGAAGCACCTTCATCGTGGTCCTCAGGCTTGGGCGTTATGGCGGGCGAAAAGGCGGGTCGCGCCATTCTTCAGCACCAACAGGGTGTCGTAGGGCTCGCGGTCGCCGCCCGGCGTCTCCATCCCGGGCGATCCCGGCGGCATGCCCGGAACGGCGATTCCGACCGCCTCGGGCCGCTCGGCGAGCAGGCGACGAATGTCGGCGGCGGGCACATGGCCTTCGACGAAGTAGCCGGCGACGCGGGCGGAGTGGCAGGACGCCAGCGTTTCAGCCAGGCCGTGACTGCTGCGCAGGCCGCGCAGGTCCGCCAGGATGTTGACCGACACCATGAAGCCGGCGCCCCGCAGATGGCTTATCCAGGCGTCGCAGCACGCGCAGGTCGGGGTTTTGTAGACGGCGATCGCGTGGTTTTCCCGCGCCTGGCCGCAGGCGGCGGCCGGCGCGACGGCGGCCAGAACAACGCAGCCGAGGACAGCGCGGCGGGCGAGAACGGGCAGGGGCATCGGGAGGCTCGGTGTTGGTGACGAGGCGCCGAAACGACCGCGAACTTCAGCGGCCTGGACGGGCTGGCGTGTGGGAAAGGTCTAGCCGGCCGGGCGCGGCGCCCGCGAAGACGAATGATAGCGGATGATCCGCCAGCGTCCATCGCGGCGCTCGAGCACGCTGGTGGCGACGCCGCGCCGCTCGACCGTCGCCCGGGTGGGATCCTTGAAGACGATCCGGTAGCGGTAGGTCTCGGTCGCATAGGCGAGGTCGCCGGCCACCGTCGTCTCGAGTCGCCGGTCCTCGAAGGTGAACGTCGAGAACGCGGCCAGTTCCGGCCCCAGGTGGTGGGCGAGATAGTCGGCGAAGCGGCCCTCGACGCCGCCCTGCTCGTAGACCTGCGCCTCCGGCCAGAAGAACTGTGCAGCGGCCTCGCCGTCGAGCGCTTCGACGGCGGCCCGGTAGCCTTCCAGCACGGCAGCGACCTCGCTCTGGGCCTGGGAGGCGGCCTGGGGCGCTGGCGTCGGGTGGGCCAGGACGGGCGGAGCGACAAGAAGGACGGCGAGCAGGCTCAGGGCCGCGATCGGCATGCGGGACATCAGAAGGGTTCTCCTTGGTCGCTGTGGACGCTGCGCACCTGTTCCAGCCCGGGGACAGGTTCGCGCCGTTCGACGAGCCGGCGGATCAGCCGTCGGCCAGGGCGCTCG
This sequence comes from Caulobacterales bacterium, assembly GCA_017302335.1. Classification (GTDB taxonomy): domain Bacteria; phylum Pseudomonadota; class Alphaproteobacteria; order Caulobacterales; family Caulobacteraceae; genus Brevundimonas. The sequence goes on along the minus strand of JAFLCT010000088.1, from coordinate 5,097 downwards.
ATCGCCATGTGGATTCCGGCCGCCGCGGCCAGGGTCAGGATCAGCAGGAGCGCCAGTTCCCCCAAGCCCATCCGATAGTCGCCGCCGAGACCGGCGAGCCTCTGGACGGCGTTACGCCAGACCATCAGCACGGGCAGGTGAACCAGGTAGAGGGCGTAGGACGCCTCGCCGGCGAACAGCCAGAGCGGCTGTGACAGGAAGGTGCGGGCGCCGGATTTGGCGAGCAGGGCGAGCGCCAGCAGGAAAGGCCCCGAGAGGGCGACGATGAGGCGGTCGTCGAGCGGGATCTGCATGGCTGCGAGCAGAGCGGCGGTCGCTGTCAGCACGGCGGCGATCGCCGCCCGGGGGGAGAGCGCCACCCGCTGTCCCAGATAGTAGAGGCCTATCCCGAACAGGAACTCCGGCGCGATGCGCAGGATGCCCATGCTGTCTTCGGCCCGCGGCAGGACCACCCCGAAGACCCTGCGGTAGACGAGGTCGAGGGCCAGGAAGAACAGGGCGGCCAGCCCGGTCAGGACCAGCGGTCGGTTGCGCAGACGAAGAGCGATCCAGGCGAAGGCCGGAAACGTCAGGTAGGCGAACCATTCCGCGGACAACGACCAGGCCGGCCCGTTCCACAACGCCAACGACTGGCGCGGGAACCAGGCCTGGACCAGCAGCAAGGTCTGGACGAAGTCCGGGGCGTTGAAACGACCCGGCTCCAGGCCCACCCCCGCCAGGGGCGCCGCCAGCACCAGGGCCAGCATGCCCAGAAGGATGGCCAGGTGGGCGGGATAGATCCGGGCGAACCGCGCCGCCAGGAAGCGCCGGTATCGGGGTTGGGCGTTCCCCTGCAGATAGACGTGGGTGAGGATGAAGCCCGACAGGATGAAGAAGATGTCGACCCCGAGACGGGTCCGGTCCAGCAGGCCCGAGGCCGACGGCGGCAGCGTCCAGTAGAGCTGGTAGTGGAACAGCACCACCCCCAGGGCCAGGAAGAAGCGGATGCTGGTCAGCGGGTCCAGGACATCGGGGAAGGGATGGCGTCTAGAAGCGGAGATGGTTGACGCCATGGGTCAGCGCGCCTCCGAGCCAGGCGTTGAGCAGGACCGCCAGGGTCACCGCGGCCAGCGCCGCCGCGTAGAGGCCGCGCGCGGCGCGGCCAGACTGCCGACGCATCGATCGCTCCTTGGCCCACCAGGCCAGCAGCCCGAGCGCCGCGATCCCGGTCCCGAGCCACCGATGGAGGGTGTGGGTGGCGTCCTCCACCGGACCTGGCAGGCCCATCGCCAACCAGCCCAGGGCCGCGGCCCCGATGGCAGACAGCGCGGCCAGGGCGATCAGCACCCGCGTCCCGTCCGTTAGCCAGGCGCGTCGTCCCCAGGCCGCCGCCGCCTCGAGAACCGCGGCCACCAGGAACAGCGCGATCGGAAAATGCACCACGGCCGGATGCCAGCGACCGAGCCAGCGGACGAGGCGCTGCGGCATCGGTTTGGGCTCGGCGGCCGCCTCCGTGGCGGTATGATCCATGGCGGCGTGGTCCATGGCCGCCGGCGCGCCGGGCTGCGCCGCCGCGGCGGTCGGCGGGGGCGCCTTCTTGTGATCCTCGTGCGCCCAGCTCGGAGCCGTGACGAAGAGGGTTCCGATCGCCAGGACTGCCGGAATCCACCGCGACAACATCATTTCCCCCTCCGCACCAAGGCTTGCTATCCAGTGTTACGCGCTGGCCTCTCGGCCCCCTCGTCGGCCGCGCGGCGAGGGCCGTAGCCCCGGCGCGCGTAGTTCGAAATGGGGCGTGAAGGACGACGATCATGGACGATCTGGATCAATGGCTGGCGCGGGTTCCGCCGGGCGGCCCATCGCTGAACCAGCTGGAGGCCGATGTCTGGGGCCGCGTTCGAGCCATGCGGGCCGAGCGGGCCACGGCGCGTGTGCGCGTGGTCGCGGTGATCTTCGCCCTGAGCGTGGGCGTGGCCAACGGCGGCCTGGGGGCCAGCCTGGCCCGGCCGCCGGCCTCGGAGATGTCGGTGTTCTCCTCCGCCGCTCTGTTGCCCCTGGCGCGCCTGGAGGTTCACTGATGACAATCGGCTGGAAATCCATCGCCGTGACCACCGTGCTGGCGATCGCCGCCAGCGGCATGGGCGCCTGGGGCGGCGCGACCTGGGTGCTGCAGCGGCAGACGCCGCCCTCGCTGCATGAGATCGTCCATCGCGACCTCGACCTTGACCGGGGCCAGTTGGCCCGAATCGAGGCGATCGAGTCGCGCTTCGCGACACGCCGGATCGCCCTTGAACAGCGGGTCCAGGCCGCCAACCGGGAACTGGCGCAGGCCATCGCCGAGAGCGACGGCGACAGCCGCAAGGTGCAGCCGGCGATCGATCACTTTCACGACGCAATGGGCGACCTCCAACAGGCCACGGTCGCCCACATCTTCGAGATGCGAACGGTGATGACGCCGACCCAGGCCGAGCGGTTCGATCGCAGCGTGGTCGCGGCGTTGGCGGTCGCGGGCGAGTAGGCGGCGGTGACGGCCGACGAGGATCTGCCAGCCAGGGCCGCTGCCGGGGATCCGGAGGCCTTCGAACGCCTGATGCTGGCCACCAAGGCCAGTCTCTATCGGCTCGTCCGGCGCTATGTCGGCGACGCGGACGAAGCCTACGACCTGGCGCAGGAGACCTACGCCGCGGCCTGGCTGGCGATCCGCCGCTTCGATCCGAAACGCCCCTTCGAGGCCTGGCTGAGGACCATCGCGCTCAACAAGTGCCGGGACTGGAGCCGCCGACGGCGGGTCAGACATTGGTTGCTGGGCGCCGCCGACCTGGCCGGCCGCGAAGCCTTGGCCGTCGCCGACGAGGCCCGGGGCGCGGCGGAACAGTACGAACTGGGCCAGACGCTCGGCCGGCTCGAGGCGGCCATCGCCGACCTGCCGGCCCGGCTCAAGGCGCCGCTGCTGCTGACCGCGCTGGAGGAGCGCAGCCAGGCCGAGGCCGCCGCCATCCTGGGCGTCTCGGTCAAGGCGGTGGAGACCCGCGTCGCCAGGGCGCGACGCAAGCTGGCCGAAGCGCTGGGGCCCGCGGCCGGGCCGATCTGAGCGGGCCGGGAACGGTCGGCCGCACGACGCTTTGTTCGCGCGTTGCGTCAACTTGCCCGAGGGGCGCCGCGCCGCGCGCGCGTAGACCGGAAGAAGGCCGGGGTTCGCCGCGGAACGCCACCAGTCTGGAGCCAGGTATGAAGTTCGATCGTCGCGCCCTGCTGGGCGGGGCCGCCGCAGGCGGCGGCCTGTGGGCGCTGCAGGCCTTGCTGCCGGCCTGGGCTCAGACCGACTCGGCGGGCCTGAGAGCGGACCTGCCGACGCTAACCGGCCCGGACATCGGCCTGACGATCGGCCGGACGCCGTTCACGGTTAACGGTCGGACCGGGCAGGCGGTCACCATCAACGGCACGCTGCCGGCGCCGGTGCTGCGTCTGCGGGAGGGCCAGACCGTACGGCTGTCGGTCACCAACACCCTCGACGAGGACACCTCGATCCACTGGCACGGGATCCTGCTGCCCTTCCAGATGGACGGCGTGCCCGGCATCAGCTTCCCGGGCATTCGCCCGCGCGAGACCTTCGTCTACGAGTTCCCGATCATCCAGTCGGGCACCTTCTGGTACCATAGCCATTCCGGGCTTCAGGAGGCGCTCGGGCACTACGGCCCCATCGTCATCGATCCGGCGGGCGCCGATCCGGTCGGTTACGACCGCGAGCACGTGCTGGTCCTGTCGGACTGGAGCTTCATGCATCCGCACGAAATCCTCGAGAAGCTGAAGAAGAGCCCCGGCTACTTCAACCGGCAGCGCACGACCTTAGCCGGGCTGCTGGACGGCAGCGACCGGATGAGTCTTGAAGAGCGGCGCATGTGGGGGTCCATGCGCATGGACCCGCGCGACATCCTCGACGTCAACGGCTCGACCTACACCTACCTGATCAACGGTCATGGCCCGGCGGAGAACTGGACCGGCCTGTTCCGCCCCGGCGAGCGGGTCCGGCTGCGGATCATCAACGCCTCGGCCATGTCGATCTTCAACGTCCGCATCCCCGGTCTGGCGATGACCGTGGTCCAGGCCGACGGCGAGAACGTGCGGCCGGTGGAGGTCGACGAGTTCCAGATCTCGGTCGCCGAGACTTACGACGTCATCGTCCGGCCGACCGAGGATCGGGCCTACACCATCGTCTCCGAGGCCATCGATCGATCGGGGATGGGGCGGGCGACCCTCGCGCCGCGCCTGGGCATGACCGGCGAGGTGCCGCCGCTGCGCGAGGTCCCGAACCTGACCATGCGCGACATGGGAATGGGGGGGATGGACCATGGCGGCATGTCGGGCATGGATCACGGGGCCACGGGCGGTATGGATGCTGGGGGCTCCAGCCAAGGCGCGGCTTCCGGCGATGGGGCCATGTCCATGGCCGGCATGAACATGCGCGACCCCGACAACGCCCCGCCGGACATGGCGGTGGGCGTCGGCGTGGACATGGTCTCTATGGCTCCGGCCAACCGCCTCGGCGAGCGGCCGACGGGGCTGGAGACCGTCCCGCACCGGGTGCTCGTCTATACCGACCTCGTCTCGCTGCAGCCCAACAAGGACCGGCGGCCCCCGTCGCGAACCATGGAAATCCATCTGACCGGCAACATGGAGCGGTTCATGTGGGGCTTCGACGGCCGCAAGTTCAGCGAACTGGTCGAGCCCATCCGCTTCGAGCGCAACGAGCGGGTGCGGGTGACCCTGGTCAACGACACCATGATGGCCCACCCCATCCACCTGCACGGCCATTTCTTCGAACTGGTGACGGGTGGTCCCGCGGGCCATCAGCCGCTCAAGCACACGGTCAACGTCGCGCCCGGCGGCAAGGTGACCTTCGACCTGACCGCGGACAATCCCGGCGACTGGGCCTTCCACTGCCACCTGCTGATGCACATGCACGCGGGCATGTTCAACGTCGTGACCGTCCGCCCCCTGGAAGGAGCCGCCTCGTGATCCGCGCCTCCGCCGCGCTGCTTCCGCTCGTTCTGGCCGCGGCCCCGCCGGCCTTCGCCCAGTCCCACGCCGGCCACCCGCCAACGCCCCAGGCGGGGCAGG
>JAFLCT010000087.1 GCA_017302335.1 Caulobacterales bacterium | reverse complement strand
GCGACCCGGCGCCCGCCCCGCACTTGCATAACAACAGTTTGCAGGGTTCGGCCTATACCCCGGAAACCTAACGGCGAATTCACTTACGAATACGTCGGCGCCTGCCTATGGTCCGCGCCCTGAAACGGCGGCGCACGGTCGACCGTGCGCCGCGAGAGCGGCTGTCCTGGAGTTCGCCTTGATGTCCGCCGTTCGTTTCGCCGCCGTTCTGGCCGCCGCCGTCTTCGCCGTTTCGACCCCCGCCGTCGCTGCGGTCCAGTCCGACGAAACCCCCAGCGGCCCGGTGCAGTGGAGCGACATCGACATCACCACGCCCGAAGGCGCCTCCGAGTTGGACGCCCGCATCAACGCCTCGGCCCGTCGCGCCTGCCGCGGTATGCGCTCGACCGGCTCGAACATGAGCCAGACCTCCTTCTGCCGTTCGCAGATCCGCGAGGGCGTCCTGGCGCGCATGGATGAGCCGACCCGCGAAGCCTATAACCGCGCCCGCGCCGAAGCCCGTCGCGGCGGCGGCCGCAACTGATCCCGCCGCCTCGGGCGGTCCATTTCAGGTCTGACATACGGCGGCGACCCCAATAGTGCATATCGCACTAAAAGGGAGTGAGTTCGCATGAAATCCGCCGCTGTCGCCGCCGCCGCCCTTGTCCTTCTGGGGGCGCCGCCCGATCCAGTCCGCGCCCAGTCCGCGCCATCGTCAGGCCCCGCGCCGACGGTGCGCAGGGCTGTCGAAATTCCCATCACCCTGGCCGGGACCCAAGTCCTGATCGACGGCGTGCGTGTGAACGGCCGGGGTCCCTATCGGTTCCTGCTGGATACCGGCGCCCAGGGCGCGGGCCGGGCGGACATCGGCCTGGTCCAGGCCCTGGATCTGCCGCGTGTCGGAACGGCCGGGGCCTCGGACGGCGGCGGCGGCGCGCGCCGCGAACTGGCCGTGCACCGGATCGAGACGCTGGAGGTCGCGGGCCTGGTCTTCCGCGATCTCGATGTCGTCAGCCGCGACTACAATACCGGCGGCGGCGAGCGTGGACCCATAGACGGCGTTCTGGGGATCGCCCTGTTCCAAGACGGCCTGCTGACCCTCGACTACGGCCGCGGCGTGCTGCGGATCGAACCGGGCGCCCTGCCCCCGGCCGACGGTCGCGCCGTGCTGGCCCTGGACCCGGACGAGCCGGTCCCGACCGTCGAGATCGACCTGGGCGGCCATACGGTGAAGGCGCACATCGACACCGGCTCCATGGGCGGGATCACCGTGGGCCAGGCGACGGCGGACGCCCTGACCTTCACCGCGCCGCCGGTCGCGGCGGGCCAGGCCCGAACCGTCTCCGGCGCCTTCGAGGTCCGCCAGGGGCGACTGGCGGGAAACATGACCCTGGGCGGCCAGACCTTCGTCCAGCCGACGATCAGCGTCTTGCCGCATTTCCGCGTCGGCAATCTGGGCGGAGACTTCCTGCGCGGCCAGGTCATGACGCTGGACCTGGCCGACCGCCGGGTGCGCTTCACGCCGTCCGCCGCCCCGGCGGCCGCGCCGCCGCGCCGTTACGGCCTGATGATGAACCCGCCGTCGGGCGGTGAGAGCGAACTGCCTTTGCGCGGCGTCGCGCCGGGCAGTCCGGCCGAGGCGGGCGGCCTGAGAGCGGGCGATGTGATCGTGTCCCTGAACGGCGCGCCCGTGGCCGACCTGGGCGACCGCCTGCCCGGCCTGATGCGCGCCAGCCCCCTGGTCGTCGGCTTCATCCGCGACGGCGAACGCCGCCAGGTCACGCTGAAGCTGGATTGATCAAGGAAAGGGTCGGCGGATCATTCCGCCGACCCTCATTCTCTCGTCGCTCAAGCAGCGAGGCTCCGCGAGCCGAGCGTTAGCGACACTAGGACGTCGGGAAGCCGCGCACGCGCAGCAGGGCGGCGACGTCCGGGTCGCGGCCGCGGAAGCGGCGATAGGCCTCGCCGCGATCCGACGAATTGCCCTCCGCCAGGATGATCGCCTTGTAGCGCTCGGCGATGTCCGGGTTGAAGACGTCGCCCGAGTCCTTGAAATAGGCCCAGGTGTCGGCGTCCATCACCTCGGACCAGAGGTAGGAATAATAGCCGGCCGAATAGGCGTCGGACGTGAACAGGTGATTGAACTGCGGCAGGCGGTGCCGCATCACGATCTCCTTGGGCATACCCAGACGGGCCAGGCTGTCGCGCTCGAACTTGTCGATGTCGCTCGGGGGCGCAGCCTGGGTGTGCAGGTCCATGTCCACCAGGGCCGAGGACAGATAGCTGACCGTCGCATAGCCCTGGTTGAAGGTGTCGGCCGCCTCGACCTTGTCGACCAGGGCCTGGGGCATCGGCCGACCCGTTTCGACGTGCTTCAGGAAGCCCTCGATGATCGGCCGCGTCAGCACCCAGTGCTCGTGGACCTGCGACGGATATTCGACGAAGTCGCGCTGGCTGCCGCCCAGGGCCGGATAGACCACCTGGGACGAGAAGGCGTGCAGGGCGTGGCCGAATTCGTGGAACAGGGTCTGGGCGTCGTCCAGCGAGATCAGGATCGGCCCGTCCTCGGCCTTGATGAAGTTGTTGTTGTTGGACGCCAGCACATTGTCGTCCCCATCAAAGGTGCTGTGCGAGCGATAGGTCGTCATCCAGGCGCCGGACCGCTTGCCCGGACGGGCGTAGTCGTCGGTGTAGTACAGGCCCACCGGACGGCCATGGTCCTTGACCTCATAGACCACCACGTCCGGGTGGAAGGTCGGCACGGTTCCGGCCGCCAGCTTGTCGAAGGTGAAGCCGTAAAGCCGCTCGGCCATATAGAAGGAGCCGGCACGGACGTTGTTCAGTTCGAAATAGGGTTTCAACTCGTTCTGATCGAGGTCGTACTTCGCCTTACGCACCTTCTCGGCGTAGTAGAGATAGTCCCACGGCTCGATGTCGTGACCGGCGATGGCGCGCATATCGGCCACCTCTTCGGCGACCCGCGCCTTGGCCGGCGCCCAGACCCGGTTCATCAGCGTCATGGCCGCAGCCGGGGTCTTGGCCATGGTGTCCTGCATCCGCCATTCGGCATGGTTGCGGAAGCCCAAGAGCTTGGCGCGCTGATCGCGCAACCGCACGATCTCGGCGATGACGGCGTTGGTGTCGTTGGCGTCGCCGTTGTCGCCGCGATTGACGAATTTGCGCCACACCTGTTCGCGCAGGGCGCGGTCGTCGGCATAGCTCAACACCGGATCGACGCTGGAGCGGGTGTTGACGATGGCCCAGCCCTGAAGATTGCGGCGGCGCGCGGCGGCTGCGGCGGCGGCCTTGTTGTCGGCCGGAAGGCCCGCCAGGCGCGCCTCGTCGGTGACCAGGGTCCAGGCGTTCTCGTCAGCCACGACCTTCTGGCCGAAGGTGGTGAAGGCGCTGGACAGGGCGGTGTTGATCCGACCCAGCTCGGCCTTGCCCGCGGCGTCCAAGGCGGCGCCGTTGCGCACGAAGCTGTCGCGACTGCGCACGACGATCCGCTTCTGCTGGGCGTTCAAGCCCATGTCGTCGGCGTGATCGGCGATGTGTTTGATGCGCTGGAACAGCTTCTCATTGAAGGTGATCTCGTCGCCCGCGGCCGACAACAGGGGCGACAGCTCGGTGTCGACGGCCTGATAGTCCTCCGAGCCGATGTTGGAGGTCATGACGCCGAACAGGGCGCCGGCCCGGTCCAAAGGCTCGCCCGCCATCTGCATGGCGACGGCGGTGTTGGCGAACGTCGCCGGGGCCGGGTTGTCGGCGATGGCGGCGATTTCGGCGCGTTGCAGGTCGATGCCCTCCAGCAGCGCGGCGCGAAGCTTGGGAGCCGTCACCCGATCCCACGGCGGCACGCCGCCATACGGGCCGGTCCATTCTTGCAGCAACTCTGCGCGCGGCGTCTGTTTCGGCAAGACCGCGCGGGCCTCGGCGGCTTCGGCGGCCAGGGACTGGCTCGCGCCCGCGCCGCCACCGCCGCCGGTCGAGGCGCAGGCTGTAAGGGCGAACAGGCTTCCGCCCGCGATCAAGAGTTGGCGTCTGTGCATCGAGGTCATCCTGGACGTGGAAATTAGGTCGGTTCGGACCTTAGACCCATGTTCCGCCGCCGTCACATGACAGGGCCGTAATCTTCTCTGGACCCTCCGGCCGTTGAACCGGACGCTCGCGACCTCTAAAGCCGCGCCATGGCGATTGGCGTATTCGACTCCGGCGTGGGCGGGCTGACGGTCCACCGCGAACTGACACGACGGTTCCCCCAGCGGGACTTCGTCTATCTGGCCGACCAGGCCAACGCCCCCTATGGCGGGCGCGGCGGCGAGGACATCGTCGAGCTGACGCGCGCGGGCTGCGAACGCCTGTTCGAGGCGGGCGCCTCGGTCATCGTTCTGGCCTGCAACACCGCCTCGGCCATCGCCCTGCGCCGCCTGCAACAGACCTGGGCGCCCGAAGCGCGGCGCCGGTTCGGCCGCCCTCTGAACGTGCTTGGCATCATCGTGCCGACCATCGAGGCGGCGACCGGCCTGCCCTGGACCTATGAGGCCGACCGTTCGGGCCAGAAGATCGAGGCCATAGAGATCACCGGCGTCTTCTGCACCGCCGCCACGGCCATGAGCCGGGTCTATGAGATCGAGATCGACAAGCGGCGCGAGGATCTGGCGGTCTTTTCCGAACCCTGCCCCGGCCTGGCCGGTCTGATCGAACTGGGCGCCTCGGCCGAAGAGCTGAAGGTGGTGGTCGACGAACACGTCGACGCCCTGCGCCGCCGCGTCGGACGTCACCCGGACAAGGCCATCCTGGGCTGCACCCATTATGAGATCGTAGCCGATCTGTTCGCCGCCGCCCTGCCCCAGGGCACATCGGTGATCCATCAGCCCAGCGCCGTCGCCGACGCCCTGGAGCGGTATTTCGAACGCCACGGCGAATACGACCTGGGGTCGTCTGGCCGCCGCGACTTCCTGACCACCGGGACGCCGGGACCGCAGTCGGATCTGGTCGCCCAGTTCTGGGGCGCGCCCCTGACTTTCACGGCGGCTTGACGACCGCGCCCGCCCGGGCGCTCATCACGGCCGGAGGGACAGCATGATCCGCAGCTTTCTGGCCGCCGCCATCCTTTTCGCCGCCGCGCCCGCGCACGCCGAGGTCGTGTCGCGCAGTGCGGACAGCTTCACCCTGATGTTCGCCGTCGGGGCCGAAATCGATCCGGCGGACATCCCCGGCGCTCTTCAAGCCCTGCCGGAATGGTGGGAGTCGTCCCATACCTACAGCGGCGACTCGAAAAATCTCAGTCTCGACCTGACGCCAGGCGGCTGCTGGTGCGAAAGGCTGCCGGACAATCCCGCCTTCGACCATGGGCGCACCGTTTCGGTCTCCGCCGATCGCATCGTCTTCGACGCCCCGTTCGGTCCCCTGCGCGGCAAGGCGGCCAAGGCGGAACTGAGCGTCACCTGGCCCGCCGCGAACCGGGGCTGGCGGCCGACCTGGACCTTCGTGGTCGAGGGACCGGGCCTGGGCGCCATGGCCGACAGCGTGGACCGGGTCATGGCGACCGGCTTCCAGCGCTGGATGCATTACCTCGAATACGGCGAGGCGCCGCCGACAGGTCCCACGTCATGACGCCCGACCCCAAGACCGCCGCCGAGGCCCTGCGCGCCTTCGGACTGACCTATCCCGAGGTGAGTTTGAAAAGTCCGTGGCCGGGCCACGCCGACCTGGCCGTGCGCGACAAGACCTTCGCCTATCTGAGCAAGGCGGGCGAGCCGTTCAGCCTGTCGGTCAAACTGCCGTTCAGCGCGCCCGAGGCTCTGGACATGGGCTTCACCACGCCCACGGCCTATGGGCTGGGCAAGAGCGGCTGGGTCACGGCCCAATGGCCCGCGACGGTCGCCGACCCCATGGCCCTGTTCCGCGCCTGGATCGACGAGAGCTATCGCGCCCAGGCGCCCAAGAGGCTGATCACCCAGGCCCCGACCTTTACGGGTTAGGACGCCACCGCCTCGGCCGAGGCGATGACCTTGGAGGCGGCGTGGACCACCGCGCCGATGCGCAGGGTCGCCTGAATGGCGGTATTGGCTACGCCGTGCGTCTTCAGCTCGGCCTCGTGGGCGTCCAGACAGGCGCCGCAGCCGTTGATGGCCGACACCGCCGTGCACCACAGTTCGAAATCGACCTTGGCCACCCCCGGATTGCCGATGACGTTCATGCGCAGACGCGCCGGCAGGGTCGCATACTCCTGATTCTTCATCAGGTGCAGGGCGCGATAATAGATGTTGTTCATGCCCATGATGGCGGCCGCCGCGCGGGCCGCATCGGCGGCTTCGGGCGACAGTCCGGCTTCGGCGGCGGCGGCTTCGATCCGGCGCACCACCGACGGGGTTCCGACCGCATGGGCGCAGGCGACGAAACAGCCCCACTTCTGCTGGTCGCTCAGCAGGGTCTCATTGGCCAGGGACGACAGGTTCAGGGAGATGTCCTTGGCGTAGGACGGGATCAGGTCGCGCAGAGCGTCGATGGACATGGAGACTCCGAACAGGGGATGGGTGGAAAGTGCTGGTGAGCGGGAGTGAGCCGACGTCGCCGCCGGTTCACCCCTTCACTCACTCTTCACTCGCGGACTTACGCCGCCAGGGTTTCGCCGCCGACCGGGCGGTTGCACGCGCACAGTTCGTCGGTCTGAAGCGCGTCGACGACCCGCAGGGTGTCGGCCGGGGCGCGGCCCACGTTCAGATTGGTGACATAGACGTGCTGGATCACATTGTGCGGATCGACCACGAAGGTGGCGCGCAGGGCCACGCCTTCATTCTCGTCCAGTACGCCCAGGGCGCGGGCCAGCTTGCCGCCGTTGTCGGCGAACTGCCAGATCGGCAGCTTGTTCAGGTCGGCGTGGTCGCGACGCCAGGCCAGTTTGGTGAACTCATTGTCGGTCGAACCGCCCAGAACCACGGTGTCGCGGTCCTCGAACTCGCGGCCCAGGCGCGCGAATTCGGCGATCTCGGTCGGGCACACGAAGGTGAAGTCCTTCGGATAGAAGAAGATGACCTTCCACTTGCCGGGGAAGCTGTCGCTGGTCACGGCCTCGAAGGCCGAGACGCCGTTTTCCTCGTGGTTGTTGAAGCCCGGCTTGACGCCGATGATCTTGAATTCAGGAAGCCGTTCGCCAACGCCGAGCATTGCCGTCTCCATTCTGCAAAGGATGTGAACCGTCGGCGGCGGAACGGGGAGGAACCGCTGCCTTGGCGCCCTGATGATCCCTTCCGATCAGAAAGTCAAATGGATCGTTGTGAGGTTTTCGATAATCTGGACTTATGTGAAGTCCGTTGCTAACCTGTGCCGATGCTGCCCACCCTTCGCCAACTCCAATACCTGAAACTGCTCGCCGAGCACGGCTCGTTCAGTCGCGCGGCCGAGGCGGCGCACGTCAGCCAACCGGCCCTATCGACCGGCATCCAGGAACTGGAGCGAATTCTGGGCGCCCCGGTGGTGGAGCGCACGCGCGGCGCCGTCATCCTGACCGCCGTGGGCGAAGAGGCCGTGGTCCGCGCCGAGGACGTGCTGGCCCGCACCGAGGACATGGTCGAGGCGGCCCGGAACGCGGGCAAGCCCTTGTCGGGCCGCTTTCGCCTGGGCGTCATCCCGACCATCGCCCCCTTCCTGCTGCCCGCCAAACTGCCAGGCCTGAAGACGGCCTATCCCGACCTGCGGCTGTTCATCCGCGAGGATCTGACCCCGCGCCTGGTCGCGGCGCTGAAGGCCGGGCATCTCGACGCGGCCGTCATCGCCCTGCCCTATGACACGCCGGGTCTGCGCCACGCCCGCATCGGCTTCGACGAGATATTGGCCGCCGCCCCCGCCGCCCATCCGCTGGCCCAGGCCGAGGTGCTGAAGCCGGGCGCCCTGGACGCCGCCGACCTGATCCTGCTGGAGGACGGCCACTGCCTGCGCGACCAGGCCCTGACCGCCTTCGACCTGGAGGCTCCGCGCGGAGAGGACGTCTTCGCCGCCACCAGCCTGCACACCCTGGTGCAGATGGTCGGCTCGGGCCTGGGCGTCAGCTTCCTGCCCGAAATGGCGGTCAAGGCGGGCCTGGCCAGCACCCCCGCGGTCGCCGTGCGCCGTATCGAGGGCCGCAAGAAAGGCTCGCCGCCGAACCGCGAGATCGTCGTGGCCTGGCGCGCCGGGTCGTCCCGCGCCGCCGAAGCCAAACTGCTGGCCGAGGCCATGACGCTGGAATAGGCGCACGACGCGAAGCCGCCGCCCTGTCACACACCCGGCTTCAGGACGCATCGGCTTCGCTTCGCTCCGGCGCCGCTAGGTCCCCCGGTCTCGCTACGCTCGCCGGAGGATGACGATAAAAGAAAAGGCCGGTGGATCGCTCCACCGGCCCATTCCTGTTTGGCCTACGCTCGCGTCGCGGATGCTCGCGGCTTGAGGCCGTTCTGTCTGGCCTACGCTCGCGTCGCGGACGCTCGCGGCTTGAGGCCGCCTACTCGGCCGCTTCCACAGCGCCGCCGGCCAGGTTGCGCAGCACGTACGGCATGACGCCGCCAGCCTTCAGATAGTCCAGCTCGGTCTGGTTATCGATGCGGCAGCGGACCGGGAAGCGGGCCATCTTGCCGTCCGACGGGCGGAACAGCTCGACCCACAGGTCCTGGCGCGGCTTCAGGCGGCCGACGTTGGCGTCGGTCAGGCCGCGGATGGTCACGATCTCCTCGCCGGTCAGGCCCAGCTTGGTCCAGCCGTCCTGTTTGAACTGCAACGGCACCACGCCCATGCCGATCAGGTTGGAGCGGTGGATGCGCTCATAGCTTTCGGCGATGACGGCGCGCACGCCCAGCAGACGGGTGCCCTTGGCCGCCCAGTCGCGCGACGAGCCGGTGCCGTATTCCTTGCCCGCGAACACCACCAGAGGACGGCCTTCCGACTGATACCTCATCGCCGCGTCATAGATCGACATGGTGTCGCCCGACGGGAAATGCCGGGTCACCCCGCCCTCGATGTCAGGGGTGATCTTGTTGCGGATGCGGATGTTGGCGAAGGTGCCGCGCATCATGACTTCGTGGTTGCCTCGGCGCGCGCCGTAGCTGTTGAAGTCCAGCACATCGACGCCGTGGTCAGTCAGATAGACCCCCGCGGGCGAGGCCTTCTTGATCGAACCGGCCGGGCTGATGTGGTCGGTGGTGATCGAGTCGCCGAAGATGCCCAGGATGCGGGCCTCGACGATGTCGGTCACCGGCGTGGGCGTCATCGACAGGCCGTCGAAATAGGGCGGGTTCTGCACATAGGTCGAGGCGTCGTCCCAGGCATAGGTCTGGCCGCCCTCCACCGCGATCGACTGCCAGTGCTTGTCGCCCTTGAAGACGTCCTTGTAGCGTTTGGCGAACATGGCCGGGGTGACCGATTTCTTCTGGATGTCGGCGATCTCCTTGCTGGTCGGCCAGATGTCCTTCAGGAAGACGTCCTTGCCCTTCTTGTCCTGGCCGATCGGCTGGGTGGCCAGGTCGATGTTCATCGAACCGGCCAGGGCGTAGGCCACCACCAGCGGCGGCGAGGCCAGATAGTTGGCGCGCACGTCGGGGTTCACGCGGCCTTCGAAATTGCGGTTGCCCGACAGCACGCTGCAGGCGACCAGATCGTTTTCGTTGACGGCCTTGGAGATGGCCTCCGGCAGCGGGCCGGAGTTGCCGATGCAGGTGGTGCAGCCATAGCCGACCAGGTTGAAGCCCAGGGCGTCCAGGTCCTTTTGCAGACCAGCGTCGGTCAGATAGTCGGTGACCACCTGCGACCCGGGGGCCAGCGAGGTCTTGACCCACGGCTTGACCTTCAGGCCCAGGGCGTTGGCCTTGCGCGCCACCAGTCCCGCCGCGATCAGGACCGAGGGGTTGGAGGTGTTGGTGCAGCTCGTGATGGCCGCGATGACCACGTCGCCGTCGCCGACGGTGAATTTCTCACCCTCGACGGCCGCGCGCGGGGCGTCGGCCGGGCGGGCGAAGGTGTCGGCCAGGGCGCTCTGGAAGGCCGAGGCGGCCTCGGTCAGCAGCACGCGGTCCTGCGGACGCTTGGGACCGGCCAGCGACGGAACCACCGTCGACACGTCCAGCTCCAGCACGTCGGTGAAGACCGGGTCTTCCGACTCCTCGTCGATCCACAACCCCTGGGCCTTGGCGTAGGCTTCGACCAGGGCCACCCGCGCCTTGTCGCGGCCGGTGGCGGTCAGATAGTCGATGGTCGCCCGCGACACCGGGAAGAAGCCGCAGGTGGCGCCGTATTCCGGGGCCATGTTGGCGATGGTGGCCTGGTCCTCGATGGTCAGGGCGGTGACGCCGGGACCGAAGAACTCCACGAACTTGCCGACCACGCCCTTCTTGCGCAGCATCTGGGTGACGGTCAGTACTAGGTCGGTGGCCGTGGCCCCTTCCGGCAGGGCGCCGGTCAGGCGGAAGCCGATGACCTCGGGGATCAGCATCGGGATCGGCTGGCCCAGCATGGCCGCCTCGGCCTCGATGCCGCCGACGCCCCAGCCCAGCACGGCCAGGCCGTTGATCATGGTGGTGTGGCTGTCGGT
>JAFLCT010000086.1 GCA_017302335.1 Caulobacterales bacterium | reverse complement strand
GGCTGGCGTTGCGACGGGTTTGCGCCGATGCGGGCGTTCCGCCGTTCAGGGCGGCGGTCACGTCGCCCGCGGCGCGCGCCTGGGACGGAGCGGGGGTGACGCGCTCGACGGCGGGCGGGGCCGCCGGCAGCGAGGCGTAGGAGACGGCGGCGGTTCCGCCCTGATCCTCGTCCGCATCGCTGGCCGAGGCGTATTGCAGGCCGCCGGAGTCCATCCGCGTATCGACGCCGTAGCCGCGCTGTTCGAACACCATCTGGGCCACCGGGATCAACTGGCCGCGCGCGCGCATCTGTTCGACATCGAAGCCGACATCCATCAGCTCGGCCACATGGGTGTTGCGCGAGGCGGTGGTGCGGCCGCCCAGGACCACGGTGATCAGCCGCCGACCGTCCCGCACCGCGGACGCCGCCAGATTGTAGCCCGAGGCGTTGGTGTAGCCGGTCTTCAGCCCGTCATAGCCCAGGGCGTTCAACAGCAGGCCGTTGGTGTTGCGGTACTGACGGCCGTTGTAGTTCCAGTCATGCAGGCCGAAGAAGCGGTAGTACTGCGGATAGTCGCGCATAACCGCGCGCGACAGGACGGCCAGATCGCGGGCCGTGGTGACCTGGCGGCTGTCGGGCAGGCCGTTGGCGTTGACATAGCGGGTGTCGGTCATGCCCAGATCGCGCGCCTTAAGCGTCATCATGGCGGCGAAGCGGGCCTCTGACCCGCCGACGTGTTCGGCGATCAACACCGCCATGTCGTTGGCCGAGCGAATGGCCGTCGCCTTCATGGCGTCTTCCAGGGTGATGGTCTGGCCCGCCGCCAGTCCCAGTTTCGACGGCGGTTGCGAGGCCGCGCGCGGCGAGACGGTCAGCACGTCGTCCAGCTTGACCCGCCCTTCGGCCAGGGCCTCAAAGGTCAGGTACATGGTCATGACCTTGGTGAGCGACGCCGGATAGCGACGACTGTCGGCGTGCCGCGCGAACAGCACCTCGCCGCTCGCCGCGTCCACGACGATGGCGGCATATTTCACATTGGGGGCCTGGGCGACCGGAGCCGAGGGCGCGGCCGTCAGCAACGCCAGAGCGATCAGGGCCAGAAAACCGCGACGGACAAGAGCGAGCATCAGCGGGCGAAAACCTTCGTCATACTGTGGCGCGGCGACGGCCCCCCGGCGCGACGCATGGGAACAATCTATCATGAACTCGCGGGGTTTCACGGTGGTTAACCCCGCGTCAACGCGGATTTGACCGCGCGGCGACATTTTTGTGCGATGCACAAAAACTCTTGACCTCAGTTCGCACCTGCACCATATGGAGGTCATCCGAGCCGGATTCTCCGGCGCGGGCCTCATCATCACGCGGTTCAAGCCGCGACCGTTCAGGAGACACGACCATGGCCGACGCCGCCGAAACCGTGAAGAAGACCGTCGAAACCGCCACCGCCCAGGTCAAGGCCCAGACCGAGACCGTCAAGGCTCAGGCCGAGAAGATCCAGGCCGCCGGCGCCAAGGCCGCCCGCGACGCCATGGACAAGTCGATCGCCTCGGTCACCGAGCTGAACGCCGAAGGCCAGCGCAACCTGGAAGCCGTGGTCGCCTCGGCCGCCGCCGCCCAGAAGGGCGCCGAAGCCCTGTCGGCCCAGACCGTCGCCTTCGCCAAGAAGTCGTGGGAAGACGGCGTCGCCGCCTCGCAGACCCTGGCCCAGGCCCGTTCGGTCCAGGAGCTGATCGAACTGCAAACCGGTTTCGCCAAGTCGGCGATGGAAACCTATCTGTCGGAAACCACCAAGCTGACCGAGACCCTGACCGCCTCGGTCAAGGACACCTTCAAGCCGCTGAACGAGCGCGTCGCCGCCTCGGTCGAGCGCTTCCAGGCCGCCCGCTAAGCCTGATTGATTTCAGTAGCATACCCGAAGGCCCCGGCGGAAACGCCGGGGCCTTTTGGCGTCTGAAAGGCGCACCTTTCTTTCGTCATCCTCCGGCGAGCGTAGCGAGATCGGGGGACCCAGCGACGCGCGATAGCGCGACACGGTCACCCGCTCCGCGCTTTGCCGACATCGCCTTCGCTTCGCTACGGCGCCGCTGGGTCCTCCGGTCTGCGCCGCTACGCGGCTTGCCGGAGGATGACGAAAGGACAGAAGCGATCGTCTGGCACGGTTCACGCACGGTGTGACTGGACGCATCTACAAATCAGGCCATCATTCCCTATCTGATCCATCGACTCCCCAAGACGGACCACGAATGCCCAAACCCAGGCCCGGCGACACGGGCGGTTCAGGAACCGCCACCGTCACCGAAACCAAGCCGAAGCTTCAGAAGCCCTCGCTGTATCGGGTGCTGATCCTGAACGACGACTACACGCCGATGGAATTCGTCGTCTATGTGCTGGAGCGGTTCTTCCAGAAGGACCGCGAGGACGCGACCCGCATCATGCTGCACGTGCATCAGCATGGCGTCGGGGTGTGCGGCGTCTTCACCTATGAGGTGGCCGAAACCAAGGTCGCCCAGGTGGTCGAGACGGCGCGGCGCCACCAGCACCCCCTGCAATGCACGATGGAAAAGGACTGAGAGGAGCCTTCTTATGCCTTCGTTTTCCCGTCCTCTCGAAGAAACCCTGCACCGCGCGGTCCACTATGCGAACACGCGGCGGCACGAGTACGCCACCCTGGAGCACCTGCTTCTGGCCCTGGTGGACGACCCCGACGCCTCGGCCGTCATGCGCGCCTGCAACGTCGATCTGACGGCGCTGAAGACGGCGCTGACCCTGTATGTCGACAACGACCTGGCCGCCCTGGCCACGGCCGACGGCGAGGACGCCAAACCGACCGCCGGGTTCCAGCGCGTGATCCAGCGCGCGGTGATCCACGTTCAATCCTCGGGCCGCGAGGAGGTATCGGGCGCGAACGTGCTGGTCGCCATCTTCTCGGAGCGCGAGAGCCACGCCGCCTATTTCCTGCAAGAGCAGGACATGACCCGCTATGACGCGGTCAACTACATCGCCCACGGCATCGCCAAGAAGGCGGGATCGGGTGAGACGCGGCCGGTCCGCAGCGGCGGCCAAAGCCCCGAGGACGCGGAAGAAGCCGCCGCCGTCAAACAGGGCGGAGAGGCCCTGGAAGCCTATTGCGTCGACCTCAACGAGAAGTCGCGTCAGGGCAAGGTCGACCCCCTGATCGGCCGCATGGCGGAAGTCGAGCGCTCGATCCAGATCCTGTGCCGCCGCACCAAGAACAACCCCCTGCTGGTCGGAGAACCCGGCGTCGGCAAGACCGCCATCGCCGAGGGCCTGGCGCGCAAGATCGTCAACGGCGAGGTGCCCGACGTTCTCAAGGACGCCACCATCTATTCGCTGGACATGGGCGCCCTGTTGGCCGGAACCCGCTATCGCGGCGACTTCGAGGAGCGGCTGAAACAGGTCGTCAAGGAGCTGGAGAGCCACGACAACGCCATCCTGTTCATCGACGAAATCCACACGGTGATCGGCGCGGGCGCCACCTCGGGCGGGGCCATGGACGCCTCCAACCTGCTGAAGCCGGCGCTGGCGTCGGGCACGCTGCGCTGCATGGGTTCGACGACCTACAAGGAATACCGCCAGCATTTCGAGAAGGACCGCGCCCTGGTCCGCCGGTTCCAGAAGATCGACGTCAACGAGCCGACGGTCGAGGATACGGTCAAGATCCTGAAGGGGCTGAAAACCTATTACGAACAGCACCATAAGCTGCGCTACACCGAGGCGGCGGTGCGTACGGCGGTCGAGCTGTCGGCGCGTTACATGACCGACCGCAAACTGCCCGACAAGGCGATCGACGTCATCGACGAAGCCGGGGCGTCGCAGATGCTGCTGCCGGAATCCAAGCGCAAGAAGGTCATCGGCCAGAAGGAGGTCGAAGCCGTCATCGCCAAGATGGCCCGCATCCCGGCCAAGTCGGTGTCCAAGTCCGACACGGAATCCCTGCGCGACCTGGAGCGCGACCTGAAGCGCGTCGTCTTCGGCCAGGAGGGCGCCATCGAACAGGTTTCGGCCTCGATGAAGCTAGCCCGGGCCGGTCTGCGCGACGTGAACAAGCCGATCGCCTGCTTCCTGTTCTCGGGTCCGACCGGCGTCGGCAAGACCGAGGTCGCCAAGCAACTGGCGTCGACGCTGGGCATCGAGATGCAGCGTTTCGATATGTCGGAATATATGGAGCGGCACACCGTCAGCCGCCTGATCGGCGCGCCTCCGGGCTATGTCGGCCATGACCAGGGCGGGCTTCTGAC
Organism: Caulobacterales bacterium; assembly: GCA_017302335.1. Lineage (GTDB taxonomy): Bacteria > Pseudomonadota > Alphaproteobacteria > Caulobacterales > Caulobacteraceae > Brevundimonas. The sequence goes on along the minus strand of JAFLCT010000086.1, from coordinate 6,477 downwards.
CGACGCCGTCGACCAGCACCCGCATTCGGTGGTCCTGCTGGACGAGATCGAAAAGGCCCACCCCGACGTCTACAACATCCTGTTGCAGGTGATGGACAACGGTATGCTGACCGATGCGGTCGGCAAGAAGGTCGACTTCAGGAACGTGATCCTGATCATGACCACCAACGCCGGGGCCGCCGACAACGCCCGCGCCGCCATCGGCTTCGGCCGCGGCAAGGTGGAGGGCGAGGACGAAAAGGCCATCCAGCGCCTGTTCGCGCCGGAATTCCGCAATCGCCTGGACGCCATCGTCGCTTTCAAGGCCCTGGACGCCGAGACCATCAAGTCGGTGGTGACCAAGTTCGTGCTGCAACTGGAAGCCCAGTTGGCGGATCGCAACATCACCATCGAACTGACCGACGAGGCCGCCGACTGGCTGGCCAAGAACGGCTTCGACGAACTGTACGGCGCGCGCCCCCTGGCCCGGGTCATCCAGGACGCGATCAAGCGGCCGCTGGCCGACGAGATCCTGTTCGGACGCCTGGTGCGCGGCGGCCATGTGAAGGTCGCCTTGGTTGACGGCAAGATCGCCTTCGACATCGGCGGCTCGACCGGCGCAGAGACGCGCGAGACGGAGGACGAGACGGCGGAGTGATCCGAACCGGTCCCGACGACAGGCCCGAGCGTCGCCGTTCGGGCCTTTTCGTTTGTCGCGCCGCACGTCACAGTGGGGCGATATCGAGGGAACGCCCATGACCGCCGTCCTGACCGAACGCCAGAAGAAGTGGTTCGCCACCGTTCAGGCCAATTTCGAGAAGAACACCGGCAAGCCTCTGGCGGCCTGGGTCGAGATCATGAAGACCTGCCCCGAGACCGCGCCGCGCGCCCAGGCCGCCTGGCTGAAGGCGGAATACGGCGTCGGTCAGAATCATGCGGCGCATATTCTGGACGCCTGTTCGCCCAAGGACGGCATGGGCTGGGACGAGCCGGAAGCCCTGCGCGCCGCCTTGTGGAAGGACCCGGCGTCGCTGGCGATCCTGGAGGCCGTCGAGCGGATCGCGGCGTCTGACGCTACGGTCATCTCGGGCCAGCGCAAGGGCTACACCAGTTTCTCGCGGGCCGTGCAGTTCGCGGCGACGCGGCCGTTGAAGGGCGGACGCGCCCTGTTGGGGCTGAAGCTGGAAGCCGACGCCTCGCCTCGCCTGTCGCCCTCCGTGCGCAGAGAGAGCTGGTCCGAGCGACTGGCCGCGATCGTCGAACTGGACGGGCCGGATCAGGTCGACGCCGAGATCGCCCGCCTGTTCGCCCTGGCGGCGGAGCGCGGCTGACGCCGTCGCTCAGGCCGGTGAGGTTTCGGAAGCCTCGAACGCCGCCTTCTGAGCGGCAAGAGCGCGCCGATAGGCCGGACGGGCCTCGGCGCGCGCCAGATAGGCCGCGAGGTTGGGAAAGGCGTCCAGAGGGCCTCCGCCTTTCGCTCGCAACAGGACATTGGCCATCATCAAGTCGCCGACGCTGAAATCGCCGTCCAGCCAGTCGGCGTCGCCCAGACGATGGGACAACTGGGCCAGGCGCGTGCGAAGGCGGGCTTCCAGCATCTGTTGGCGCGGGGCGAACCAGGGCTGATCGCGCTCCAGGATCGAGGCCATCGACAACTCCACGACCGGCGGCTCGACGGTGTTCAGGGCGGCGAACATCCAGGCGACGGCCCGCGCCCGCGCGCCGACATCGACCGGCAGCAGACCGGGATGGCGCTGAGCGATGTGCAGGACGATGGCCCCGGTCTCGAACAACGTCAGTCCGTCCTCCTCGTAAGTCGGGATCTGGCCGAACGGATGCAGCGCCATGTGCGCGGGCTGTTTCATGGTCTCGAACGAAACCAGACGGACCTCATAGGGCACGCCCGTTTCCTCAAGCGCCCAGCGGACACGCATATCGCGGGCCAGGCCCCTGCCCCGGTCGGGCGAACGTTCGAAGGCGGTGATGACGACGGTCACGGCGTGTCTCTCTGCGAACGGCGGCGGTGCGGAAACGTCACGACGCCGCACGCGCGCCTTATCATTGTTCCAGAACGAACGGAGGCTTATCTTGGCGTCATGAGTATGCGTTGGACCCCCGACAGTTGGCGTAACAAACCCGTGGTGCAGATGCCCACGGACTATCCCGACGCGAGCGCCCTGACCCGGGTGGAGGACGAACTGCGCGCCATGCCGCCGCTGGTCTTCGCCGGCGAAGCCCGCAAACTGACTGAACGACTGGCCCAGGTCGAGGCGGGCGAGGCCTTCCTGCTGCAAGGCGGCGACTGCGCCGAGAGCTTCAAGGAGTTCTCGACCGACAATATCCGCGACGCCTTTCGCCTGATCTTGCAGATGGCCGTGGTCCTGACCTTCGCGGGGCGCAAGCCGGTGGTGAAGGTCGGCCGCATCGCCGGTCAGTTCGCCAAGCCGCGCTCGTCTTCGCTGGAGACCGTCGGCGATCAGACCCTGCCCAGCTATCGCGGCGACATCATCAACGGCATGGCCTTCACGGCCGAGGACCGGCTGCCCGATCCGCAGCGGCTGCTGAAGGCCTATAACCAGTCGGCGGCCACGCTGAACCTGCTGCGCGGCTACGCCAGCGGCGGCTACGCCGACCTGTACAACATCCACCGCTGGACCCTGAGCTTCGCGGCCGACAACGCCTACGGCGCCAAATACCGCGACCTGGCCGACAAGATCGGCGAGGCCCTGGCCTTCATGGAGGCGGTGGGGGTGACCCCCGCGACCCATCCCGACCTGGCGCGCGTCGAGGTGTTCACCAGCCATGAGGCCCTGTTGCTGAACATGGAAAGCGCCCTGACGCGTCTGGACGGCGCCACCGGCGAGTGGTTCGACACCTCGGCCCATATGCTGTGGATCGGCGAACGCACCCGCCAGTTGGACGGCGCCCATGTCGAGTTCATGCGCGGGATCAAGAACCCCATCGGCCTGAAATGCGGCCCGACGCTGGAAGCGGACGAACTGCTGCGTCTGATCGATGTCCTGAACCCGGACAACACCCCCGGCCGCCTGACCCTGATCGGCCGTTTCGGCGCCGACAAGGTCGGCGATCGCCTGCCCGCCCTGATGGCGGCGGCCAAGGCCCACGGCAAGCGGGTGATCTGGTCGATCGACCCGATGCACGGCAATACGCTGAAGGCGGCCAACGGCTATAAGACGCGGCCGTTCGACCGCATCCTGGCCGAGGTGCGCAGCTTCATCGACGTGGCCGAGGCCGAGAGCGTGCACCCCGGCGGCGTGCACCTGGAGATGACCGGCCAGAACGTCACCGAATGTCTGGGCGGCGCCCAGGCGCTGACCGAGGACGACCTGTCCAGCCGCTATCACACCCATTGCGACCCGCGCCTGAACGCCGACCAGGCGCTGGAGCTGGCCTTCCTGGTCGCCGAACGGTTGAAGTCTGGCCGCCAGGATCGTTCGGTCGCAGCGTGACCGCTATCGACAGCGCGTCTTCCGGTCCATAACTGGTCTGCTTCAGACCGGAGGCCCGCATGACCCATGTCGACAGCGTCGCGGACGGCAAGTCGCCGCCCATGGCCGCAGGGCGCGTGGCCTATCAGGGCGCGCCGGGCGCGTTCAGCCATGAGGCCTGTCTCAATCTGCGGCCGTGGGACACGCCGGTCGGCTTTCCGACCTTCGAGGCGGCGATCGAGGCCATGACCTCGGGCGACTGCGGCTGCGCCCTGATCCCAGTCGAAAACTCCTCCATCGGTCGGGTCGAACCCGCAGCCAGCCTGGTCGAGGCGCTGGACCTGGACCCTATCGCCGAGGTCTGGCGGCCGATCCGCCTGGCCCTGATGGCCGCGCCCGGCGCGCGCCTGGCCGACATCAAGACGGCCGAAAGCCATCCCGCCGCCCTGGGCCAGTGCGTGCATACGCTGACGGCCATGGGGATCGCGGCGGTCGAGGCTTTCGACACCGCCGGCGCCGCCCAGATCGTGGCCGAGGCGGGCGATCCAACCCGCGCAGCGGTGGCCCCCATATCGGCCGCCGACGCCTATGGCCTGTCGATTCTGCGCAACGATCTTCAGGATTCCGCCGACAACCGGACGCGATTTGTCCTGTTAAGCGCCACGCCGACTTGACGCCGCACGATCCTTGCGCGATCCGCGTGGAGTGGATCGACCAAGATCCCGATGGAACCGGACTCATGTCCTCGCTGCGCGCCCCTGCTGAACTGATGACCCGCTCGCGCGCGGCCGCCCTCTATTTCGGCTTTTACGGCTTTCGATACGCCGGCTGAGGCGTCGGGCACGACACGCTCCTGACAGTCTCGCCGGCGACCGCTTCTGAAGAGCGGCCCTTCATCCGTATCGAAATTCCGTTTCCCCGAAAGTCGCCTTCCATGTCCAAGTCCAACCTCCAGCAAGTCTGGCCCGTCGACATCACCCCCGAACAGATGGCCCTGGCCGCCCTGCGCCACGAGATCGATCTGGTCGACGAACAGATGCTGGCCCTGTTCGAGCAGCGCCTGCGCCTGGCCGACCGCGTCGGCAAGGCCAAGGACGCCCCCACCGGCCCACACACCAAGCTGCGTCCCGACCGCGAGCAGACGGTTCTGAACCGCATGATGGCTCGTTGCGCACCCGACAATGTCGAGGCGGTCGAACATCTGTGGCGCGAGATCGTCGGCTGGGGCCTGGCGCGCCAAGGCCGCCAGAAGGTTCAGGTCTGGGCGCCGGTCGATCCGGCCCGCGCCTTCGACGGGGCGCGCCAGCGGTTCGGCGCTGCGGCCGAAATTCGCACCGCCCACACGCCTGAAGCCGCCCTCGCCTTCGCCGCGCAGGAAGGCGGCGTGGCGGTGCTGGCGGTCAACTCGGGCGATCCTTGGTGGATCGGCCTGCGCCGCGACTGGGACAGTCTGACGGTGTTCGACGGCTTCGGCGGCGAGACGCCGACGGCCCTGGCGGTGGCCAAGATCGACCCCGCCGCCCTGCCGAAGGGCCGCCGGGTGGTAGTGAGCGCCGGGGGCGACGCCGGCGATGGCGCGGGCGCCCGCCGCTGGGGTCTGGCGACGCACCACGGCTGGTCCCTTCACCTGACCGACGCTGTTCTCCCGCTGGGCGAACCGCACGGCTGCGTCGGGGCGATCGGCTAGGCGGATCGGCGAAGGGGAAAACGTGAGCATGGGCGAGCAAGGGCGTGAGCACGGCTCATCGCTCACCCCTTGCTCACTCGTCCCTAACCCCTCGTCACTGCGAGATTATCGATCAGCCGCGTCTGGCCGATCCAGGCGGCGGCGAGGATGCGCGCCGGGGCGTCGACCGTCCCGGCGAAGGCCGCAAGGTCATCGGCGCGGCGGATGGCGACATAGTCGATGCGGTCGAACCCGGCCTTCAGCAGGGCGGCGTGAGCGTCCTTTTCGACCGCCGCCAGCGGTCGACCTGAGGCCGCCTGCGCGCCTGCCTGGGCCAGGACGCCGTTCAGGCGCCGCGCGATCTCAAGCTGGGCCGGGTCGAGGTAGGCGTTGCGGCTGGACAGGGCCAGGCCGTGCGCGTCGCGGGCGGTGGGCGAGCCGATGATCTCGGTCGGGATGTCCAGGTCGCGGGCCAGACGGCGCACGACCATCAGTTGCTGATAATCCTTCTCGCCGAAGACGGCGACGTCGGCCTGGACCTGGTTCAGCAGCTTGGCCACCACCACCGCCACGCCGCCGAAGAAATGCGGGCGGAAGTCGGTCTCCAGCCCCTGCGACGGACCGCCGACCTCGACGCGGGTGGAAAAGCCTTCGGGATACATTTCGGCCGCCGTCGGCGCCCACATCAGGCGGCACCCGGCCTGGGCCAGCAACTCGGCGTCGCGCGCCTCTTGCCGGGGATAGGTCCCCAGATCCTCGTGCGCGGCGAACTGGGTCGGATTGACGAAGACGCTGGTCACGACCCGGTCTGTGCGCCGCAACGCCTCGGCGACCAAACCCAGATGCCCAGCGTGCAGCGCGCCCATGGTCGGCACGAAACCGACGGTCAGTCCCCCCTTGCGCCAGTCGCGCACGACCGCGCGCAGATCGGCGACGGTGCGGACGATGGGAAGCGGTTGGTCGTCGGACATGGTGAAGCGATTAACCTTCGGCCTTAAGTCTGTTCTTCAACGGGACCTCAAAGCCTGCCCGCTAGGGTCGGCTTATGGCCCTGCCCGTGTCCCGTCCAGCCCTCGCCTCCATGATCGCCCTGGCGCTCAGCGCCTGTAGCGGCATCGAGAACGATCCCGACCGCTTCGAGTCCATGGCCCGCGCCGTCGCGGCCATAGACGTGCCGATGACCCCCGTGTCGCGCGACGCGCCCTCGGTCCCGGCCCTGGCGACCGCCGCCCAGTCGGGTCTGCGCCCGGCCTTGCAGGTGCAGGTCATGGACCCGCACGACCTGTGGGACGCCCGCGACGGCGGCGTCGAAAACGCCGTGCGCCAGGCCGTGGTCCGCACCGCCGTGGACGCCGCGCCGGTGGTGACCCAGGCGGTCGTGCG
>JAFLCT010000085.1 GCA_017302335.1 Caulobacterales bacterium | reverse complement strand
CGCATCGCCCGTTCCTGGAAGACCTGGCCTGGGGCGTGCTGGACTGGCTGGGCGACGAGGCGCCCGAGACCCTGAGCGACGCCGTCATCCTGTTGCCCAACCGGCGGGCCGCGCGCGACTTCACCCAGGCCCTCGCCCGAACGGCCGGCGATCGGCCGGTGCTGTTGCCGCAGGTGCGGCCCCTGGGCGATCTGGAAGAGGACGAACCGCCATTCGCGCCGGGCGAACTGGGCCTGGATCTGCCGCCCGCCATCGCCCCGCTGACGCGGCGGTTCGAAATGGCTCGGCTGGTGGTCGAGCGGTACGATCCGAGCCTGACGCCGCTCCAGGCCCTGGCGATGGCCGACGCTCTGGGCGGCTTTCTGGATTCCTGCCAGTTGGAGGAGGTCGCGGCGCCCGAGCGGGTGCTGACCCTGGTCGAGGGCGAACTGGCCGAACACTGGGTCCGCGCCGCCGAATTCCTGGCCGTCGGCGTCGAAGCCTGGCCCAGGCGACTGGCCGAGCTGGGGCTGTCAGATCCGGCGTGGCGGCGCGCCACCCTGCTGCGACGCCTGGCCGAGCAATGGGACGCCCGCCCACCGACCCAGCCGGTGATCGCCGCCGGATCGACCGGCTCGGTCCCCGCCGCCGCCGACGTGCTGGGCGCCGTCGCCCGCGCACCGAGGGGCTGTGTCGTCCTGCCCGGTCTCGACCTCGACCTCGACGAGACCGTTTGGCGCCAGATCGACGACGACAACGAACAGCACCCCCAGCGCGCCCTGAAGCGGTTGCTGGACCGGCACGGCGTCGCCCGCGACACGGTGCGCCCCTGGGTGCGCCCGCCCGCTGATCCGGTCGTCGAAGCGCGCGGTCTGGCGCGCCAGCGTCTGCTGAACGAAGCGCTGCGCCCCGCCGACGCCACCGGCGACTGGCGCGAAGCCATTCGCGACATCCGGGTCCGCGCCGCCGAGGCGGGCCAGGCGGCCGATCCCATCGCCGAAGGAACGCGCGGCCTGTCGGCCCTGACCCTGCGTCACGAGGAAGAGACCGCCGCCGCCGTCGCCCTGATGATGCGCGAGACGCTGGAGACGCCCCGCGCAGACGGCCGCCCGCGCACCTGCGCCCTGGTCACGCCCGACCAGGGCCTGGGCCGCCGCGTGGCCGCGCGACTGGAGCGATGGGGAATCGTCGCCGACGTCTCGGCCGGGCGGCCGCTGAACCGCACGCCCGCCGGACGACTGGTCGATCTGTGCTCGCGCTGGCTGGCCCAGCCGGTCGATCCCCAGGTGCTGCTAGGCCTGCTGAAACATCCGCTGGTCCGGCTCGACCTCGGCGAGGCCGCCGTCGCGCGCGCCGCCTCGGCCCTGGAACGCCTGGCCCTGCGCGGCTCGCCCCCCGCCGACTTCGACCGCATTCGCCATCGCCTGGACCGCGCCGCCGAAGAGCGGCGTGACGGCAAGTCGCCGTCCGAAGCCGTCCTGGCCCAGATCGACCTGGCGCGGACCCTGGTCGAGCGGCTGGCGCATCTGCACGCCGAGGCCGCTTTCGCCGCCGCAGCGCCGCCGGACGTCGCCGCCCGCGCCCTGACGGTCCTGATCGAATCCCTGGCGGGCCAGACCGCCTGGGCCGGATCGGACGGAGAGAGCGCCGCCGCCCTGCTGTCGGGCCTGATCGAAGGAGGCGGCGCCCTGGGAACCGTCACGCCCGACGACTTCGCGGAGATGGTCCAGGGCCTGCTGGCCGACGCCGTGGTGCGCACCGGCGGGGCGACCCACCCGTCGCTGCGCATCCTGGGGGCTATAGAGGCGCGGCTGGTGCGCGCCGACCGCATGATCCTGGCCGGTCTGGAGGAGGGGGTCTGGCCGCAGGGACCGCCGGTTGATCCCTTCCTGTCGCGGCCCATGCGCAAGGCCCTGGGCCTGCCGCCGCCGGAACGCCGCACCGGCCAGAGCGCCCAGGATTTCGTTCAGGCGGCCTGCGCCGACGAGGTCGTGCTGGTCCATACCGAACGCCGGGGCGGCCAGCCCGCCGTCCGTTCGCGCTGGCTTTGGCGGCTGGATATGCTGACGCGCGGCGCCGACGCCCGGGCCACGCCCGTGGCCGTGCCCGCGCCCGATCATCTGGCCGACTGGACCCGCGCCCTGGACGCCCCCGCCCGGAGCACACCCGACTACGCCCGCCGCCCCGAGCCGAGACCGCCGGTCGACCGACGGCCGCGCACCCTGCCGGTGACCAGCGTCCAGACCTGGGTGCGCGATCCCTACGCCGTCTATGCCGATCGCATTCTGGGCCTGAGGGCGATGGAGCGGCCCGGCGCCTCCGTCGAGGTTCTGGCGCGCGGCACGGCCGTTCACGACGCCATCGAACGCATCGTTGAGACCTGGCCCGACGCCCTGCCCGAAGGCGGCGCCGAGCAGATCGAGACCTTTCTGATCGAGGCCCTGATCGAGGCCGGATTCGACGACGCCGCCCTGGCCCGCGAACGACCGCTGGCTCGCAACGCCGCCCTCTGGCTGGAAGGGTTCGAGCGCCAGCGACGCGCGCGCGGCGTCGAACTGCTGATCGAACAGTCGGGGACCCTGACCTTCGACTCCCCGGCCGGGTCCTTCACCGTCACGGCCAAGGCCGACCGCATCGAGCTGGACGCCGCCGGAGCGGCCGTGATGGACTTCAAGACCGGCCGCACGCCCAGCCAGAAGGAGGTGGCGGCGGGCTTCGCGCCTCAACTGACCCTGACCGCCGCCATCCTGGCCGCCGGGGGGTTCGCGGCGCCGCCGACCGAGGCGACCGAGCTGCTGTATGTGAAGCTGACCGGCCGCAAGGAGCCGGGCGTGGTCGAGGACGTGGCCCGGCAGGGCCGCAACAACGCCCTGACCGCGGCCCAGATGGGCGAGCGCGAACTGGAGCGTTTGAAGATCGGCGTCGCCCGTTTCGACGATGCCGACACCCCCTATCCGTCCTGGGTCGCGCCGCAATTCATGGGCAATTTCGGCGGCAACTACGACCACCTGGCCCGGGTCTGGGAATGGCACGTGGCGGGCGCCGAAGAGGAGGCGTCGGAATGACCGACCCGTCCCCCGTCGACACGGCCAAGGCCCATCAGGCGACCGCCGCCGATCCCGCCCTGTCGGTCTTCGTCACCGCCAACGCCGGGTCGGGCAAGACCACCACCCTGGTCAATCGCGTGGCCCGGCTGCTGCTGAAGCGCGTCGCGCCCGGCGCCATTCTGTGCGTCACCTACACCAAGGCCGCGGCCGCCGAGATGCAGGCGCGGCTGTTCGACAAGCTGGGGACGTGGGCGGTCGCCGACGACGATGACCTGACCCGTGAACTGGCTGAACTGGACGGACGCGATCCCAAGGCCCTGACCGGCCTGGAGCTATCCGAAGCCCGCCGCCTGTTCGCCCGCGCCCTGGAGACGCCCGGCGGACTGAAGATCCAGACCATCCACGCCTTCTGCGAAAAGCTGTTGCGCCGCTTCCCCCTGGAGGCCGGGGTCCAGCCGGGGTTCGAGGTTCTGGAGGACCAGGCGGCCCTGGTCCTGTCCCGGACCGCGCGCGAGGATCTGGCCCGCGCCGCCCTGGCCGACGGCGACGGCCGCCTGGGCCGGGCCTACGCCCATTTCGCCGTCGAGATGGCCTTCGACGCCTTCAACGGCCTGTTGGACGAGATCGAAGCCAAGCGCGAGCCGCTGCTGGATTATGTGAACCGCATCGACGCCGGAACCGCGCCCGATCCCCACGCCCTGGTCGGCCTGGCGCCCGGCGAGCGGGCCGAGGACATCGAGACCGACTTCATGGCCTGGCTGAACCCCGCCGACTGGCTGGCCGCCGCCCAGGGTTTTTCCGGCGGGAGCGCCAACGACCAGAAGCTGGCCGCCCAGATGCGGGACGCGATGCCGCCCGGCGCGACCCTGGCGGCCATGACGCCGATCTTCATCGATTCCAAAGGCGTCGCCCGCGACAAGTTCGGCACCGCCAAGGCCCCGCCGGGGGCCGCCGCCTATCTGGCCGAGGTCTCGCTGAAATATCTGGCGACGCTGGACCGCGTCCGCGCCGCGCGCGTGGCCGACGAGACGGAGAAGGCGCTGACCCTGGCCCGCGTCCACGCCGCCTACTACGAGGCCGCCAAACGCCGACGCGGAGCCTTGGATTTCACCGATCTGGTGGCGCGCACCGTCGACCTGCTGACGCAGCGCGCCTCGGCCGCCTGGGTGCTGTACAAGCTGGACGGCGGCGTCGACCACGTGCTGATCGACGAGGCCCAGGACACGGCCCCGGATCAGTGGGCCATCGTCCGCGCCCTGACCGAACCCTTCTTCGCCGGAGAGGGGGCCGAGCGGCCCGGCATTGCGCGCACCCTCTTCGCTGTCGGCGACGAGAAACAGTCGATCTATTCCTTCCAGGGCGCCCGGCCGGAGCGGCTGCGCGAGGAACGGCGCGACTATCTGGCCCTGGTCGAAAACGCGGGCCTGGCCTTCGCCGGGCCGGACTTGAACACCTCCTTCCGCTCGACCGAGGAGGTGCTGACCTTCGTCGACGAGACCTTCGCCTCACCCGAGCGGACCCGCGCCCTGGTCGGCGAGACCGGCGACCGCCTGCCCCACCTGCCCGCCCGGCAGGGTCAGCACGGCTCAGTCGAGCTGTGGCCGCTGTTCGAGGACCCCGACAAGGTCGAGCGCCAAGCCTTCGACCCGGTCGACAAGGAGGACGCCCGCAGCGCCCGAAAACAATTGGCCCAGGCTCTGGCCCGCGACATCCGGCGCCAGGTCGAGACCGGCGTCGCCGTCTGGACCGTCGACAAGGACAGGCGACCCGTCCATCGCCCGAGCCGCTGGGGCGACTTCCTGATCCTGGTGCGCCGTCGCGACGCCACCTTCGAAGAGATCATCCGCGCCCTGAAGACCGAGGGCGTGCCCGTGGCCGGGGCCGACCGACTGAAGCTGAAGGCCCATATCGTCTTCGACGACCTGACGGCCCTGGCCCGTTTCGCCCTGTATCCCGAAGACGACCTGTCGCTGGCCGAGATTCTGCGCGGCCCGCTCTGCGACATCTCCGATTTCGGCGACCCGGACAGCCTCTTTCCGCTGGCCGACAGACAGATCCGCAAGGGCGGCCTGTGGGCAGAGCTGCGTCAGCGCGCGGGCGAACATCCGGCATGGACCGAGGCGCGCGATCTGATGGCCGCCCTGATCGCCGCGCGCGACCGCGATCCCTTCGCCTTCTTCTGCCTGGCGCTGAACCGCGTCGGCGCCGACGGCCGCTCGGGCCGCGCGCGCATCCTGCACCGGCTGGGCCGCGAGGCCGAGGAGGCGATCGACGAGACCCTGGCCCAGGTTCTGGCGGCGGAAGAGCGGGGCGGCCGCGATCTGGAGACCTGTCTGGCCCTGTTGGAACAGGCCGACGTCACGGTGAAGCGCGAGATGGAGGGCGCCCGGAACGAGGTCCGGGTCATGACCGTCCATGGCGCCAAGGGGCTGGAGGCGCCGATCGTCATCCTGCCCGACACCACCGGCAAGGCCAAAGGACAGGGCGCGCCCCTGCTGCCCGTCGCGCTGGACGACGCCTGGGGCGGCGGCGAAGCCTGGCTGATGGCGCCGTCCAGCAAGAAGGAGGATTGCCGCGCCTCGGCCGAGGCGCGCCAGGCGCGCCAGGACCGAGCCGAGGCCGAATATCTGCGCCTGCTCTATGTCGCCCTGACGCGCGCGCGCGACCGGCTGGTGGTCATGGGTCGCCGGATGAAGACGCCCAAGGAGGGCTTCGAGACCGGAAGTTGGTGGGACGTGATCGCCCAGACCTTCGAACGCTTGAAGGCCGCAGACACCGACGCGGTGCACGACATCGGCGACGGCCGCATCCGTTTCGGCGACGATCCCGGCCTCGCATCCGCTACGGCGTCGGCGTCCACCGCCCCGGCCGCCGCCCTGCCCGACTGGGTCGCGCGCAGACCCGCGCCGGATCGGGCCGCCGGTCACGCCGCACCGTCCCAGATCCAGGGCGCGATCCGTATTCCCGCCCCCTCGCCCCTGGCTCGCTCGGGTCCTGGCGGGACCCTGGGCCGGTTCCGGCGCGGCGATCTGATCCATCGGCTGCTGGAGCGTCTGCCCGACGCCGCCCCCGACCTGTGGCCCGACCTGGCCCAGCGCCTGCTGGCCCGCGAACGCGACCTGGACGCGGCCCAGCGCGACGAGATGATCGCGGCGGCCCTGGGCGTGCTGACCGACGCCCGTTTCGCCCCGGTCTTCGGTCCCGGTTCGCGGGCCGAGACGGCGGTGACGGGGTCTGCGCCCGACCTGCCGCCCGGCATGGTGGTGTCGGGCCGTATCGACCGGCTGGTGGTCACGCCCGAGCGGGTCCTGATCGTCGACTACAAGACCAACCGCCCCGCCCCCGACCGCGTCGAGGACGCCGACCCGGCCTATGTGTTGCAACTGGCGACCTATGCGGCGGTGCTGCGACGCCTCTATCGCGACCGCCCGGTCGAGGCGGCCCTGGTCTGGACCGATGGTCCCAAACTGATGGCCGTGCCGCGGGAGATGATGGATCGGACGCTGGCCGACGCCTGATCCCTCCTTGCCCCGCCTGCGGGAGAGGGACGCCTCCTGGACGTTGAAACCGGCGCCGCGACCGCCCACATGACGCCCGAACACCGGCCGAATCGCCTATGTTGGGCGGCCGATCAGGAGATGAAGACCATGGCCACCGTGAAGGTCACCGACGACAGTTTCGAAGGCGACGTGCTGAAGGCGTCGACCCCCGTTCTGGTGGATTTCTGGGCCGAATGGTGCGGTCCCTGCAAACAGATCGGCCCGGCGCTGGAGCAGATCGCCGACGAACTGTCGGGCAAGGTCGTCATCGCCAAGGTCAATATCGACGACAGCCCCATGGTCCCCTCAAAACTGGGCGTGAAGGGCATCCCCACCTTGATGCTGTTCAAGGACGGCCAGATGGCCTCGATGAAGGTCGGCGCCATGCCCAAGGGCAAGATTCTGGAATGGCTGGCCGAGGCCGGGGTGTCCTGAGGCAAGGCGTCACCAGCCCTGTTCGGGCGGGAAAAGACCTGGCGCGTCCCTTCAACCTGGCGTCAGGAACCCTAACCAAGCGCGGCCGTTGTGGGGGTATGAAACCCTCCGTCATCCTGGCCGCCGTCGGCGCGGCCGTATTCCTGAGCGCCTGTTCGACGTTCCAGACCGGACCCGTCGGGAATCCCGCCGTGCCGCAACCGGCGCACCCGGTCGAGCTGAGCCGCTATCTTGGCCTGTGGTACGAGATCGGCCGCTATGACAACGGCTTCGAGCGCGGTTGCGAAGGCGTGACGGCGGAATACAGCCTCCGCGACGACGGCCTGATCGGCGTGCGCAACAGTTGCCGCCAAGGGGCCGTCGATGGACCGCTGAAGGTCGCCGAGGGCCGGGCCAAGATCGTTAAGGGCAGCGGCGACGCCAAACTGAAGGTCTCTTTCTTCGGTCCCTTTTTCGGCGACTATTGGGTGCTGGATCGCGCCGAGGACTATGCCTGGGCGATCGTCGGAGAGCCGAGCGGCCGGTATCTGTGGCTGCTCAGCCGCGAGCCGCGTCCTTCCCAGGCGATACGGGATCGGATCACGGCGCGCACGCGCGAGCTGGGCTACGACGTTTCGATGATCCGATCCGTGCAGCAGCCGCCCGCCGGGTGAAGCGCGATCATCTTCCTCGTCGTTGCGGGGAGGAAGAATTCTAGACCGGCCACGTCTCCCGGCTGGCCCCCAGCACCTCGCCCGCCAGATACAGCGAGCCGCAGATGACCACGCGGCCCGCCCCCCAGGTCAGGGCGCGCTCCAGCGCCTCCTGAACAGAGGCGGTCGGCATCGCTCCCAAGCCATGGCCCCGCGCCACCGCCGCCAGGGCGCCCGGCTCGGCCGCCGCGCCGTCGAAGCCGACGGTCAGGACGTGGGGGCCGGTTCCGCGCAGGGCCTCAAAGAAGCCGCCCGCGTCCTTGTTGGCCAACATCCCCGTGATCAGAGCCAGCGGCATAGGCGCGCGCGCCTGTCGCGCCTCCAGAAAGGCCGCCAGCGCCCGCCCGGCATGGGGATTGTGCCCGCCGTCCAGCCACAGCTCGGTCCCCGCCGCCTTGGCCGCCGCGCCGTAAGGTCCCGCCGTCAGCCGTTGCAGCCGCGCGGGCCAGACCGCCGTCTTCAGCCCCTCGGCGATCGCCGCCTCGGGCAAGTCCAGCTCCAACGCCGTCGCCACGGCCAGACCGGCGTTGTCGTATTGATGGTCGCCCGCCAAGGCCGGAGCGGGCAGGTCCAGGAACCGCTCGGCCGACTGGAAGGCCAGGCCGCCGATCTCGGACCAGGCGTCGAAATCGGCTCCCATGACGGTCAGGGGCGCCCCGACCCGCGCCGCCACGCGTTCGATGACCGCCATGGCCGCAGGGTCCTGGCGCGCGATCACGCCTGGCGCGCCGGATTTCAGAACGCCCGCCTTCTCTCCGGCGATGGCCGCCAGGTCCGTGCCCAGAAACTCCGCATGGTCCAGATCGACCGGGGCGATCACGCTGATCAGCGGCCGGGCGATGACGTTGGTGGCGTCCAGCACCCCGCCAAGGCCGACCTCTATGATCGCCAGGTCGGCGGGCGTCTCGCTCATGGCCAGGAAGGCGGCGGCGGTGGTGCTTTCGAACACCGTCGCCTGGCCCGGAATCGCCTCGATCCGGTCGAGGACGTCATTCAGCGCATCATCCGCGATCAGCCGCCCGGCCAGGCGGATGCGCTCGTTGAACCGCACCAGATGCGGCGAGGTGTAGGCATGGACGCGCAAACCCGACGCCTCGGCCATGGCGCGCAAGAAGGCCACGGTCGAACCCTTGCCGTTGGTGCCCGCGACGTGAACCACCGGCGGCAGCCTGTCCTGCGGATCGCCCAGCGCCGCGCACAGGGCGCGCATCCGGTCCAGCGACAGGTCGATACGCTGGGGATGGCGCGCGCGCAGCCGGGCGGAGATCGGGTCCATCGAAGCCTTCGAGCTTAACGGGGGACCCGGCGCAAGGGCCGCCGTAACCCTTCTCTCTCAAGAGGAGAAGGACGGTCTTACTTCTGGACCCACTGGCCCTGGGCGTTGAGGTACCATTGGCCCGTGGCGATGCGCGGGAACAGATTGGCCTCGAACATACGGGCGGCGGCCACTTCGGTCGTGGTTCCGGCCTCGGCGGCGCCCTGGGCGTACACCCGGCGGCGGCCGTCGTTGGTGGCGGTCACGGCGGCGCGCAGATCGGCCGAGGCGGCGGACGGAGTGCGGACGCCCAGATAGCCGTCGGCCTGTTCGCCGACCACGCCCTGGGCCTTGGCGGCGTCGATCATCGACTTCTGCTGGGCGGTCTGGGCGAAGGCCGCGCCGGCGGCGACGCCCAGGGCCGCGACGGCGGCGGCGACGACGAAAGTCTTGCGGAACTGCATGATCCTATCCCCTCAGAACAGGTTGGGGTTTTCCTGCAGCAACTGCTGCAGTTCGCGGTCCAGGCGGATACGCACGTCGGCGTCCAGCTTGGCGTAGATCTGAATCGGGGCGACCTCGACCCGAACCGTCGGCGCGCAGGCGGCCACGGCGCCGGTCACGGCGGCGGTCAGGGCCAGGCCCGCCAGGGCGGTCGCTCTCGTTCGGCTCATGGGGTCGATTCTCCGAAAAGGTCGTGATGATCTAACGCCGCATTGGGTGAATGGGTCCTGAACGTTCATGGCGGGTCCGCCTCTCCGGCGCGGGCGCGGTTCAGGGCCAGAAGATCGCTGACCAGTTGGTCAGCGTTCAGCGTCGTATCCAAGGTCAGGTCCACCCCCGTGCCCGAAGGCAGCGGCAGTTCGCGTTTCAGGAAGTCGCGGCTGATCAGTTCCGACAGACTCAGACGCAGCTCCTGGCGCTGGGGCGGGTCGTGGCGACCCTTGATGTGGAACAGAACGCCCAACCGCCCGCCATCCAGGCTGTTCACCTCGGCGGTCAGGACGTCGAAGGCCAGGTTCTCCATCGCCTGATAGGCCATGTCCTGAACCGTATTGGGCGGAACCTCGGTCCCGCCGCCTCCGGTCTCGACCGCGCTCAGGGTCTCGCGCTGGATCGACAGGCGCCCCGGCTGCACGGCCCGCAGTGAACCGCCCGAGATCCGAACCCCGCGCCCCGGCGTCGAGGTGAAGGGCAGTCGTCCCGACACCACCGCGTCCAGGCTGGCCTTGTCGCCGAAACCCGATCCCGCCAGCAGTTCACCCAGTTGCACGTTCTCCAGCTCGATCACGCCCGAAAACGCCTGCGTCGGGTCCAGCGGCACGACGAACGGCGCCACGCGCACCACGCCGCCCGCCACATGGATGTCGGCCGCCGTCACGGATACGCCCGCCTTGTCGATGGCGAACTGGACCTGGGCGTCGGTCAGGGGCGTCAGGCTTTCCAGACTGTCGGCGGTCAGTCTCTGGCCCGGCGCCGTGACCAGGGGGATCAGGCTGGTGAAGTCGATCGTCCCCTTCAGCCCCTTCACCGGCCCGGCCGGACTGACGAAGTCCAACCCCGGCACGACCAGGCGGCCGCCGCTGGTTCCTTCGCCGTCGGCGCGCCAATCGATGCGGCCGCTGAACTGCGCCGAACCGGTCGCCGGCGGCTGGACGAAGTTCTGGACCAAGGGGCTGAGAACGCCCGGTTGCAGCTCGCCCTCGGCGAATTGCAGCATCGGCGTCTCGATCGCCAAACCGCCCAGACCCGTACGGCCGTCGTGCGCCAGGGTCAGGCGGCCCACCGGCGTCTCGCCGGACGTCAGGTCGAAGCCGCCGCGCCAGGTCTCGTTCGCCAGCGCCGCCTCGCCCGAGACCCTGAGCGGATTGAACCGACGCGGCGTGGTGGCGTCCAGCGCCCGCGCCGTGTC
>JAFLCT010000084.1 GCA_017302335.1 Caulobacterales bacterium | reverse complement strand
ACCGGCCTCCTGCTCCCGCAAGATCCCGATGATTTGCTCTTCCGTGAACCTTGATCGCTTCATTCTTGTCCGTCCTTCGTTGGGCGGACTCTAGCTATTCCTGGAGGAGTTTCAGGGGGTCACGTCATCATCAACCGAAGCGGTGTCGCTCATGCCTTAAACCCCAGACCCCGCCGCAAACGCCCGGATCAGCGTGTGCGCGATGGCGATCGGCGGCGGCGGCTTGATCGCGTGCTGGCCCGTCAGACAGGCGCGGGCCTCGTCTCGGGTCAGCCAGGCGACGGCCTCCAGCTCGGTCTGATCCGGGTGGGCCTGATCCGAATCGACTGTGCAGAACAGGCCGATCATCAGTTGCGACGGGAACGGCCACGGCTGGCTGGAATGGTAGCGCACGGCGGTGACGGTCAGGCCCGCCTCCTCGGCGATTTCGCGCGCGCAGGCCTCCTCGATCGATTCGCCCGGCTCGACGAACCCCGCCAGGGCCGACATACGCCCGGCGGGCCAGGCCGCCTGGCGGCCCAACAGACAGCGCGGCCCGTCCGGCCCGTCATGGACGGCCAGCATGATGACCACCGGATCGACGCGCGGGAAATGGTCGGTCCCGCAGGCTTCGCAGCGCCGTTTCCAGCCGCCGTCGGCGTCGCGCGTCTCCTTGCCGCAGGCGGCGCAGAACCCATGGCGCCGTCGCCAGTCGAACAGACTTTTGGCCGCGCCCGCCATGGCCGTCTCGACGCCCGACAACAGGGCGGCGGCCGCCCGCATCTCGTGAAAGGCGCCCAGGCCGCGAACGGGGCCTTCGGCCGGGTCGAGCGACCCTTCGATCTCGACGGCGAAGACCGGCGCGTCCTTCCACAGGCCCAGGAAGGCTTCGCGATCAGGCGCCAGGTCGCGCGCATGGGTCATCGGCAGCCAGGCCAGGCGCGGGCCGCCGGCGTGATCCTCGATCAGCGGCCGCCCTTCCCACAGCACCAGGGCCAGCGCCTCGTCACGCTCGGCCTGTTGCGCCAACCAGGTCGGATCGGCCCGCCGGTCCCCGGCGCGATCCAGCGGGTTTCCGGCGAAGGTGTTCAATGGGGTCAGGGGCATGAAGGTGCACATACCTCTCCCTCTCCGGTTTGGGGAGGGCGGTCCCACCCGCCTCATTGCACTTGATTCGCATCCCGCGCCGCGCCATATCCCGCCTCGGAGATCGCGGGCGAAGGCTTCGCCAACCTGGTCAGGGCCGGAAGGCAGCAGCCACAACGAATTCCCTTTGGGTCGCGGTCTCCACCTTTCCCTTACCCTACCGCTCGGCTCGCGGAGCCTCGCGGCTTGAGGGCGACGCTATGCGCGAGTCCGCGTCACGCGGTCGTGGGGGAAGTTTCCCCCATTTCGTCGTCAAAGCCCGTGGCGAGTCGCGCCACTCGCGGTAAAACGGACACATGACCGACGTCGATCCGAGTCTCGAAGGTCCCCCGTGGGACGACGACGCGCCCAATTCCTCTGAGAATTGGCGTGACGAGAACACCGACGATATGTTCGGCGCCCCGCCTGAACCCCAGTCTGAATCCAAGGCCGAACCGGCTCCGGCGCCCATGGTCGAGGCCGAACCGGCCCAGGCGAAGACGTCCGCCCCCGCCCCCGAACCCGCCGCCGCGTCGGACGAGGCCTACACCGTCCTGGCCCGCAAATACCGGCCGCGCGCCTTCGAGGACCTGATCGGGCAGGAGGCGATGGTGCGCACCCTGACCAACGCCTTCGCCACCGGCCGCATCGCCCACGCCTTCATGCTGACCGGGGTGCGCGGGGTCGGCAAGACGACCACGGCCCGACTTCTGGCCCGCGCCCTGAACAACGAGACCGCCACGATCGACCGGCCGTCCCTGGCCCTGACGCCCGACGGACGGCACGACGCCGCCATCATGGCCGGTCAGCACATGGACGTGATGGAGATGGATGCGGCGTCCCACACCGGCGTCAGCGACATCCGCGACATCCTGGACAGCGTCCGCTACGCCCCCGTCGAGGCGCGCTACAAGGTCTATGTGCTGGACGAAGTCCATATGCTGTCGACCCAGGCGTTCAACGCCCTGCTGAAGACGCTGGAAGAACCGCCGCCGCACGCCAAATTCATCTTCGCCACCACCGAGATCCGCAAGGTGCCGGTGACCATCCTGAGCCGCTGTCAGCGGTTCGACCTGCGCCGCGTCGAGGCCGATGTCCTGGTCGAGCACCTGGGCCGCGTCGCCGACAAGGAGGGGATGCGGGTCGAGCAGGAGGCCCTGGCCCTGATCGCTCGCTCGGCCGAAGGCTCGGTGCGCGACGGCCTGTCGCTGCTGGATCAGGCCCTGGTCCAGGGCGAGCGCGGCGATACGGTCAAGGCCGAGGTCGTGCGCGATATGCTGGGCCTGGCCGACCGCGGCCAGACCATCCAACTGTTCGAATCGATCATGGCCGGCCGCACGCCCGAGGCGCTGGAAGGATTCCGCGCCCTCTACGGCTTCGGCGCCGATCCGGTGCAGGTGGTGGGCGACCTCCTGGAACACTGCCACGCCGCCTCGGTGGCCAAGATGCTGGGTCCCCAGGCCACGCGCCTGCCCACCGACCAGGCCCAGAAGCTGGCGGCCCTGGGCGCGGCCATACCGGCCGGAACCCTGTCGCGGGCCTGGTCCATGTTGCTGAAGGCCCTGGACGAGGCGCGCCGTGCGCCCAATCCGGCCGACGCGGTCGAAATGGCCATCGTCCGTCTGGCCTACGCCGCCGATCTGCCCGGCCCGGAAGAGGCGTTGAAGCGTCTGCACGCGGGCGAGCCGATCATCGGCGGTCCCGGCGGCGGCGCGCCCCACGGCAGGGGCGGCGGCGGGGGAGGGGCCTCGGCCCAACTGGCCGCCCGTCCGGTCGCGGCGCCCGCCCTGCCGGACCCCCAGACCTTTGACGCCGTCGTGGCCCTGATCGGCGACAAGCGCGAGATCAAGCTGCAACTGGATGTGCAGCAGCACGTGAAACTGGTCAGCTTCAAGCCCGGCGCCATCGTCTATGAGAGCGGGCCGAACGCCCCCGCCGACCTGGCGCGGCGTCTGGCCGGGCGGCTCAAGGACTGGACCGGCCGCACCTGGCTGGTCGCCGCCAACGGTCAGGGCGGCGGCGAGACCCTGATCGAACAGGAACGCCGCGGCCGCGCTGAGGAGCGGGCCGAGGTCGCCGCCGACGCCTTCGTCATGTCGGTGCTGGAGGCCTTTCCGGGGACCAGGATCGGCGAAGTGAAGCGCCTGGCCCCGCCGCTGGAGTTGCCGACGATCCCCGACGAAGCGGACGGCGAGACCCTCGCCGACGACTGACGAAACCTGTCAGACGCCCCTTCATCCCTCGCGCATCGGCCCCCGACATGGCCTGATGCGGGCGGATACGCACAAAGGGGGACGTCATGCGCCATCTCACCATCGCCCTGGCCCTGTCGGCTGGATTGGCGTCGGCGTCGGGCGCCTCGGCCATGGCCCAGGAACCGACCGCCGAACCGCCCCTGGCTGATCAGGTTTCGAACATCGCGCGACAGATGCAGGACAAGCTGCGGCCGTTGGCCGAGGCCGTGGGCGCGCCCTTTCCCGATGTACGGGACCGCATGGACCCGCTGATCCGCGCCGCCGTACCCACGCCGCCGCCGGGCGACGCGGACTGGGCCTTCGACATGAGCTTCGACAACACGACCTCGGTCGCCGCCGCCGCCGCCGCGCCCGAGACGGGCCGCCAGTCGGTGTTCAACGACGCCCAGGCCTGCATCGCCCGCTTCCCCGGCGGCGGACCGGTCGTGCATTTCCGCCGCATCCGCCAGGGAGAGCTGCGCGGCCACCAGTGCGTTCTGGCCTCCGTCAAGGGCGACCAGGCCGTCCTGACCTCGGAAACCTATGTCGAAGGTCCCGATCGGCATCTGATGGCGCGCTATACGGCGGCGGCCGTCGTCGACGGCGATCCGGCCGCCACCCTGGCCCTGGTCGATCCGGTGGTGGAGAGCAACATCGCCCTGGCCGAGGCCATCGCCCAACTGGGCATCGACGGCCTGCCGTCGGCCAGGGTGCGCCGCGACGACTGATTCACAGGATGCGGGCCGCCTCGTCGAAGGCCAGCCGGGGCGAGCGCGCAAACAGGTTCTCGTCAGAGCCGTAACCCAGGTTGACGATGAAGTTCGGCTCGACCGCGTCATCGGGGAAAAAGGCCCGCTTTACACCGGCGGCGTCGAAACCCGACATCGGGCCGACGTCCAGTCCCAAGGCCCGCGCGGCCATCAGGAAATAGCCGCCTTGCAGCGAGCCGTTGCGGAACGCCGTCTCGCGCCGCGCCTCGACATCGGGGAACCAGTCGCGCGCGCCCGGCGCGTGCGGAAACAGCTTGGGCAGGGTGTCGTGGAAATCCACGTCGTGGCCGATGATCACATTGACCGGCGCCTGCAAGGTCTTGGCGCGGTTGCCCTCGCTCATCAACGACGCCAGCCGGGCCTTGGCCTCGGGCGAGGTCAGGAACAGGAACCGCGCCGGGGTGGCGTTGAGCGCCGTCGGACCGAATTTCGTCAGGTCGTACAGCTTGCGCAACAGGGTCTCCGGCACGGGCCGGTCCGACCAGGCGTTGTAGGTGCGCGCCTCGGTGAACAGGCGCGCCAGGGCGGCGTCGGACAGGGCCGCGTCGCGGCCGGGCAGGGCGTCAAAAGCCATATCGGGTCCCTCAATAAAACTGCAACAACTGCTGATGCCAAATAGGGAGCCGGAATCCGGGGTCAAGGCCCCGCCGGCCGCCAAGTCCGCCCGATTGTCTGTTCCGGCCCTGTCGTCGACCGCCGGATCGCCCTATCTAGGGGGCATGAAAGACCTCAACTCCCTGATGCAGCAGGCCCAGGCGATGCAGCAAAGGCTGCAAGACGCCCAGGCGAAGATGGCGGGCACGGCGGCCGAAGGCTCTTCGGGCGGCGGGCTGGTGAGGATCGGCCTGAAAGGGCCAGGCGACATCACCGCCATCCATATCGACTCCAGCCTGATGGTCCCTGGCGAGGCCGACCTTCTGGCCGATCTGATCCAGGCCGCCCACGCCGACGCCAAACGCCGCCTGGATGAAGTCAACGGCGCCCTGATGCGTGAGGCCGCCGGGCCGATGGCGGGGATGAACATCCCCGGAATGCCGAAGCTGTTCTGACTTGGCCGCCTCCGCCGGACCCGAGATCGAGCGCCTGATCGCCCTGCTGTCCAAGCTGCCGGGCCTGGGTCCGCGTTCGGCCCGGCGCGCGGCCCTGGCCCTGTTGAAGCGACGCGAACAACTGCTCGAACCGCTGGCGGCGTCCCTGGCGGAGACCGCGGCCAAGGTGCGGTCGTGCGGCGTCTGCGGCGCGCCCGACACCCGCGACCCCTGCTCGATCTGCGCCGACGACGCCCGCGACGACGCCCTGATCTGCGTGGTCGAGGAGGCCGGCGCCCTGTGGGCCATGGAGCGGTCGGGCGCTTTTCGCGGCAGATATCATGTGTTGGGCGGCCTGTTGTCGGCGCTGGACGGCGTCGGACCCGAGGCCCTGCGCGTCGCCGAACTGGTCCAGCGCGCGGGCGACGGCCGGACACGCGAGGTGGTGCTGGCCCTGCCCGCCACCGTCGACGGCCAGACCACGGCCCACTATCTGGCCGAGCGCCTGGCCGGGTCCGGGGTGGAGATCACCAGCCTGGCGCGCGGCGTCCCGGTCGGCGGCGAGCTGGACTGGCTGGATGACGGCACCATCGTTCAGGCCCTCAGGGCGCGGCGTCCGGCGTAAGATCTCCCGCTCCCGCTTGCGGGAAAGGCGGCCCGTCGATCGCGCGGCGATCCAGGGTCGGAGAGGGGAGTCCTTAACTCTCTCCTGGAGGTCCCCCATCGTCATGCGCCTCGCTTCGCGCGACGACGTGACCGTGGCCGTGACGGCTTCGTCGCCCCTGGCTCCGCCCCCGCAGGCGGGAGACGGATGACGTTTCGGACAAGTCTCGCGCGCTTCGCCGACTCCGATTAAGGAACACAGCATGAACACGCTCGAACTGGTCCTGTTGGCCCTCGCCGTCGTCGCCACGGGCGGTTTCCTGTGGGCCTTCGCCGCCTGGCAAAGAACCAGGGGCGACCTGCGTGCGGCCGAGGCGCGGCTGGAGACGGTCGAGGACAGTCGCGGCGCCATGGCCGACTATCTGAAGGCCCAGGCGCGCGAGTCGGCCGAGACGGCGACGACCCAACTCGTCGCGCGCGCCGCCGAGACCTTCCAGGCCCAGGACCGCGTCGCCCGCGAGCGGATGGAGGCCCAGTTGAAGCCGGTGGCCGAGACCCTGGCCAAATTTCAGGAACAGGTCGCCGCGCTGGAGAAGGTCCGCGCCGAGGAGACCGGCGGCCTGAAGGAGCAACTGGCCTTGCTGATGACCGCCTCCAGCGCCACCCGCGACGAGGCGCGCAAACTGACCGAGGCCCTGCGCGGCAACACCGGGCGACGCGGCCGCTGGGGCGAACAGACCTGCCGCAACGTGCTGGAGGCGGCGGGCATGGCCGGTCGGTTCGATTTCGAGGAACAGACCTCCCAGACCGACGAGACGGGCGCCCGCCAACGGCCGGATTTCATCGTCCGTCTGCCCGGCGGCGGCCGGTTCGTGATCGACGCCAAGGTCCCCCTGGCCTTCGCCGACGAGACCGAGGGCGACGCCGAGGCGCAAGGCCGCGCCCAGTCCCTGCGCACCGCCGCCAGCCTCAAGACTCATGTCCGCCAACTGGCCTCGCGCGGCTATCAAGACCAGTTCAAGCCCAGCCCCGACTTCGTCGCCCTGTTCGTGCCCGGCGACGCCTTTCTGGCCGCCGCGCTGGACCATGAGCCGGACCTGATGACCGACGCCATGGCCTCGCGCATCGTCATCGTCACCCCCACCACCCTGTTCGCCCTGTGCAAGGCGGTCGCCTACGGCTGGCGCGCGGATGAGCAGGCCAAGAACGCCGACGCCGTCGCTAAGTTGGGCAAGGAACTCTACAAGCGGCTGTCGGTCATGGGCGTCCACGCCGTCGGCGTCGGCAAGGCGCTGGAAGCCGCCGTCGGCCGCTACAATCAGTTCGTCGGGTCGTTGGAAAGCCAGGTCATGGTCTCGGCCCGCCGCTTCGAGGACCTGCACGTCGATCATGAGGGCAAGACGCTGCCGGAACTGCCGCCCGTGGATCAGGCGCCGCGCCCCATAACCCGCTCCGAGCTTATGCCGCCCGCAGCGGAGTAAACGACAAGCCTCGGCGCCGCTAAGACAAGGGTGCTTGACAAAGCTTCGCCTCTAGACGTAAAGTGTCCTTGTCAAAACGACGGGGGTGTTTTCCATGAGGTCGCAGCGTGCACGATCGTTCATCGCCCGGGGCGGAGGGTTCATACTGCTGATCCTGGCGGTGGTCTTCGCCCGCATCGGCGCACATGACGGCTGGGCCATGTGGGTCGCCGCCGTCTTGGGCATGATTAGCGCGTTCTGGATCGGCGGCGCCTGGATGGCGTCGATCGACGAGGCGGCCCAGGAAGCCCACAAATGGTCCTGGTACTGGGGCGGCAGCGGCGGCATGGCCATCGGCGGGGTGCTGGTGATCCTGGCGGCGACACCGGTGGCGCGGGACTGGCCGGCGCCAGTGATTCTCGGCGAGGCCACGCCGGCCGGTTACGCCGCCTCCGGGGCCATGGGTATGCTGCTGCTGATGGTCACGGGCTATCTGTTGGCTTGGGGCCTGTGGTGGCTGCGGCATCGCTAAGGGACCGCGACATGAACAACCGTCTCAAGGTGCTGCGCGCCGAACGCGACTGGAGCCAGGCCGACCTGGCAAACCGTCTTGGCGTCTCGCGCCAGACCGTCAATGCGTTGGAGACCGGCCGCTACGATCCCTCCCTCCCACTGGCCTTCAAGATCGCCGCTGTCTTCGACCAACCGATCGAATCCATTTTTTCGGCCTGACCGGCCTCACAACGACCGCACTTTGATACCGGAATGAGATCCATGACCCCGTTCGTCTCCCTGACCCGCTCCGTCGCCGCCCGCCTGGGCCGCGCCGTCGCCGGAACCGCGCTCGGCCTGGCGTTGACCGCGGCTGTCGCCCTGCCGCTGCTGACGCCCGCGCCCGTCCACGCTCAAGAGGCGTCCCCCGCCCTGTGGGTCGTGCGCGACGCGGATTCGACCCTGTATCTGTTCGGCACCGTCCATGTGCTGAAACCCGACACCGCCTGGGCCAGCGCCCGCGTCGACCAGGCCTTCGACAGCGCCCAGGACATCTGGTTCGAGATCGCCAATCCCGACGACACCGCCGCCGTCCTGCCGCTGATCCAGCAGCACGGCGTTTCGATGGATCGGCCGTTGTCGTCGCTGTTGACGGCGGACGAGATCGCCCACCTGGATGTCGCCGCCCGCGCCATCGGCGTCACGGCCGCCCAGATGGACCCCATGCGTCCGTGGTTCGCGGGTCTGACCCTGTCGATGGCCCCGCTGACCAAGGCCGGTTACGACCCCGCCTCGGGCGTCGAACTGACCCTGCTGGCGCGCGCCAAGGCCGCCGACAAGTCGATCCACGCCTTCGAGAGCCTGGAACAACAGGTGCGGATGCTGGCCGAAATGCCCGAGGATATGCAGCTCGGCTTCCTGCGCTCGACGCTTCAGGACTATGACCGCGCCGCCCAGATGCTGGACGGCATGGTGGCCGCCTGGCGCGTGGGCGACACCCAGGCTCTGGACGCCGTCATGGTCGAAGAAATGGCCCGCGACTATCCCGACCTGTACGCCCGGATGCTGACCGATCGGAACGCCGACTGGGCGGATCAGATTCAGGAGCGGCTGAAAGGCTCGGGCGTCACCTTCATCGCCGTCGGCGCGGGCCATCTGGTCGGCGACGCCAGCGTCCAGACCTTCCTGGCGCAAAAGGGCATCACCGCGACGCGCGTCGAATAGCCCGCATCGCAGCGAAACCCTTCAGGCCCGGCCCCGCGCCGGGCCTTTCCTTTTGCGCGCGCCCGGCTATGGTCCGCGCCCGGCGAACCGCCGAGGCGGCCGTAGTTCAGAGGTAGAACGTCAGCTTCCCAAGCTGAATGTCGCGGGTTCGATTCCCGCCGGCCGCTCCAGCCGCCTCAGGCGGCTCGCGCCTGTTCGTTCGGTTCGGCTTGAACCGTCGGCCGCTGGATCGGCAGGTCGAAGGATACGGTGGTGCCTTCGCCCGGGCGGCTTTCCATATGCAGGGTCCCGCCGTGCATCTCGATCAGCGACTTGGTCAGGGCCAGGCCCAGGCCGGTGCCCTGGGTGGTCTTGGAGTGCTGGCCCTCGACCTGTTCGAACGGCCGCGCCAGCCGGGCCAGGTCGTCGGCGGCGATGCCGATGCCGGTGTCCGTCACCGCCACACGCACCCGCGCATCACCCAGCGGCGCCAGCCGCACGGTGATCGATCCGCCCTCGGGCGTGAATTTGATGGCGTTGGACAACAGGTTCAGCATCACCTGTTTGCACCCGCGATGGTCCGCCTCGATCTCGGCCAGGTCGGCGGGCGCCTCGACGGTCAGGGTCAGTCCGGCGTCCTGGACCTTGCCGCGCATCAGCCGCACCGCGTCGTCGGCGATCTCCTTCAAGGACACCGCCTCATAGTGCAGCCGCATCTTGCCGGCCTCGATCTTGGCCATGTCCAGGATGTCGTTGATCAGGCTGAGCAGGTGCTGGCCCGAGCGATGGATGTCGGCGGCATAGCCCCTGTAGCGGGCGTCGCCCAGCGGGCCGAACATCTCGGCGGCCATGATCTCAGAAAAGCCGTTGATGGCGTTCAGCGGCGTGCGCAGCTCATGGCTCATATTGGCCAGGAACTCGGACTTGGCCTGATTGGCGGCCTCGGCCCGGGTCATGGCGATCTCGTATTTGCGGGCCAGGAGCGACAGCTTCTCCTGGCTGGTCTCCAACTGATCGACCATGGCCCGCAGATTGTCGGATGCCTTCTGCCGTTCGGCCTCCTGAAGCTTGATGGCGGTGATGTCGGCGGCCGTGACCACCGAGCCGCCGTCCGAGGTGAACCGCTCCATCAGTTGCAGCCAGCGCCCGTCGTTCAGCTCGACCTCGCGCGCTCCGGCCCGCCCGCCCGCGCCCGGATGCTCGGCCGTGATGGCCAGGGCGGCGATGCGGTTCAACTCGTCCTTCAGCGCCCCGCGCCGCACCGCGCCGGGGGCGAAGCCGAAGGCGTCCTGGAAGGCCTGGTTGCACAACAGCAGGCGGCCCTGCTTGTCGAACAGGACGAAGGCGTCCGACACGCTCTCGATGCCGTCGCGCAGACGGCTTTCGGCGGCCTGGGCCTGGGCGCGGGCGCGCCGGGCCTCGGTGATGTCCAGGGCCACGCCCAGGATGGAGCTGAACCCCGTCTCGCCCCGGTCGCCGCGCGCCTGGCCCCGGGCGTCGATCCAACGCACCCGCCCGTCCTCGCCCTGGACGGGAAAGGTGACCTCGAAGGCGCCGAAGGCGGCGGCCTGGCGCAAGGCGTGGTCGACCTGGGGGCGATAGCGGGCGTGGACGCGGGCCATGAAGGCTTCGGTCGATACGGGGCCGCCGTTCGGAAATCCCATCAGCACGGCCATATAGTCCGACAGATCGACCTCGCCGCCCTCGGCGTCCCATTCCCAGACGCCGCAACGCGCGGCCTCGACGGCGATGCGGAACCGGCGTTCGGACGCGGCCCACTGGCGGCTGATCTTGGCCTGGCGCCAACGGTTCAGCAGCACCAGCAACAGCACCGCCACGCCCAGCACCAGAGGCGCGGCCAGGACCCAGGCGTCGTTCAGCAGGGCCGCCGCGCCTGTATCGACCGGGGTGGCCGCCACCGCGAAGACGCCGTCGCCCGCGTCGCTCATGGCCGTCATCAGTCTATGGTCATTCACGGCCACGGTTCGCGCCGGGCCGCCCTCGGTCAGGATCGCGGGGTTCAGGCCGACAGCCGCCAGCGGTTGGCCGATGTGCGCGGCGTCTGTCGAGACCAGCACGCCCGAGGTCGAGACCAGCGACAGGATCGGCTTGGGCCGTCCGGCCACGTCCACCTGCACCTTCGGCGGGGCGATGCGCGCGATCAGGCGCGGCTCCGCACCCTCGGCCGCGATCAGAACGCCGGACTTGTCGGGCGCCGCGCGCGGCGTCTCGGCGGTCACGGCGGCGAAGGCGGCGGGTTGCGCCCCCGCC
>JAFLCT010000083.1 GCA_017302335.1 Caulobacterales bacterium | reverse complement strand
GGCCGACCGGACGGTTCTCGGCGGCGGCGGCCGTCCAGCCGGGCTGAACGCCGCTCCACGGCAGGACGCCGGTGGTCGGCCCGCCCGCGCAGGCGGCCAGCGACAGGGCCAGGGCGACCCCGGCAAGACGGCGAAGCGACATCATGCGGCGCGTTTCCTCTGCGGACGGCGCGCGGACGGCGCACCGGCTTCGGCGTCGAACAGTTCGGCCAGTTTCTCGATCATGGCCCCGGCCAGTTGCTCGACATCGACCAGGGTGACGGCGCGGCGATACCAACGGGTCACATCGTGGCCGATGCCGATGGCCAGAAGCTCGACCGGCGACCGGTCCTCGATCTCGGCGATGACCTGGCGCAAGTGTTTGTCCAGGTACAGGGCGGCGTTGGCCGATTGAGTCGAGTCATCGACCGGCGAGCCGTCGGAGATGACCATCAGAATGCGCCGGGCCTCGGGCCGGGCCATCAGCCGGTCGTGCGCCCACAACAGGGCCTCGCCGTCGATATTCTCTTTCAGCAACCCCTCGCGCATCATCAGGCCGAGGTTCTTCTTGGCCCGCCGCCAGGGCGCGTCTGCGGCCTTGTAGATGATGTGGCGCAGGTCGTTCAGGCGGCCCGGACCGGCGGGCTTTCCGGCGGTGATCCAGGCCTCGCGGCTCTGGCCGCCCTTCCAGGCGCGGGTGGTGAAGCCCAGGATCTCGACCTTGACCCCGCACCGCTCCAGCGTCCGCGCCAGAATGTCGGCGCAGACCGCCGCCACCATGATCGGCCGCCCGCGCATCGAGCCGGAATTGTCCAGCAGCAGGGTCACCACCGTATCGCGGAACGGGCTTTCGCTCTCGGCCTTGAAACTGAGCGGGCTGGTCGGGTCGGTGATGATCCGGGTCAGGCGGGCGGTGTCCAGGACGCCCTCTTCCAGATCGAACATCCAACTGCGGTTCTGCTGGGCCATCAGGCGGCGTTGCAGCTTGTTGGCCAGGCGCGCCACGACCGAGGACAGGATGCTCAGTTGCTGGTCCAGCAAGGCGCGCAGCCGGTCCAGCTCCATCGGGTCGCACAGGTCGGCGGCCTCGACCACCTCGTCATAGGCGGTGGTGAAGACGCGATAGGCGTCGATCACGCGTCCGTCGTCGGTGGTCTGGGTGCGGTTGGGCAAGGCGCCCTCGTTCAGATCCGGGCCTTCGTCCGCAGCGTCGCCGTCGGGTTCGGCCGGGGCGCCGTCGGGGCGGCTGTCGCGCTCCTGCTCGGCGCTCTGGTCGTCGGCCGAGCCGTCCATCGACTGGCCGCCCTCGCCGCCGTCCTCCTCCTCGTCCTGGTCGTCGGCCGCGTCCGGCTCCTGGGGGTCGGGTTCCTGGTCGCCCTGGTCGTCGGAAGCGTCGTCGCCGCGTGCGTCGCCCGGATCCAGCTCCAGGTCGCGCAGCACGTCCTTCAGGCGTCGGGCGAACTCGCCCTGGTCGGCGGCGGCCTCGGCCAGGGCGTCCAGCGCTTTGCCAGCCTTCCGTTCGATCTCGGGCCGGACCAGATCGACCATGGTCCCGGCGCCGCCCGGCGCCTTTTCGCCCGTCACCCGCTCGCGCAGCATCAGGGCCACCGCCTCCGGCAGAGGCACGTGTTCGGCGTCCGCGCGCAGGGCGCCGGTCTTCTCCAGCCGGGTCAGAAGCGCCGCGTCCATATTGGCGCGCACCCCGGCCAGGGACCGCGAGCCGACGGCCTCGACCCGCGCCTGTTCGACCGCCTCGAACACCTCGGCCGCGCGCGCATCCGCGGGGCGCAATCGGGCGTGCAGGGTCTCGTCGTGATTGGCCAGCCGCAAGGCCAGCCGGTCGGCCTGGCCGCGCAACGCCGCGCTCTCGGGTCCCGACGGATCGCGCGACGGATGCGGCAGGGTCAGGACGCCGTTGGTCAGCCGGGGACCGTCCGAACCGAAGGCCACCTCCAGCTCCGACTGTTCGGCCAGCGCCCGCGCGGCATGGGCCAGGGCGCGCTTGAAGATCTCGACGGGCGTGTCGGCGGACATGAGGTCAGGCATAGCGGCATCCCTCTCCCATTGGGAGAGGGCTTGAGGCTCGCAGAGCGAAGCGATGCGGGTAGCCGAAAGGGTGAGGGGTTACGGTGCAGACCGGGTGAGAGCGAACCCCCCCACCCTTTCGCGCAAGTCTGATCGCCTTCGGCTCTCAGGCGCTCAAGCCCTCTCCCTCTGGAGAGGGAGAAACTAAGCCGCTTCGCCGCGCAGCTTGGCCTCGGCGGCGCGCATACCGGCGGCGATCAGTTCGGCCGCCTCACCGGCGTCGGCCCAGCGGTTGACGTCGACGCGCTTGCCCTTCTCCAGATCCTTGTAGCGGGTGAAGAAGTGTTCGATCTGCTCGATCAGGATGGCGGGCAGTTGGCGATAGCTGGCGACGCCCGAATAGAAGGGGTTCAGCTTGTCGACCGGCACGGCCAGGATCTTCTCGTCCTTGCCCGCCTCGTCTTCCATCATCAGGGCGCCGATCGGACGGGCGCGGATGACGCAGCCGGGCACCACAGGAGTCGGGTTGATGACCAGCACGTCGCACGGATCGCCGTCGTCCGACAGGGTGTGCGGCACGAAGCCGTAGTTGCCCGGATAGTACATGGCCGTGTGCAGGAAACGGTCGACGAACAGGGCGCCGGAGGCCTTGTCCATCTCGTATTTCACCGGCAGGCCGCCGGCCGGGATCTCGATGACGACGTTGACGTCCCACGGAGCGTTCGGGCCGACCGGAATGGCGTCGAGGTTCATGGCGGACTCTGTATTGTGCAACTGCGAAAGGGGAGGCGGCCGTGATAGGCTTCCCCGCTCCGACAGGCAAGCGTGACGCTTGCCTTGAGACCCGTCCTGACGGCAGGAGAAGAACATGACCACGCTGGACTGGACCGCCCTGATCCTCTTCTTTTTCTGCTGGCTCGGCTATGGGCCGGTGCTGGCTCTGGTCGCGCGTTGGGCCGGGTCGCTGAACGCCGACATGGTGCACGTGCGGCGGGCGTGGATGACGGCCATGACCCACCGCGAAATCCGCCTTCTGGACAGTCAGTTGATGGGCCACACCATCAATTCGGCCTCCTTCTTCGCCTCGACCAATCTGCTGCTGATCGCGGCTGTGGCGGGCATATTGTTCGGCGGCGAGAGCGCCCTGCGCGGCCTGGCGGCGGTCGGGGCCGAAGGAGTGCCGGTCAAGCTGCTGGAGGGCAAACTGGCCCTGGTCATGGCCTGTCTGGCGCGCGGCCTGCTCGATTTCATCTGGTCGATCCGTCAGATGAACTACACCATCGCCCTGATCGGCTCGGCGCCCGAGGTGGCCGAGGGGCCGAACCGCACGGCCTATGGCGAGGCGGTCAGCCGGGTGCTGAACCCCGCCCTGTCGGCCTTCAGCCAAGGGGTGCGGGCCTATTATTTCTCGCTGGCGGCGGCGGCTTGGCTGTTCGGGCCGCTCTGGTTGGCGCTCGGGGTCGTGGCGGCCTTTTCCCTGATGCTGTGGCGCCAAGAGGGATCGCCCGCCGCCCGCGCCATTCGAGACGCCCGCCGGTTGCTGAGCCACCCCTAGATTTCGCAACTGCGATACTGGCGGTTTGCGCCAAATTCGACCGCTGAAATCGTTTACACAGCGCCCTTTGGGCTGAGTTTGGTTACATTTGGTGACTTCGGGAGCGGAAGTTGCGCTTGACGGATTGTGCGCTGCAACCTAACGTGAGGGTGACGCTTTCGGGCGTCATGCCCTTCCTGGGCGTTTCCTCCCTATAGACTTTTCAAAGCCGCGCCTCAGGGCGCGGCTCTTTTTTCATCCGCCGGGGCGCAGCAGTTCGGCGATGACCTGATTCAGCGCCGCCGCGCACCGTCCCCAGCCCGCCGACGGCCCGCCGCCCGCGTCCAGATACAGGGCGCGGCTGATCTCGACCTGGATCGCTTCGAACCCCTCGTCCGGCCGCCCCCACGCCTGCGTCGACCAGCCGCCGGCATAGGGGTGGTTCAGGGCCACGCTGAAGCCCTGTTTCTCGAACAGGACCTTGAGCCGACGCGTCAGCGCGGGGCGGCAACTGGTCCCGTGCCGATCGCCCAGCACCACGTCGATTCCGCCCGCGCGGCCGGGCATCGAATGCCAGTCCACCAGCACCGCCCGCCCGTGCGTCGCCTTGGCCGCCTTCATCTGCTCGGTCAGGGCGGCGTGATACGGCGCATGGGCGCGGACGATCCGTTCGTGCGCCTCCGCCAGCGTCAGCCGTCGCGCGTAAAGCGGTTCGCCCGCACCCGTCAGGCGCGGAACGACGCCGTATCCGGCCGCCGTCTTGGGACCGTCCGCCGCGTCCGCGCCATCGATCAGCCTGGGGTCCAGCGCCTCGGGCGCTCGGTTCAGATCGACATAGGCCCGGGTGATCCGCGCCGCGATCAGCGGCGCGCCGTGCATCGGCCCGACGGCGATCAACCGGTCCATCAGGGCGTCGCCCGCGCTGTTGATCTGGAGGTCCGACAGGGTCGGATCGGCGCCCATGTCGTCGGGAACGACGGTCCCGGAATGCGGCGAGGCGAAGACGAACGGCGCCGCCGCGCCGACGGGCGGCGTCAGGGCGAAAACCGTCCAGTCCGAATCTGCGGCCGCGCCGTCCCCGTGATTCATGGTCCCTCATACCCGCTTTCAACAGGGCGGGAAGTCGCCGAGGCGTTGTTTTTCATGGCTGGTTTACCGTTCCGGCCCTAGTCTCCGTTCGGACTTTCGGGGGACCATCGCATGGCGCGCATTCTGTTGGCCGAGGACGACGCCTCGCTGCGCGGATTCCTGACTCGGGCGTTGGAGCGCGCGGGCCATGAGGTGATCGACTGCGAGAACGGCGACGACGCCATCGACGCCCTGGACGCCGGTCCCTACGACCTGCTCTTGACCGACATCGTCATGCCCGGCGCCGACGGCATAGAGGTGGCCCGCGTCGCCGCCGCCCGCCAGCCGGGTCTGCGCATCATGTTCATCACCGGTTTCGCGGCCGTGGCCCTGTCGGCGGCTCAGGCCAGCCCCCAGGCCAAGGTCCTGTCCAAGCCCGTGCACCTGCGCGACCTGGTCACCGAGGTCGAGAAGATGGTGGCGGCGGCCTGACCATTATTCTGGCGCTACCGCTTGCGACGCGGTCGCTCGCGGCTTGAGCGCGTTCCGCGCCGGGTCGCGTCTTTCGCGCTTGCGGTGGGCCGAGAGACCGGGTTATAGACCGCGCCTTCCCGCCCCGGGGCTTGTCTCCAGGGCCGTCTCGGCGGACGCGTAGCTCAGCGGGAGAGCACTACGTTGACATCGTAGGGGTCACAGGTTCAATCCCTGTCGCGTCCACCATTTCCTCCCAACACATTGCAAGCGTTGAAGAAACCGCTCTCGGGCGGTCGAAAACGCGCGTTTGCTACACCAGCCTGCTACACCAGCAGAATCTGGAGATGTCGGAAAACGGTTCTGGATCAACGACTTCAGACGACCGGGACTGCTACACCAACCTGCTACACCAACCGTCCAAACGGTCCTCTTCACCGTCTTCTCGGCCGCCCCAAAGTCGGCGCACCAATCCTCCCGGCCTGATCGTCAGGGGACGGGTCTTTCATGTTCGAGTGAAGGTGCCTCGAAAGGTTCAGGCAACGGTCGGACGAACGCAGGTATGGCGGTCTCTGGGAACTCCTGTGAGGTCCGAGGCCATACGAAAGTCAAAGCTCGTCATTGCCGATATTGAACGGTCGTTCTTGGTGGCGGCGGGAGCATCTGATCCTGAAAGGGTCTGCGCCGAGATCGCCGGATCGAAATCCGCGTCGGTCGATCCGGCGACGGGCCATGCCGTGACCTTTGGCGATTTATTCCGCCACTTCCACGCTGACCCGGCCAAGGTTCGTGCCCCAAAGACGCGGGTCATCTACGATGGTCTCCTTTGGATCACGTCGAGCCTATGGGGTGAGGACCGTCTTCTGACGTCTATCGACCGTGCAGCATGCCGCGACCTGCTGGAGGTGCTCCGATGGTTGCCCAGCAATCCCGTAAAAAGATTCCCAAGCTTGAACGCCGTTCAAGCAGCCCAGATGGCCAAAAAGACTGGGCTGAAATCCACGCTCTCGGCAGGGTCAATTAATGGCTACATGGCCAAGCTTCGTGCGCTCATGACCTTCGCGGTCAACGAGGGTTGGATCGACAAGAATCCGGCGACCGGCCTGAATGTCATCGACCCCATTCGCGACAAAGATAAGCGTCGCCCGTTCAGCGGAAACCAGCTTCGGTCGATTTTCCACGCTCCGATCTTCACCGGATGTGTCGATGACGAGTGGCATTACGCTTCGCCGGGGCCAAACCATCCCCGGCGCGCGCGGTTTTGGGTTCCGCTCATCGGGCTTTTCAGCGGGCTGCGACTGAACGAAATCTGCCAGTTGGACGTCGCCGACATTCAGACCGTAGAAGACGTGGCGTGCTTCGTCGTGCGAGGCGATCCAACCGGTAGGGCTGCGAAGCGGCTCAAGACTACGGCCAGCGAAAGGATCGTCCCGGTTCATCCAACGCTTTTGCAGATTGGACTGCTCGACTACGCCGAGACGCAACGGTCAAAGCACGCAGTCAAACTGTTCCCTGAACTAAAACGAACAAAGGACGGCTACCACTCGGACGGCATCTCGAAGTGGTTTCGGCGTTTTTTGCGTTCTGCCAACGCAGAGGCGCCGCTGACCTGCTTCCACTCGTTCCGTCATTGCTTCCGCGACGCTCTGCGCGAGGGCCGGGTGCCGCACGACATCGGATTGGCTCTGGGTGGGTGGGCTGTGAACGCCGGGCAAGATGGTGCCGAGCGAGCTTACGGCTCTGGATACTCGACACGCACCCTCTTCGAAGGAATAGCCGCGATTAAATATCCGGGTCTTTCCTTTGGCCACCTCCTAACTCACTCGAAGGCGTCTTGAAGTGACGCGGCGGCTGGATGCCGCTGTTCAGCCTTCCGTTCGCTGTAGCGGTCAACGAGGTAGTCTGCCCGCCCTCGGGTCAGCAGGGTGAACTTGAACAACTCCTCCATCACATCGACGAGTCGTTCGTAACATGGAGATGCCAGCATCCGGCCCTGCTCGT
Organism: Caulobacterales bacterium; assembly: GCA_017302335.1. Lineage (GTDB taxonomy): Bacteria > Pseudomonadota > Alphaproteobacteria > Caulobacterales > Caulobacteraceae > Brevundimonas. The sequence goes on along the minus strand of JAFLCT010000083.1, from coordinate 4,162 downwards.
CGAACTCATTGAACGCCTTGGCGACCGAGGACTGGTTGGGAATGGTCAGCATCCGCATCCATCGCCCCAGCACGCGAAGCTGGTTCACGGTGTTGAACGACTGCGACCCTGCGTTGACCTGCATGACCGCAAGGGTGCGCCCCTGCGTCGGCCGAACGCCGCCGCTCTCCAGAGGGAGCCAGTCGATCTGCGACTTGAAGATGCCCGTCATGGCGCCGTGGCGTTCCGGGCTGCACCAGACATGACCTTCCGACCAGATTGACGCCTCACGCAGTTCCTGCACCTTGGGATGGCTTGGATCGGCGTCGTCTGGCTGGGGCAGGCCGCGTGGATCGAAGATGCGCGTTTCGGCTCCAAGTCTCCGCAAGAGACGATCCGCCTCTTCGGCCAGCAAGCGGCTGTAGGATCGTTCTCGCAACGAGCCATAGAGAAGCAGGAATCGCGGAGGATGGTCGAACGAGATCGGCTCCAGCCGGTCCAATGTCGGGTAGTCGATGAACTCGGGCGAAATGGCGGGGAAGTCGGTCATGGCTTTCCCATGCCATATATTTCGTCTATTCGTGAAGTATGGAATCGAAATCAGCCGTCGATGCTTTGTCCGCGCTCGCCCATGAAGGGCGACTGGCGATCTTCCGCGCGCTTGTTCGTGCCGGGCCTGATGGCTTGGCGGCAGGCAAACTGGGCGAGGCTGTCGGGATCGCGGGCAGCACCCTGTCCAATAATCTGACCGTTCTGACACGGGCCGGTCTTGCGGCCTCCACGCGCGACGGCCGCTCGATCATCTACACCGCCGACTATGGTCGGATGACCGACCTTCTTGCCTTCCTGCTGGAAGATTGCTGCGAGGGGTCGCCAAACGTCTGCGCCCCGCTGGGCGACGTGATCGCCAAGGCCATGTGTTGCCCGCCGCAGGTGCGCGCATGACGCTCGCAGGTTTGACCCCAGCCGATCCCGAGTGGTCTGATTTCCTATCGGCCCTGACGAATGCGGGTCTGCCCATTGATGACCTGACTGATGAAGGGCAGTTCTTTGTCGTCAGCGAGACGGGCGTCTTTGGGGGCTTCGCCCTGCTCGGATCGGATGCCTTGCTGCGGTCCATCGTGGCCCCGCCATCCCTTCGCGGCACTGGCGAAGGTCGCCGCATGGTCGAGGTTCTGTGCCGAAGGGCGGTTGAACAGGGGGCCTCGACGGTGTGGCTGCTGACCACGGGAGCCGCCGATTTCTTCTCGTCCTGCGGCTTTGTAGATACCTCCCGCGACGACGCCCCGAACGCCATTCGAGAGACCAAACAGTTCTCCGGCATCTGCCCCGGCACCGCATCGTTCATGCATCGCCGATTGGTTGCCTGATGTCGGTGTTCGAACGCTATCTGTCCCTCTGGGTGCTGCTGTGTATCGTGGTCGGCGTCGCGCTCGGTGCGCTGGTGCCAGACGCCTTCGCCGCGCTGGGCGCGATGGAAGTCGCGTCGATAAACCTGCCGGTCGCCGGGCTGGTCTGGCTGATGATCATCCCGATGTTGCTCAAGGTCGATTTCTCGGCCTTGGCGCAGGTCGGCCGTCACTGGCGCGGGATCGGCGTTACCCTGTTCGTGAACTGGGCCGTCAAACCGTTCTCCATGGCCCTGCTGGCGTGGCTTTTCCTGTCGGTCTGGTTCCGGCCATGGCTCCCTGCGTCCGAGATCGACAGCTACATCGCCGGGCTGATCCTGCTGGCTGCGGCGCCGTGCACGGCCATGGTCTTCGTGTGGAGCCATCTGACCAAAGGCGACGCCAACTTCACCCTGTCGCAGGTGGCCCTGAACGATGCGATCATGATCGTGGCCTTCGCCCCTGTCGTCGGCCTCCTGCTCGGCCTGTCCGCCATCACCGTGCCTTGGTCCACGCTCGCCCTGTCGGTGCTGCTTTACATCGTGGTGCCGGTCATCATTGCCCAGACCGTGCGGAGCATGATGGTGAAACGGGACAGCGACGCGCTGGACCGTCTTCTCGCAGTCCTCCAACCGGTGTCCATCGTGGCCCTGTTGGCGACGCTGGTTCTCCTCTTCGGCTTCCAAGGCGAGAAGCTTTTGGCCCAGCCTCTGGTTATCGGTCTGCTGGCGGTCCCGATCTTGATCCAAGTCTATTTCAACTCGGGGCTGGCATACCTGCTGAACCGGGCGTCGGGTGAACAGCACTGCGTGGCCGGGCCATCCGCCCTGATTGGGGCGAGCAATTTCTTCGAACTCGCGGTCGCGGCGGCGATCAGCCTGTTCGGCATCCAATCCGGCGCGGCTCTGGCGACGGTTGTGGGCGTATTGATCGAGGTGCCGGTCATGCTGTCGGTCGTCGCAATCGTGAACCGCACCAAGCCTTGGTATGAATCCGGCGCAGCCGTGCGGCGCGTCCATAAGAGAGACGCGCGATGACCGTCACCATCTACCACAACCCGAACTGCGGCACCTCGCGCAACACGCTGGCCATGATCCGGGCTTCCGGGGAGGAGCCCGTCATCGTCGAATATCTGGAGGCTGGCTGGTCGCCCGATCTGCTGCGTTCGCTGGCCGATCAGATCGGCAAGCCATTGATAGCCCTCGTTCGGCAGAAAGGCACACCTGCCGCTGATCTCGGCCTTCTCACCGCACCGGTGCCTGAAAACGAATTGATCGCTGCGATGGTCGCTCACCCGATTATCGTGAACCGGCCTATTGTTGTCACGCCGAAAGGTGCCGCTCTCTGTCGTCCCTCGGAGGTAGTTTTCGACCTCCTCGACCAACCGCCTGAATCCTTCACGAAGGAAGACGGCGAAGAGGTGCATTTGGCTTCGTGGCGATCTGATCGACGCTCATGACCCAACAACAGACACCGCACTCTCTAACGCGGGAATTCGGGATCGTAGGCGCCACCTTCATGGGCCTCGGGTCTATTGTCGGCACAGGCGTTTTTGTCAGTATCGGCATCGCTGTCGGCGAGGCAGGTCCGGGGGTCTTGTTCGCTATAGTTGCGGCTGCAATTATCGCGATGTGCAATGCTTTCTCCAGCGCGCAACTCGCGGCGAGCCATCCAGTCAGCGGGGGCACTTACGAATACGGCTACACCTATCTGTCACCGTCGCTCGGCTTCACTGCTGGATGGATGTTTCTTTGCGCGAAGACCGCCTCGGCGGCGACTGCCGCGTTGGGTTTCGCCGGGTATCTACTTCATGCGCTCGGCGCGGAGGCCAGCCATCTCATCCTCGTTGCCATGGCGGCCGTGACGATCCTGACCCTCCTTGTTCTGGCTGGCCTGAAACGGTCGAACATGATGAACATTCTGATTGTATCGGTCACGCTGGGATCGCTCGCGATCTTCGTTTTCTCGGCGGTTCCCAGAATCCTCCAACTCGAACCGGCATCACTCCTCCCGAGCAGGTCTGGCGAGGGAGGCAGCGTCAAATCCTTGCTCTACGCCACCGCGCTGATGTTCGTGGCCTACACAGGCTACGGGCGCATCGCGACCATGGCGGAAGAGGTGAGAGAGCCGCGCCGCGTCATTCCGCAGGCGATCATCATCACGCTGACGGTCAGTGCTGCGCTTTACATTGCAGTCGCGCTTGCTGTCGTTGGGGTGGTTCAGTCGCGGCCTTTAGGAGTTCTGGGAGAAACGGAGGCCGCGCCTTTGGAGGTGATTGCTCAAGCCTTGGATCAGCCAGTCATAGCCATGACAATCTCGGTCGGCGCCATTACCGCCATGCTTGGCGTCTTGTTGAACTTGATCCTTGGTCTCTCTCGGATGGCCTTGGCCATGGGGCGCCGCGCCGATCTGCCGTCCCCCCTTGCTAATGTGAGGAACGGCATTCCCGCTGCTGCCGTAATCACAGTGGGTCTGGCCGTTGCTGGATTGGCCGCCGTAGGGAGCATCGAGACGGCGTGGTCATTCAGCGCGTTCACAGTGCTCGTTTATTACGCCATCACCAACTTGGCAGCGTTGCGGATTCCCGCGCGCGATAGACTCTACCCAAGGGCCTTTCCAATCGTGGGATTGGCGGGCTGCCTATTTCTCGCATTCTGGGTGCCGCCAACAATCTGGGCGACGGGCCTCGGGTTGATAGCTCTCGGCTTATTTGCGCGCGTCGTCTTTAGGAGAACGACCGTTCAATATCGGCAATGACGAGCTTTGACTTTCGTATGGCCTCGGACCTCACAGGA
>JAFLCT010000082.1 GCA_017302335.1 Caulobacterales bacterium | reverse complement strand
GAACACCGTCGAGGACGCCGTCGAGGACGAAGGCCGTCCGCTGTCGGTTCTCGTCGTCGATGACCACGACATCAACCGCCGCGCCATCCAACTGATCCTCCAACCCCTGGGCTGCGACATCACCACCGCCGCCGACGGGATGCAGGCGCTCGCCGCCTGTGAGAGCGCCGTGTTCGACGTCATCTTCATGGATGTGCGTATGCCGGAACTCGACGGGCGCGAGACCACCCGCCGCCTGCGCGCCGGGACCGGTCCCAACGCCCGCACCCCGGTGGTCGCCGTCACCGCCGACACCCAGCCCGAGGATGTCGAGGCCTGCACCGCCGCCGGCATGGCCTATTTCGTCTCCAAGCCGCTGACGCCCGCCGCCCTGCTGGGCGCCCTGCAACACGTCCTGGCCGATGCTCAATCTGGAGCGGACGAAGACGGCCGGGACATCGTCGCGGCCTGACCGGCCTTCACTGCGGCGACCAACCGGTCGTCAAAATCCGTCGTCTTCATGGCGCATTCCCAGACCGTGACCACGGCCCAGCCATCCCGGGCCAGACGCGTCGCATTGACGGCGTCGCGCGCCCGGTTCCGGTCGATCTTGGCGATCCAGTAGTCGGCGTTGGCCTTGGGCTGGCGCGCGCCGCGAGGGCAGTCGTGCCCATGCCAGAAACAGCCGTGCACGAAGACGGCGATCCGCCGTCCCTTCATCACCACATCGGGCCGCCCGGGCAGACCCTGCCCGCCCAGGCGATAGCCGATCCCCGCCGCGCGCAGGGCCGCCCGCACACGGCGTTCCGGGCCGGTGTCCTTGCCTTTCACGCGCCGCATGACGGCGCTGCGCTGCTCTGGCGTGAAGACGTCGCTCATCCGCCCTCACCTAGCGAACAACCGCATCGTGAACGATAGGGCGGCGAAGACGCCCTCAGACAGCGAGCGCCCGCGCCGCGAGCGATAGGCGAACCTTAGAGCTGCGCCAGCAGATGCTCGGCCGACGAGACCTTGAATTCCCCGCCCTGCTCGACGTTCAACTGTTCGACCACGCCATCCTTGACCAGCATGGAATAGCGTTGCGACCGCTCCCCCATGCCGAAGCCGGTGGCGTCCATGCTCAGGCCCAAGGCGCGCGTCAGGTCGCCGTTGCCGTCGGCCAGCATCATGACCTCGTCGCCCGACACGTTCTGGCTCTGCGCCCAGGCGCCCATGACGAAGGGGTCGTTGACCGACAGACAGGCCACGGTGTCCACGCCCTTGCCGGCCAGGTCGGCGCGCTTGTCCTTGAAGCCGGGCAGGTGCCGCGCCGAACAGGTCGGGGTGAAGGCGCCCGGCACGGCGAACAGGGCCACGGTCTTGCCTTTGAACACCTCGTCCGAGTTGATCGGACGCGGGCCGTCAGGCGTCATCACGCCCAGCATGGACGAAGGGATGCGGTCGCCGACCTTGATGGTCATGGGTAATCTCCGGGCTGGGCGCGCGCTGCGCCGATGCGATGTCGATCAGATAGAGAGCCTTGCGGCCCACGCCAAGACATCGACGTTCACCGCCTTGACGTCTTGCGCCCCGGCCGGTTGCGGTCGATGATCGACCCATGTCGCAGTTTCAGTCCCTAGCGGGCCGTCTTCTGGTCGCCATGCCGGGCATCGGCGATCCGCGTTTCGAACACGCGGTCATTCTGATCTGCGCGCATGAAGACGACCACGCCATGGGACTGCGGCTCGACCGGCCCGCCTCCGGCGTCGATCTGAGGGCGGTGCTGAACCGGCTGGACATCGCCTCTCCCGACAGCGCCCAGGACCGCATCGTCCTGGTCGGCGGGCCAGTGGAGCGCGAGCGCGGCTTCGTCCTGCACACCGACGACTGGATCAGCCCGGACGCCACCCTGCCGTTCGGCGAAGGGCTGGCCATGACCGGCACGCGCGAGGCCCTGACGGCGATGACGGACCCGGAAGCCGGTCCTGGCCGTTCGGTCCTGCTGCTCGGCTATGCAGGCTGGGGCGAGGGGCAGTTGGAGGACGAACTGGCCGAAAACGTCTGGCTGACCGCTGACGCGGACCTGGACATCATTTTCGACGCCGACCACGACAGCAAATGGAGCCGGGCCTTGGCCGGCATCGGCGTCGACGCCGCCCGCCTGTCGGCCCAGGGCGGCCGCGCCTGAACGTCAGGCCGAGCGCTGTTTCAACGGCGCGGCGCCGTCGGCCAGACTCTCGTTCAGATAGACCTCGGCCTCTTGCGCCGGCAAGGCGGGCGCATAGCCGAAGCCCTGGCCGTAATGACAGCTCGCCTCGATCAGCAACATCGCCAGGCCGGCGTTCTCGACCCCTTCCGCCACCACTTCCAGCGACAGGTCGCGACCCAGGTTGACGACGGATTTGACGATCTTGGCCGAGCCTTCGTCCTTGTCCATCGTCAGCACGAAATAGCGGTCGATCTTCAGCGTGTCGAAGGGCAGCTTGGCCAGATAGGACAGGGACGAAAAGCCGGTGCCGAAGTCGTCCAGCGCCAGCGACGCCCCCACGCCCTTCAATTGACGCAGCACCTCGGCGGCGCGTTCGGTGTCGCGCATGATATCGCCTTCGGTGACCTCCAGCTTGAGCGCCCCGCGCGGCAGGCCGGTCTCCTTGATGACCCGTTCGACGTCCTCGACGAGGTTCGGCCGTTCGATCTCGCCGACCGACAGGTTGACGCTGCAAAACAGCTTTCCGGCCGTCGGATGGCGGTGCAGCCATTCCGCCAGTTGCCGCGCCGACTGGGTCATCATCAGCAGGCCCAGATCGTTCATCAGGCCCATTTCGTCGGTCAGGCCCAGGAATTCGTCCGGCGGCACCAGACCGCGCCGGGGGTGACGCCAGCGCGCCAAGGCCTCGAACCCGGCCACGGCGCCGGTGGTCAGGTTCACGATGGGCTGGAAGAAGGGTTCGATCTCGCCGCGAAGGAAGGCGTTGCGCAGGTCCGCCTCCAGCGCCAGTCGGCTCAAGCTGTCGCTCTCCAGCGCGCGACCGTAGGCGGCGGCGCCGCCGCGACCAGCGGTCTTGGCCTGTTCGACGGCCAGTTCGGCCCGGCGCAGCAGTTCGGCCGCATCGGCGGCGTCGGGTCCGCCCTCGGTCGAAACGGCGCCGATGGAGACGGTCGGATAGATGTCGAAGCCCGCCACTCGCAGCGGCTGCTCCAGCGCCTCGCGCACCCGGTCGGCCGGATTGCCGGACCCGCGCGGCAAGAGCACGGCGAACTCATCCTCGCCGATCCGCGCCGGCGCCGCGCCGTGCGAAAAGGCGGTGTTCAGGCGCGACCCCAGGGCCGACAGCACCAGATCCGTGCGTTCGTGGCCCAGGGCCTCGTTCAGGCGGCGCAAACGATCCACGTCGGCGACGATCAGGTCGTAATCGCCCGGCTGGGTCAGGGTCTCTGCGGCGCGGTTGATGAAGGTGCGGCGGTCCAACAGGCCGGTCAGCCCATCCTTGTCCGATCCCGCGAACTTGGTCTCCAGCGCCACCATGCCGGCGGCGCGCAGCCCGTCCTCCAGCCAGACGCCGCGCCACAGACAGACCTCTGAACCCCGCATACGCAGGCGCAGGGCGATCTCCGTCCCCTCTTCCTGCGGCTTCAATATGCGTTCGGCCAGGGCGCGGTCTTGCGGCTGGGCCAAGGCGACGAAGGCGGCGCCCGAACATTCCGGGGCCAGCGGTCCCAGGCCCAGAGGTCGGGTCGAACCGGTGAAACGGATTTGGTCGTCGGCGGGGGTCCACTCCCACAGGGCCGCATCCGCAGCCGCCAACGCCTCGATAGCGGTGGTCGCGTCCCAGCCCAGCGATCGCGGTCGAGCGTTCAAGCGACGTTCCGCCCTTCAACGGCCCGCGTCAGGCGTCGCGAACCCAATCGTCCGACACCACGCCGAACAGAAGATGATCTGCCCATGCGCCGTTAATTTTCAAATAAGCCTTGGCCTCGCCTTCCTGACGGAACCCCGATTTCTGCAACACGCGCCGCGACGGCAGATTGGCCGGCAGACATGAGGCCTCGACGCGATGCAGGTCCAGGGTGTCGAAGGCGAACATCAGAACGGCCCGCACCGCCGCCGTCGCGTGGCCCCGACCCGCGAACGGACGGCCGATCCAGTAGCCCAGGGTCCCGCTCTCGGCCACGCCTCGGCGAATGTTCGACAGGGTCACCGCCCCCACCAGGGTCTCGCCCGCATTGGCGAAGACGAAGAAGGGCCAGGCCGTCTCAAGCTCCATTTCCCGCGCATAGACCGACAGACGCCGCCGAAAGGCGGGCCGGGTCAGGTCGTCCTCGGCCCAGGACGGCTCCCACGGCTGTAGATAGGTCGCCGACAGGTCGCGCAGTTCGGCCCAGGGCTGAAAGTCGGCGGCGCGCGGCGGGCGCAACAGCACGCCTCGACCCTCGATCACCGGGCCAGTCGTCTCCGTCATCCAGTCCAGCAGGGCCATGGCCGCAGACTAGCCGCCGTTTCCGCCGGGAAACAGGCTTTGCGTGAACACGTCTCCGGCGCCGCCGGACGCGCGCGGACCCAGCACCGCCGTCGCCGCCCGTCCGCCGTGAAAAAGGCGCCGCGCCGACCGGCGCACGTCGTCTCGACTGACCGCCGTCATGGCCGCCGCCAGGGCGTCGGACGATACGGGGCGTCCGTGGATCAGGGTCTGGGCCGCGATCCGCCCGGCGCGGCTCATCGAGCTTTCGTCCGACATCCACAGGCCGGCGGTCAGGACCGTGCGCGCACGCGCCAGCTCTGACTCCGTCGGGCCGTCGGCGGCCAGGGCCTTGACCTCATCGGCGCAGACGCGGGCCAGTTCCTCGGCCCGGTCGGCGGCGCACCCGGCGTAGATCCCCAAGATCCCGATATCGGCGTAAGGCTCGTGATAGGCGTCGATGGCGTAGGCCAGTCCCCGTTCCTCGCGCGCGCTCTGGAACAGGCGTGAAGCCATGCCGCCGCCTAGAATCTCGGTCAGGATGCGCATGGCGGGCAGGTCCGGGTCGGTCGCCGACACGCCTGCAAGCTGCAACACCAGATTGGCCTGTTCGATGCGCCGCCCCAGCTTGGCCGAGCCGCCGACGAAGGCGGCCGCCCCGGGCCGGTCGGCGGGCGTCGCCGCCTCGGCGCCGAACCAGCGCTCGGCCAGGGCCAGAAGCTCGACCTCGTCCACCGCACCGGACACGGCCACCGCCATCCGGTCCGGCGAATACAGCCGCGCCCGCCAGTCGCCGACCGAGACGCGGTCGGCGGGCTTCAGGCTGGCGATCGACCCCAGGATCGGCCGCCCCAGAGACTGACCGGCGAAGGCGCGCGTTTGGGCCATTTCGAAGACATGGTCGTCGGGCGTGTCATAGGCCTCGGCGATCTCCTGGCCGACCACGTCCTTCTCGCGCTCGATATCGGTCGGGTCCAACGTGGGCCGAAACAGAAGGTCGGACACCACCTGCATGGCCAGGGGCAAGGAACCGGCCAGACCGCGCACCTCGAAACTGGTCCGCTCATAGCCGGTGGCGGCGTTGATGGAGCCGCCTTCAGCCTCGATCCGCTCCACGATGTCGCGCGCCGACATCTCGCCCGCACCCTTGAACACCAGATGTTCCAGAAGATGCGACCAGCCGGATCGGGTCTTCGGCTCCCACCGCGCCCCGCCCTCGACGGCGACGACCAACGCCAGGGTGCGCACGCCCGGCATGGGGTCGCAGACCACACGGACGCCATTCGACAAGGTGTGCATGGCCGCGCTCAGGACTTTCGCCTCCGCCGGAGCAGGGCGACGTACACGGCCGCCAGCGCTCCCGCCAGGCCGAACCAGGTCAGGGCGTAGCCGAGATGATTGTTGGCGAAGGCGACTGGCGGCGCCGACGGCTTCAGCGCCAACCATCGCGGATTGGACGACGTCAGAGCATAGAGGGTCCGCGCCTCGACCGATCCCTGAACGCCCAGGGCGCGCGCCATGGCGTCGTTGTCGCGGCCATAGAACATCCGACCTTCGGCGGGAGGCGTCATCGGTCCCGGCGGCGGCGCGGTGCGGATCTCGGCGATGATCCGCGTCACGGTCTCAGAGGGCGCCTGCGGCAGTCGGGCCGAGATCGTCTCCGGCACGAAGCCGCGATCCACCAACCATGTCCGCTCCGCCGCGCGGCAGGCCGAGACCAGTCTCAGGCCGGGTTCGCCATCCTGAATGGTCCGCAGTTCGACATAGGGCGCGGTCTCCAATCCCGGACACTCCACGACCACCTTGCGGAACTCCTGGTCGCCGCCCTCGGCCAGCACCTGGGTCAGAGGGACGGCGGGCTTGGCGGCGGCGGCCTCGGCGGCGGCGATCAGACCTTCCTTCCACGCCAGGCGCCGCACCTGCCAGACGCCCAGGCCGGTCAGCACGGCCAGGGCCAGGGCTGAGACGATCGTCAGGACCCAGGGAAAACGCGCGCGCTCAGAACTCGTCATTGCGCACCTCCGCCGCTCGATTGCGCGCCTGCAAGCCGATCATCAGCCCCTTGGCCGGGCGCATCAGCCCCAGGGCCAGAACCGCGACCAGCGGCAGCCACAGCACCAGATGCACCCACATGGGCGGACTGTAGGCCAACTCGACGCCCAGGGCGCTGAACACCACGACCCCGCCGGCGACCTGCATGACGAACACAGCCGGACCGTCGCCGGTGTTCAGCCGCCGAAAGTCGAAGCCGCAGACCGCGCAGGTCTCGACCACCTTGAGGAAGCCCGAATACAGCCGTCCGCGCCCGCACTGGGGACAGCGGCAAAGCAGACCGGCGCGGATCGGATCGACCCGCGCCGGAACAGCGTCTCTGGATTGTGCGTCAGGCGTCAACCGAAGGCGACGTAGACGAAGGCGAACAGGAACAGCCACACCACGTCGACGAAATGCCAGTACCAGGCCGCCGCCTCGAAGCCGAAATGCTTCTCCGGGCTCATCTGGCCGGCGTACAGGCGCAGCAGGCAGACCAACAGGAAGATCGAACCCACCAGCACGTGGAAGCCGTGGAAGCCCGTGGCCATGAAGAAGATCGAACCGTACAGGCCCGAATTGGCCGCCTCATCGTTGAAGAACAGGTGCTCGTGGATGATGTGCTGGTACTCATAGGCTTGGACCCCCGTGAACAGGGCGCCCAGCAAGACGGTGATCAGCAGGCCCAGCTTGGCGCCCTTGCGGTCGCCGACTTGAAGCGCGTGGTGCGCCCAGGTCACCGTCGTGCCCGACAGCAGCAGGATGATGGTGTTCAGCAGCGGCAGTTGCCACGGGTCCAGAAGCTCGACGCCCTTGGGCGGCCAGGTCGACCAGGCGGCCGCGGTGTCGGTCCAGGCGCCGATCGAGGGGATCAGGGTGCGCGCCTCGTTGAACAGCGCCATGTCGAAGAACATCCAGAAGAAGGCGACGAAGAACATCACTTCCGAGGCGATGAACAACATCATGCCGTAGCGCAGGCCCAGCGACACGACCGGGGTGTGATCGCCCCCACGGCTTTCCTTGATCACGTCCGACCACCAGCCGAACATGGACACCAGCACGCCCGCCAGACCGGCGAAGAACAGGGCCTTGTCGCCCTTGGCCAGCAGGGCGGCGACGACCGGGCCGGATTCGGCCGGGGCCAGGCCCTTCATCCACACCACGGCGCCGATCATCATGATCGTCACGGCGATCGAGGCGACCAACGGCCACGGGCTGGGGTTCACCAGGTGATAGTCGTGGTGCGGAACGGCGTGCGCGTCGGCCATGGGGTCTTCCGGTCTCAGTGCAGTGTCTCGAGTCAACGACGGGCTATAGCGCCGCCTCGCGGAGCGCGCCAGTGGTCAGCCTGCGGTTTGCGCCGCATCGAAGCGCTGGGTCGGATAGAAGGTGTAGCTCAGGGTGATTTCGTGCACGCCCTGACCCTCGCGGTCGGTCGCCAATTCGGGGGCGACGAAATACTGAACCGGGAACTGGCGGGTCTCGCCAGGCTTGATGATCTGCTCGTCGAAACAGAAGCATTGCAGCTTCTGGAAATAGGCGCCGGCCCGCTCGGGCACGACGTTGTAGGCGGCCTTGGCGCTGATCGGGGCGTCGGAGGTGTTGGTGACATCGAAATAGGCGATGCCCGTCTCGCCGATGCGCACACGCTGGCTGACCTGCTCGGCGCGGAAGGTCATGGGCAGGTCGCGCACATTCGTGTCGAATCGCACCAGCACCGTCTGGTCCAGCACCACGTCCGACGGCTTGTCCGTCCGCATGGTCGTGCCGTCGAAACCCGTCACCTGACAGAACAGCCGGTACAACGGCACCGCCGCGAAGGCCGCGCCGGTCATGCACATCACCGCCAGGACGCAGGCGATGGCGATCGCATTCTTGCGATTCATGGCTGCACCCGGGCTTGAGCGGCTTGAGCCTCGGCTCTGGCGGAGGCCAGGGTCGCCTCGCGTTTCGCGGCCGCCTCGGCGCTATTGTGCTGCATACGCAGGAAGGTCGTGGTGAAGACCAGGACCATGAAGGCCGCCAACGCCCAGGCCAGGGCGATGTTGCGACGCTTGCGGGCGGCCAGTTCCTCGGGCGTCAGTTGCATGGTCTTACAGTCCCAGGCCCGGGATTTGTTCGACCAGAAGGGCGGCGAACAGGGCCATCAGATAGAGGATGGAGAAGGCGAACAGATTGCGCGCCGGTTTGGCCTCGGCGCGTACGTCGTACAATGCGGCCTCTCGCCCCACTGTATCGGCCTTGTCGGGCTGGTCGCCCGCCCGCGAACGCCAGACCTGGGCCGCCAGGGCCAGGAAGGCCAGGCCGCCGACGATCGAAACGACGGCGTAAATGATGCCGCCCAGGCCGACGAACGCCGGGGCGATCGCCGCCGGGACGAACAGCAGACTGTACAGGACGATCTGGTCGCGGGTGGACTTGGCGCCGCGCGCCACCGGCATCATCGGAATGCCCGCTCGGGCGTAGTCCCCGGCCGAATACAGGGCCAAGGCCCAGCTATGCGGCGGGGTCCACAGGAAGATGATCAGGAACAGCAGCCACGCCTGCCACGGCGCCTGACCGGTCGCGGCGGCCCAGCCGATGACCGGCGGCAAGGCCCCGGCCGCACCGCCGATGACGATGTTCTGCGGCGTCCGGCGCTTCAGCAGCAGGGTGTAGAATCCGGCGTAATAGACGATGGTCAGGCCCAGCAGACCGGCGGCGAACCAGTTGGCCGCCATGCCCAGCAGCATGACCGAAAAGACCGACAGCACCACGCCATAGGTCATGGCGTCGCCCTTCCTGACCCGACCGGCCGCGACAGGCCGTCCGCGCGTGCGTCGCATCAGGGCGTCGGTTTCGCCCTCCAGCGCCATGTTCAGCGCACCGGCGGCGCCCGCGCCCACGGCGATGCACAGGATCGACAGGGCCGCCGACAGCGGATTCATCTCGCCCGGCGCCACGATCAGTCCGGTCACGGCGGTGAAGATCACCAGCGACATGACGCGCGGTTTCAGCAGTTGGACATAGTCCTCGGGCTGGGCCGTGGAGACGGCGGGTCTGGCGGGGGCGTCGATCATTGTGGTCGTGTCATACGCCTTTGCGGCGCTTTGAAAAGGCGAAGGCCGCCCTTCCAATCAGGAAGGGCGGCCCCCGGCCCGGATCGCTCCGGCAGGGTGTCAGTGCTCGTCGGACTTGACCACCGGCAGTTCGTTGAACTGGTGGTGCGGCGGCGGCGAGGACAGGGTCCACTCCAGCGTCGTGGCGCCTTCGCCCCACGGATTGGCCACGCCCGGCCGACGACGGATCGCCGCCTCCAGCAACATGATCAGGAAGACGCCGACGCCGACCATGGTCACGACGTAACCGATCGAGGAGATGTGGTTCCAGTAGGTGAAGGCCTCCGGGTAATCCACATAACGGCGCGGCATACCTTGCAGGCCCAGGAAATGCTGCGGGAAGAACACCAGGTTCACGCCCACGAACATGATCCAGAAATGCGTGGCGCCCAGGAATTCGTTGTACTTCACCCCGAACATCTTCTCGAACCAGTAGTAGAAGCCCGCGAAGATGGCGAAGACGGCGCCCAGCGACAGCACATAGTGGAAGTGCGCCACGACGTAATAGGTGTCGTGCAGGCTGTAATCGATGCCGGCGTTGGCCAGGACGACGCCGGTCACGCCGCCGACGGTGAACAGGAAGATGAAGCCCATCGCCCACAGCATCGGCGTCTTGAAGTCGATGGAGCCGCCCCACATCGTGGCGATCCAACTGAAGATCTTCACGCCGGTCGGCACGGCGATGATCATCGTCGCGGCCACGAAATAGGCGCGCAGATTGATGTCCATGCCCACGGTGAACATATGGTGCGCCCACACGATGAAGCCGATGAAGCCGATGGCCACCATGGCGTAGGCCATGGCCAGATAACCGAACACCGGCTTCTTCGAGAAGGTCGAGACGATGTGGCTGATGATGCCGAAGCCGGGCAGGATCAGGATGTACACCTCGGGGTGACCGAAGAACCAGAACAGGTGCTGGAACATGATCGGGTCGCCGCCGCCGGCGGGATTGAAGAAGCTGGTGCCGAAGTTGCGGTCGGCCAGCAGCATGGTGATGGCGCCCGCCAGGACCGGCAGCGACAGCAGCAGCAGGAAGGCGGTGATCAGCACCGACCAGGCGAACAGCGGCATCCGGTGCAGGGTCATGCCCGGCGCCCGCATATTGAAGATGGTGGTGATGAAGTTGATCGCGCCCAGGATCGAGCTGGCGCCCGCGACGTGAAGCGAGAAGATCGCCAGGTCCATGGCCGGACCGGTGTGACCCGTGGTGGACAGGGGCGGATAGATGGTCCAGCCGCCGCCGAAGCCCTTGCCCGGCCCGCCGTCGACGAACATCGACAGCACCAACAGCACCCAGGCCGCCACCAGCAGCCAGAACGAGATGTTGTTCATGCGCGGGAAGGCCATGTCCGGGGCGCCGATCATGATCGGCACGAACCAGTTGCCGAAGCCGCCGATCATGGCGGGCATGACCATGAAGAAGATCATGATCAGGGCGTGGCCGGTGACGACGACGTTATAGGCGTGCTTGGCGCGCGACGGATCGGACAGATCGAACAGGCCCAACTGCGCCAGGGGGCTGCCCGGCAGGAAGATCTGCAGGCCCGGCTCGGCCAGTTCCCAGCGGATCAGACCGGACAGGGCGCCGCCCACGATGCCCGCCATGATGGCGAACAGCAGGTACAGGGTGCCGATGTCCTTGTGGTTG
>JAFLCT010000081.1 GCA_017302335.1 Caulobacterales bacterium | reverse complement strand
GAACAGCCTGACGAAGTTTTGAAGTGCGGAAAAATCGTCAGAGTTTCCGCAGCTCCCTTGATCGGCAACGCTATCCGGCGGATCGCCAACGAGGAATCGGTCTCGACCCTGTTCGATTAACGGTCGGAAAACCCTCTGTATCGCGATATAAGGGACGAAAAGGTCCCGGCGCCCGTGGTGCGCCGCGTGTTCAGTTGGGGAAGAGTTCGCCGATGTATCAGGCATCCATGCGTCGCGGCCTGACGGTCGCCGCCATCGCCGCTCTAGCCGTATTGTCCGCCTGCGCCACGCCAGAGCCTGAGCCGACGCCCGCGCCGCCCGCGCCGCCGCCCGCGCCGCCGCCGGCCGTCAGCCTGAACCAGGACGTGGCCCAGGCCGCCTCCATCTATGTCGCCTTCATGCGCGAGGCCGGGTCGATCCAGGCAGGCTTCCCCACCGCCGAGTCGATCCAGGCCGCCCTGCGCAAGGGCGCGGCCTATGAACCGGCCCAGTTGTCGCGCGGACTTATCGCCTACGGTTCGATCCTGGCGCTGCAATCGCCCGATTTCGTCAATGGGGTCCGGTCCTTCGCCGCCGACCCGGACCAGCGGCGCACCGTCATCAACCGCATCATCGCCGACCCGGCCTATGCCGCCACCTTGCCGGGGGCCGAGGCCGCCGCGGGGCTGATCGCTACGACCATCGGCGCCGATTCGGCCGCCATGCGCGTCATCGCCGACGCGGTCGAGGGCGACGCCTATACGATCCAGGAACGCAACGACCCGCGTCGTCGCTGGGCCACCACCCACATCACCAACCGCGACAGTCGCCTGGAAGGAGTCAAGACCTTGTCGGCCGCGCGGATGCTGCCTTCGGCCGACGAATCGGCCCGATTGTTCGCCGCCGCCAATTCCGGTTCGGGTCTCAACACCTCGGGCGGGCGACTGCCGCCGCCCTTCACGCCCGCCATGGTCAACTCCCTGGCCATCGCCGCCCTGGCCGCCCTGGGCGCGGGCGGAGACGAGTACCGGGCCAACACCGAGGCCCTGACGGTGGAATCGAACAGCGAGTTCTGCCTGAATATGTCCAAGCTGATGTTGTTCCAGTGCCTGGCCGCCTCGCGCCCCAGCTACGAGGATATGTTCTGCGTCGGCCGCCATGTGGCCCGAGACCTGTCGCAATGCACGGCCCAGGCCCTGGCCCCGGCCGGTTCGCCCCAGGTCAGCCTGGCCGCCGCGCCGCCCATCGCCGCCGACGCGGCCGTCGCCTCGCAGAACGCGGTGCAGTCCGGCCCGAACTGACGCGGGACCGGCTGTAAAAAACAGGCTCAACCGGGCGGTTGCGTGCTCGGCGTGATGCGTGTATTGACGCCCGCTCTTGAATTCGAGGGTTTCAACCCCGCCGCGCAGGCGATCCAGCGACGGCGTCTTTAGTTATTGAGGCGAGCCAGATGGCCGAGATCATCCTGAACGTCGACGTCCGTGAAGGCGTGGGCACCGGCGGCGCCCGCGCCGTGCGTCGCACTGGCGCCGTGCCGGGCATCCTGTACGGCGGCGACAAGGCCCCCGTCGCCATCTCGGTGAACGAGAAGGACTTCCGCAAGAACCTGTACACCGGCAAGCTGCTGGGCCACCTGGTGACGCTGAAGTACGGCAAGGAGACCCAGCCGGTCATCGCCAAGGCCGTCCAGTTCGACCCGGTCAGCGACCGTCCGCTGCACTTCGACCTGATGCGCGTCGATGAAGACCAGATGATCAAGATCGAAGTGCCGGTGCACTTCATCAACCAGGATCAGTGCGCGGCCTTCCGTCAGGGCGGCTCGCTGGAAATCGTGCGCCACACCGTCGAGATCGAAGTCCGCGCCGACCACATCCCGGAAGACCTGATCGTCGATCTGTCGGGCCACAAGCTGGGCGACACCATCCGCATCTCGGACATCAAGCTGCCGGAAGGCGTCCAGCCCGCCATCCACGACCGCGACTTCATGATCGCCTCGATCAAGGTGTCGTCGGCCGCCATGTCGGAAGCCGCCGATCTGGCCGCGGACGAAGAGGCCGCCGAAGCTTCGGCCACGGAACAGGCCGACGCGTCGACCGAAGAGTCGACGGAAGGCTGATCGCCAGTCCTTTCCAAGGTTCGGCAACGGCCCCTCCGGCGACGGACGGGGCCGTTTCCTTTTTCGGAGCAGACCGATGATCATCATCGCCGGCCTGGGCAATCCGGGCGTGAAATATCAGGGCAACCGCCACAACATCGGCTTCATGGCCGCCGATGCGCTGGCCGACCGCTGGCGCTTCGGGCCGGAGCGGGCGAAATTCCAATCGGTGGTGCGCGAGGGCGAGGTCGAGACGGCCAAGGGCGCGGTCAAGGTCCTGCTGATGAAGCCCCAGACCTATATGAACGAAAGCGGCCGCGCGGTTGGCGAAGCGGCGCGTTTCTACAAGGTCCCGCCGAGCGACGTGATCGTCTTTCATGACGAGATCGACCTGGCCCCCGGCCGTTTCCGCATGAAGACCGGCGGCGGGGCGGCGGGGCAGAACGGCGTGCGCTCGCTGATCAGCCAGTTGGGTCCCGACTTCCGCCGCGCGCGCATGGGCGTGGGGCACCCCGGCGAGCCGCAACTGGTGCACGGCTATGTTCTGGCCGACTTTCACAAGGCCGAACAGCCTTGGGTGGACGCCCTGCTGAACGCCTGTTCCGATGCTCTGCCCTTCGCCCTGGTCGGCGACGACGACCGGTATCAGGCCGAGGTGCTGCGCCTGGCCCCCGCACCGAAATTCAGCCCCCGCCAGGCCGCGCGCGGCGAATAGCCCCCTGCCCGGCCCATCCCCAGCGCGCTAGAGACTGGGGTGATCGTACAAAGGACCCGTCATGAAGCTTCTTTCGCCCGTCATCGCCCTGACCGTCCTGACCGCCGCCTGCGGGTCTTCAGAGACCGGCAAGGCCCCCGACGGCGCGAACACGGTCAAGGTCGCCGACGCCCTGTGTCGTCCCACGCCGAACGGGCGTGACATGACGGCCTGCTACATGACGCTGACCGCTTCGGACGATGACCGGCTGATGTCGATCGCGGCGCCCGACGCGGCCAGCGCCAAGGTCCACGAGATGAAAACCGACAACGGCGTGATGCGCATGGGCGAGATGACAGGCGGCCTGGCCCTGCCGGCTGGAAAAGCGACCGCCCTGGCCCCGAACGCCGACCACATCATGCTCATGGGCCTTTCGCGGCCGCTGGCCGAGGGGGACGTCGTCTCCCTGACCCTGGGCTTCCAGAAGGCGGCGCCGGTGGCCGTCCAGGCCCGCGTGGGCCAACCCGCCCTGCCCGGCGCGCACTGACGCCCGTCAAACGCAGGCCTGACAAACGGGCGCTTACAGGGTAAAGCCCGCGCCTCACGAGGAATCCCATGGCCCTGAAAGTCGCGATCGTCGGCTTGCCCAACGTCGGCAAGTCCACCCTGTTCAACGCCCTGACCAAGACGGCGGCGGCCCAGGCGGCCAACTATCCCTTCTGCACGATCGAGCCGAACACCGGCGACGTGGCCGTGCCCGAGGCGCGCCTGAACGTGTTGGCCGAGATCGCTGGGTCCAAGGAGATCATTCCGGCGCGCATCACCTTCGTCGACGTGGCGGGCCTGGTGCGCGGCGCGTCCAAGGGCGAGGGTCTGGGCAACCAGTTCCTGGCCAATATCCGCGACTGCGACGCTATCGCCTTCGTGGCGCGGTGCTTCGTCAATGACGACATCACTCATGTCGAGAACCGCATCGACCCCCTGGGCGACCTGGAGATCATCGAGACCGAGCTGATGCTGGCCGACCTTGAAAGCCTGGAGCGTCGGCGCGTCCAGGTCGAGAAACGGGCCAAGGGCGGCGACAAGGAAAGCCAACTGACGCTGAAACTGATCGACCTGGCGCTGACGCCGCTGCGCGCTGGTCGTCCCGCTCGCGTGGCCGAGGTGTCCAAGGAGGACAAGAAGGCCTGGGATATGCTGCAACTGCTGACAGCCCTGCCCGCCCTCTATGTCGCCAATGTCGATGAAGGCTCGGCCGCTGACGGCAACGACCTGTCGGCCCAGGTGGCCGAACGCGCCAAGGCTGACGGCGCCCAGACCGTGGTCATCTCGGCCCAGATCGAGTCCGAGATCGCCGTTCTGGACGACGCCGAACAGGCTGAATTCCTGGAGACCCTGGGCCTGGAGGAGCCGGGCCTGAACCGTCTGATTCGCGGCGCCTACGCCCTGTTGGGCCTACAGACCTATTTCACCGTGGGTCCGAAGGAGGCGCGCGCCTGGACCATCCACGTCGGCGACACGGCGCCCCAGGCGGCGGGCGTGATCCACACCGATTTCGAAAAGGGCTTCATCCGCGCCGAGACGGTCGCCTACGGCGACTATGTGGCGTTGAAGGGCGAAGCGGGCGCCCGTGACGCCGGCAAGCTGCGCGCCGAGGGCAAGAGCTATGTCGTCAAGGACGGCGACGTGATGCATTTCCTGTTCAACGGCTGACGTCAGGCGGCGGCCACGGCCTCGATCTCGACCATCCAGCCGTCCTCGAACAGGTCGACGACGATCACGGTCAAGGCGGGCTGGCGGCCGTCCAGAACCTTCAGCCGCACCGCGCGGTTCTCCAGCGCGTGGGACCGGTCGGCCAGGTAGGTGGTGACCTTGACCAGATTGTCCAGGGTCATGTCCGCCGCCGCCAACTGAGCCTGCACATTGGCCCAGACCTGTTCGCACTGGCCGCGGAAATCGGCAGGTGGGACGCCATCGGGACCAAGCGGCGTCTGGCCGGACAGGAACAGCCAGCGGGTCGCCCCGCCGACCTCCACGGCTTGCGGATACGCCCCCTGGACCGGCGGCGAGCCGTCGCCGGTCAGGGGGCGCAGCTTCAGGGTCACTGACGGGCGGCGTCGCTGCGGGCGCGGATGGCGCCGAACTCTGACATCGGCTTCCACTGCGGCCAGTCGCGGCTGTTCGCCAGATCCTGCCCCAGTCGATAGAAGACCGTCAGATTCTCGACCGCCGAACGCAGATCCCAATCGGCCGACCATTCGTCGGACGGTTTGTGATAGTCGGCCGCGAACTTGGCCTCCCAGGCCGACTTGCCGGCCTCGACGCCGCCATCGACCCAGTCGATCCCATGCCAGGGCATGATGGCCGGGACCCCCATGCGGGCGTAGGGGAAGTGGTCCGAACGGTAGAAGAAACCCTGCTCCGGGCGACCGTCGTCAGAGACGTAGCGTCCCAGAGGCTCCAAGATCGCCTGCAACCGATCCTCCAAGTCGTTCTGGCCCTTGCCGAAGATCGGCAGGTCGCGCGTCGGACCCGACAGCGGCAGCATATCGATGTTGATGTCCGCCACCGTCCGCTCCAGCGGATAAACCGGATCGGCGGCATAGGCGTAGGCGCCCTTCAGCCCCATCTCCTCGGCCGCCATATGGGCGAAGATCACCGTGCGTTGCGGCGCCGGACCGGCCTTGAACGCCCGCGCCATTTCCAGCACGCCGATGGTGCCCGAGGCGTTGTCCCAGGCCCCGTTGTAGATCTTGTCATCGCCAGGGGCGTCCGGGTGCTGCTCGGCGCCGCCTATATGATCCCAATGGGCGGAATAGATCAGATATTCGTCCGGGTGGGTCGTCCCTTCGATCTTGGCCAGAAGGTTATGCGTGATGGTGGTGGTGATCCGTTCCTCAGCCTGAACAAACAGGCGCACGCCCGGCAAGGCCACGGCCTTGAACGACCCGCCGCCGACTGCGCCCAGGCTGGCCGGATCGAGACCCGCCGCGTGCCCCCAGGCCAAGGCCAGGTCGCGGTTGATCACGACGGAGAACTCCAGGTCCGCCGCGCCGGGGCTGAGCATACGGCGAAATCCGCCGCGCCGCACCGTGTTCGTCCAGACCGGATCGTTCGCCGGAGACATGATCACCGTGACGATGCCGATCGCGCCACGCGCATAGGCCTCGTCCGCCTTGCGGGCCATGCTTTCGTAAAAGGTGTTGTACGGGCCGTTGAACAGCTCGCCCTCCGGCTCTCCAGGCAGAACCATCACGACCTTGCCGCGCACGTCGATGTCGCCGTAGTCGTCCCAGTTCCGTTCCGGCGCCGTGATGCCGTAACCGGCGAACACCAGTTCCGCATTTCGCACATCGGCCTTGCCGTCGTTGGCGACGGCGCGGATCTGGATATCGGCGCCCGGCGTCAGGGCGTGCATCTGGCCGTCAGGGCCGGTCCAGCCGGCGCGCGCGGCCCCTTCGACCGGGGTGTAGCTGCGCAGCTCGATGTGTTGCAGCCATTGACCGTTCGGGCCGCCAGGCTGGAAACCCATGGCTTCGTACTGGGCTTGCAGCCAGTCCAGCGTCTTGCGTTCGCCCTCGGTGCCCGGATAGCGCCCGTTGAACGCATCGGCGCTGATGGTGCGGATATCGTCGCTGAGCCGCTCGGCCGTGAAATCCTGGGCCGCCCCCGCTCCCGCGGCGAACAGCATGGCTGCGGCGGCCGCGCCGCCGATCAAGGCTCGAAACATCCTGAACTCCCTACCCCCCGTTACGACGCGCATCTTAGTGCGGTCCGCAACGTCCGATCATTACGATTTGGTTATGCTTCAGCGGCGGCTGGCGGCGCTGCGCTCGCGCATCGGCCCAAACTCCGATCCCGGCTTCCAAGCGGGCCAGTCTCGGCTGTTCGCCAGGTCGAGACCGACCGCATAGACGACCGTCAGGTCCTCGATCATGCCGCTATAATCCCAGTCGGGCGACCACTCGTCGTCGGCCTGGTGGTAGCGGCGCGCGCCATAGTCGCTGGACGCGGCCTCGCGTTCGGCCTTCGGCTCGTCACGGAAGGCGCCGCCGCCGTCGGCATAGGCCATGGGCACGCCGCGCTTGGCCAACGGGAAGTGATCGGAACGGAAATAGGAACCCGCCGCCGGATTGGCTTCGGCCGTGATCGGGCGGCCTTGCAGGGCGGCCGCGGCTTGCAGCCGTTCGTCCAGGTTCGACTGGCCCATGCCCACGACCTGAAGGTTCTCGACCCGGCCATAGACGTTCATGGCGTCCAGGTTGAAACCAGCCACAGTCGTCGCCAGCGGATAGACCGGATTGGCCGCGTAGAATTCCGAACCCAGCAACCCGCTTTCCTCGGCGGTGAAGCTGATCATCACGATCGACCGTTCAGGGCGCGGCCCACGACCGAAGGCCCGCGCCAGCTCCAGTACGCCGGCCGTGCCGCTGGCGTTGTCGATGGCGCCGTTGAAAATGCGGTCGCCATTGGCGTCGGCGTCGCCGATGCCGATGTGATCCCAGTGACCGGTGTACAGGATGGTCTCGTCCGGGTGGGTCGTTCCCGGCAGGCGGGCGATGACGTTGTGGGTGGTGATCTGCTCGCTGGCCACGTCGAAGCGCGCGCTCAGCTTGGCCCCGGTCAGGGGTACGGGCTGGAAGTCGCGGCTGCGCGCCTGGACCTTCAGCGCCTCGAAATCGAGACCCGCGTGGCGGAACATCTCGACCGCCAGATCGCGCTGCATCCAGCTCTCCATCGGGATGCGCTCAGCCGCCGCGTTCTGACGCAGGATGTCGAACTGCGGTCCCGACCAGGAATTGTTGACCGTGGCCCAGCCGTAGGAGGCCGGAGCCGCCTCGTGCACGATGATGACGCCCGCCGCGCCCTGACGCGCCGCCTCTTCGTATTTGTAGGTCCAGCGGCCGTAATAGGTCATGGCCCGGCCGTTGAAGGTGTTCAACGACGGCTCTTCGAAGTCGGCGTCATTGACCAGAACGACCAGGATCTTGCCGCGCATATCCTGGCCTTTGAAGTCGTCCCACTGACGCTCCGGAGCCTTGATGCCATAGCCGACGAAGACCAGGGGCGCGTCACGCAGATCGACCTTGCTGCCCGGCAGGCGGGTCGAGAAGACCATGTCCTGACCCGGCCGGATGGCCTGGGACCAGTCCCCGACCGATAGGGTCGCGGACGGGTGCGAGACGGTGAAACGGTTCAGGACCACGTCCTGGGTCCAGGCGCCGTTCGGCCCGCCCGGCTGAAAACCGGCGGCTGCGTACTGTTCGCTCAGATAGCGGATCACCTTGTCCTCGGCCGGGGTGGCGATGCCGCGGCCTTCGAAACTGTCGTCGGACAGGATGCGCACGTGCTCAGACAGGCGTTCCGCATCGAACATCGGCCCGGCGTCAGCAGGGTTCCCAGCCGTCGCACACGCAGACAGAAGCGCGGCTGAGGCGGCGGCGAGGACGAGAATTTTCAGACGCATGACGAACAGACCCCGAGACCGTGAACACACTCGGCGGGGACCCTAGTGGCCCGTTTCGCCTCTGTCGATGCGTCTAGGGCGTGGGATCGACGGGGTTCGCGGCGGGCCAGTCGGTGTCGCCCCGGCGTGTCAGGGTCATTTCGAACGCCCGCATCGGCGCCATGCCCGGCATGATGAAGTCGCCGACCTCATGATAGGTGGTGTCCGTAATGTCGGAGGTGTAGCGCATGACGCCGGGACCAGCGGGAACCTCCCAGACATAGCCGTTGTCGGTGGGCTTCAGCTCGAAGGTCCCGCTATAGCCCTGGGCGTAGCTGCGAAGCTCGTATTTCGACGCTTCGGGATCGTAGGACAGCACGGCGAAGGCGTTGAAACCGGTCGATCCGTCGGCGCGATACCCGCGCCCCTCGATGACGAGAATCGTCCCGTCCAGCATCGGACCAATGCGCTCGGTCTGAGTCACGGAATAGCGGCTCTGGTCGGGATTGATCCCCGAGGCCTGACCGACCCAGACGCCTTGCATCCGCGACAGTTTCGTTATCGCCTCGCGCTGCGCGGCCTGCACCCCGGCCTGAGGCGTCTGCGCCCAGGCCGCGCCCGTTGTCGCCGTTGAAGCCGCCAGAAACAGCGCTCCCGCCAAAATCGCCTTGCGCATCATGTTCCCCTACATCTTCGCTTTATACAATAAAGTACTTTTTCAACTTGGCAAGCGGCCATGAAAAACCCGCCGAAGCCAGGGCCGCGGCGGGTTTTCCGTTTCAACGCCGACGTTACTCGGGGAGAAACTCCATCTAGTGCGCCACACCCTTCCAGATGCGGCGATAGCTAGCGTAGGTCAGCCCGGCGAACAGGAACAGGAAGATCAGCACGCCCAGACCGGTCTGTTTGCGCGCGGTCGCGTGTGGGTCCGACGCCCAGGCGATGAAGGCGGCGACATCCTTGGACATCTGAT
The DNA here is from genome assembly GCA_017302335.1 of Caulobacterales bacterium. GTDB lineage: Bacteria > Pseudomonadota > Alphaproteobacteria > Caulobacterales > Caulobacteraceae > Brevundimonas. The sequence continues at coordinate 2,096 of JAFLCT010000081.1, read as the reverse complement.
CGACGCTGGCGGTCGTGCCGTCGTCGTAAGAGACTTGACCGTCGCGCAGAGGCGCGGGCATGGCGATGAAACCGCCCGGCGGCACATGATCGTGGTCGCCGGTCCAGAACGGCGACATATCACCCGCCATATAGGGGTTGTAGTGCTGATCCGGGCGGATTTGCAGGCCCGCCGGCGCAGCGCGGTAGCCGGTCAAAAGCGAATAGATGTAGTCGGCCCCGCCGTGACGCGCCTTGGCCATGACCGACAGGTCCGGCGGCGCCGCCCCGCCGTTGGCCGCAGCTGCGGCCGTGGCGTTCGGATAAGGGCTGGGGAAGGCGTCGGCCGGCGTGGCGTCGCGACGGATCGGTTCGCCGGTCTCGGAATCGATGTCGTTGACCTGAACCTCGGCGGCCAGGGTCTTCACCACCGGATTGTCGTTCGGGTTGGGATAGTGGGCGTCCCAGAACGGCCCGGTCTTATCGCCCAGATTGCGGAAGTGCAGCAGGCTCATGCCGTGGCACGACGAGCAGACTTCGCGATAGACCTTGTAACCGCGCTGGAGCTGGCCCTGGTCGAAGGTGCCGAACGGTCCCTCGAACGAGAAGCCGCCCGAACGCGGATGCAGGGAGCCGCCCGAGGCCAGGGCCGGGGAGGCCGAGGCGATCAGGCCGAGAGCCAGAGCGGCGGAGGCGAGGGTCTTGAGCACGGTCTTGTTTCCAACGGTCATCATCGCCCTCACGCCTTGTGCTCGTCGCCGTCCAGGACAGGCTCGGAGATCGAGGCCGGCACCGGCAGCGGCGTTTCCTTCAGGCCCAGCCAGGGCATGAGGACCAGGAAGAAGACGAAATAGTAGGCGGTGAACAGACGGGTCAGCCACAGATAGCTGTTCAGGTCGCCGTCGATCAGGGTGAAGGTCTTGAACGTGCCGATCACCGGCGCGTCGGGCAGTTGCGCCCCACACCAGCCCAGGCCGAAGCAGACGAACAGGAAGATCACGAAGAAGGTCCGCATCGTCGGGCGATAGCGCATCGAGCGCACCCGCGACGTGTCCAGCCAAGGCAGCACGAACAGCACGCCGATGGCGCCGAACATGGCCACCACGCCGCCGAACTTGTCGGGGATGGCCCGCAGGATGGCGTAGAAGGGCAGCATATACCACTCGGGCACGATGTGCGCCGGGGTCTGCAACGGGTTGGCCGGGATGTAGTTGTCGGCGTGACCCAGGGCGTTCGGCATATAGAAGACGAAGATCGAGAACATGATCAGGAACAGCACGATCGCGAAGCCGTCCTTGACCGTGAAATACGGATGGAAGGGCACGGTGTCCTTGGCTGTCCGCTCCTTGGGAATCAGGATGCCGACCGGGTTGTTCTGACCGCCCGTGTGCAAGGCCCACAGGTGCAGCACCACGACGCCGAAGATCACGAACGGCAGCAGATAGTGCAGCGAGAAGAAGCGGTTCAGTGTGGCGTTGTCGATCGCCGGACCGCCGCGCAGCCAGATCAGGATCGGCTCGCCGACCACCGGGATGGCGCCGATCAGATTGGTGATCACCTCTGCGCCCCAGAAGGACATCTGGCCCCACGGCAGGACGTAGCCCAGGAAGGCCGTCGCGATCATCAGGAAGAAGATCACGCAGCCCAGGATCCAGATCATCTCACGCGGGGCCTTGTACGAGCCGTAGTAGAGACCGCGCAGCATATGCAGATAGACCGCGATGAAGAACATCGAGGCGCCGTTGGCGTGGACGTAACGGATCAGCCAGCCGCCATTGACGTCGCGCATGATGCGCTCGACCGAGGCGAAGGCCATGGCGGTGTTGGGCACATAGTGCATGGCCAAGACGACGCCGGTGGCGATCTGGATGACCAGGCACAGGGCCAGGATGCCGCCGAAGGTCCACCAGTAGTTCAAATTCTTGGGGGTCGGCAGCGACATATAGTCGGCGCCGAAGCGGATGATCGGCAGGCGGCTGTCCAGCCACTTTTCGATGCCGGTCTTGGGGACGTAGGTGCTTTCGTGATCGCTCATGTTCGCTGTCGTCCTCAGCCGATCTTCACGCGGGTGTCGGACACATAGTCATAGGTCGGCACCACCAGGTTCTTGGGCGCCGG
>JAFLCT010000080.1 GCA_017302335.1 Caulobacterales bacterium | reverse complement strand
GCCTCCGGTCCCGGCGGCCAGGGTTCAGCCCGCGCCGCCGGTCGCGGCCGACCCCATGGCTCCGCGCCGCGACGCTCCCATTTTCCGCCTCGGCGCCGCCGCAGCTCCAGCCTCGACCCAGGACGCCGCCCCGCAACCCGTTCGACAGGCGGCTGCGACTTCTGGCCCTCAAGCCCGCTACTATTCTCTGCACCGTCAGAACGGCCGCCAACCCGACGCCATAGCCATGCCCGCGCCCGTCTATCTGGAAGCCCTGCCGGTCGAGTTGGAGCGCACGCCCCAATCCGAGGACCTGGCCGAGCCGCCCGCCGCTCCCACCGTCCTGCGCGACGCCAACGGCCGAGTGCGCCCAGCTCCGCAGACGAACATCGACGACATCCAATGAACGCTCCCGCCGCGCCTTCCTCGTCGCCCTCGCGATTGCCGGACCTGATCGCCCTGGCGCAAGAGCCGTCCAGCGAGACGCGCCGCGCCCTGTTGCGCGAACTGACCGATCATTTCTTCGGCGCCCCGGGCCATTCGCCGAACGAACAGGCCTTGTTCGATTCCGTCCTGTCCGACCTGTCGGCCGAGATGGAGACCGTCGTCCGCGCCGAGCTGGCGGCCCGTTTCGCGACCGCGCCCAACGCCCCGCCAACCCTGATCCGCCGCCTGGCCAATGACGAGGCCGCCGTGGCTGGCGCCGTGTTGCGGACCTCGCCGGTTCTCAGCGAGGCCGAGCTGATCGAGGTCGTCCGCACCCGCAGCCAGGACCACATCCTGGCCGTCACCGAACGCGCCGAAGTGTCCGAGGCCGTCTCGGACGCCATCGTCGAAAAGGGCGACGACGCGGCCCTGGGCAGCCTGTTGCGTAACGACGGCGCCCGCCTGTCGCGCACCGGGGCCGAAACCGCCGTCGAACGCGCCAAGGCCAATCCGGCCCTGCATGAGGCGGCCGTGGCCCGTCGCGGCCTACCCGCCGATCTGCTGAACGAAATGTATTTCGTCGTCGAGGCGCGTCTGCGTCAGCGCATCCTCGAACAGAACGCCGCCATGGACCCGACGTTGTTGGAAAGCGCTCTCGCCGCCGGTCGCGCGCGGATCGCCACCGTCGACGGCGCCCTGCCGGCCGACTACGCCGAAAGCCTGGCCTATGTGGAAGAGCTGAAGGCCGCGGGCCAGCTCACGCCTCAGATGCTGGCGCGGTTCCTTCGATCGGGCGGAAAGACGTCCTTCATCATCGCCCTGGCCCAACTGTCCGACGTGGATTTCCACACCGCCGCCCAGATCATCGAGCGGCGCGAACTGGACGCATTGGCCGTCATCTGCCGCGCCGCCGACCTGGATCGGGCCATCTTCCTGACCTACGCCGTCGTTCTTCTGAACACCGAGGGCGACGCCATGGGCAAGGCGCACGGCTACGCCCGTATGTACGCCGATCTGACGCGCGACGCGGCCATGCGCACCCTGCGCTTCTGGCGTATGCGCCGGGGCGTGCAAGCCGCCTGATCCTCCACACGCGCCTTCCCGGCGCATCGGGAGAAGCCCAACGAGAAACGCCCGCCTCCTTTCGGAAGCGGGCGTTCCTACCCGTTCGAGAACCGGCTTACTTCTTGCGCGCGCCGCGGGCGGGTTTGCGGCCGCCTTGGCCCAGGCCCATCTGCTTGGCCAGGTCCGAACGCGCCTTGGCGTAGTTCGGGGCGACCATCGGATAGTCTTTCGGCAGACCCCACTTGGCGCGGTATTCTTCAGGACTCATGTCGTATTTGGTGCGCAGGTGGCGCTTCAACGACTTGAATTTGCGACCGTCTTCCAGACAGATCAGATAGTCGGGGCTGATCGACTTGCGGATCGGCACCGCCGGTTCTTGCGGCTCCGGCTCGGGTTCGACGCCGCCTCCGGCGACCTGCGACAGCATCGAGTGAATGCTGGAGATCAGACCAGGCAGCGCATCCGCGTTGACCGTATTGTTGCTGACATAGGCGGAAACGATGTCCGCCGTCATTTCCAGCAGTTCAGGCTTTTCTTCCATTGGGACGCCCCGACCTTCCGTCATATGGGTTTTGCTCTGACCGGAATCGATCAGAAGTAATCGGCCGTCAATACGGAGCTTCGGGCTGAAAAGCAATGCGCACAGAGATTCAACTGAGCCGCGTCCCTATTCAGTTTAAACGCGCCCGGTTGCCGAATAGGACTAACGGCCGAAGTCCTGAGCCAGCGCCATCATCGCGGTGCGTTCGGGCGTCGAATATTCATCGACGGCTCCGTCTTCACCCTCCCTGATCGCGCGCATCAGGGCCGGAGTCATCGCCGAGGACAACGACCAGTTCCAGTATCGCAATACCGTCTGAGCGCGATCGACCGCCAACATATCGAAGGTGATCTGAACCCGCACCCAGGCCGGATCGACCACACCTGCCGGGGTCGTCTCGGGACGCCGCATCGACCGCCACAGATTGCGCAGATCGCCCTTGCCCAGACCCGTCGCCTTGCACAAAATCGCCACCGGCTCGCCGCCGACATCGCCCAGGATCTTGGCCCCGGTCAGAGGTTTGACCCCCGCCAGATAGGCGATCTCGGCCGCGATCTCGCGGCTCAGGCCTTGATCCCCAGCGGCCTGGACCGCCTCCTCCAGCCCACCGAAAGGACTTTTCTCGATCGCGGCGCGGTTGCGTTGCCGACGCTCGATGAATTGCAGCGCCTTTCTCGACACCGGGTCCTGCCAATTCTCGACCGCAGCCATGGGGAAGACATCATCGACGACCTCCTGCATCACCTCGCGCGACACGGCGAAACGTTGCAGGATGGTCCGGCGATCCTCGGCGTCGCACCACCAGAACATCGCATAGGCGCCCGACGGCCGCAGCTCGGGCCGCTTCAACAACAGATGGCACAGGCTGTTCGCCGTGCGGCTGGCCGCCACCACCATCTCGATCGCGCCTTGCGACAGGCGCGCCGTGGGGTTTTTCAGCACCGCCTCGATCACCACCGTTTCGCCGAAACCGACCAGGCTCTCGGTCACCACCTCCGACAGACCGCGCCGGGCGGCCATCATCAGACGGTGGTCCGGTCCCGTGTCGCGCACGCAGCCCACCAGATCGGCGTCGTTCAGCGAGGCGCACTGTTCGATCAACAGCCCCGCGATCGACGGTTCGTCGCGCAACAACAGCCGCGCCAGGCTGTTGGGCAGTTCGGACAGCGGCGCCAGGCGCGCCGCGACCCTCCGTCGCTCCTCCGGGGCGGCCAACCGCAACATCTCGACCAGAAGATCGCCAGTCACGGCCCGTTCGAAGGCGTTGATCCGGCTGGCGGGCAGGGAGACGACGTCAGCCAGACGTTTCAACAGCGCGTGCCGCGCCTTGAACGCCCCTGCGGGGGCGCTGTCCGTCATCGCCGGAACCGCCTCATTCATGAGACCCAACCTAGCCGCACACGGTTAACCGGGCGTGTCGGGCGCGCCGTCGACCTAGAGTCCCTCGAACAAGGCGGTCGACAGATAGCGTTCCGCGAAACTCGGCACGATGGCCACGACCGTCTTGCCCGCGTTCTCATCGAGAGCGGCCAGGCGGAAGGCGGCGGTCAGGGCGGCGCCAGAGCTGATGCCGACCGGAACGCCTTCGACGCGGGCGGCCCGGCGGGCCATGTCGAAGGCTTCATCGTTGGAGACGGTCTCGACCCCGTCGATCATGGCGCGGTCGACGACCCCCGGCACGAAACCGGCCCCGATGCCTTGAATCTTGTGCGGACCGGGCTGGCCGCCGGACAGAACCGGGCTGTCGGTCGGCTCGACCGCGATCATCCGCAGCGAGGGCTTCTTGGCCTTCAGCACCTGGCCGACCCCGGTGATCGTGCCGCCCGTGCCGACGCCCGCCACGACGATATCGACGGCGCCGTCCGTGTCGTTCCAGATCTCCTCGGCCGTGGTCACGCGATGGATGGCCGGGTTGGCGGGATTGTCGAACTGGGACGGGCTGACCGCGCCGGGCGTGCGTTGCATCAGCTCCTCGGCCATGGCGATGGCCCCCTTCATGCCCTTCTCGGCCGGGGTCAGCACCAACTCCGCGCCCAGCAGCTTCAACATCTTGCGCCGTTCGATCGACATACTCTCGGGCATGACCAGGACCAGTCTGTAGCCCTTGGCCGCCGCCACGAAGGCCAGGGCGATGCCCGTATTGCCGCTGGTCGGTTCGATCAGGACCGAGCCGGGACCGATCTTGCCGGCCTGTTCCAGCGCCTCGATCATGGCCACGCCGATCCGATCCTTGACCGAGCCGACGGGGTTGAAGAACTCCAGCTTGGCCAGCACCCGCGCCTTGGGCTTCAGCTCGGCCGAGAGGCGCGGCAATTCAACCAGAGGCGTGTCGCCGATCGTGTCCAGGATCGAGGCGTAGACCTTGCCCCGGCCGGACTTGAGTTGGCGCGAGGCGTCATAGGCGGCGTCGGACATGGGGCGGTCTCCAATCGGCTTAGGCCGCCTTCACATAGGCGGACCCGCCGCCCGGCAAAAGTGGCGCTTGGCGTATCGTCGTCTTCAGGACCCGCCCGCCAGATGCGTCCGCGCGGGATCGAAGCCGACCACTTCCCGGATCACGATCATGCTCTTGAAGGTCCGCACCTTGGCCTCGACGGTCAGTTCGCGCAGACAGAAGGCTTCGTATTCAGCCATGGACCGCACCGCCACGGTCACCAGATAATCGGTTTCTCCAGTCACGTCCCAGGCGCCCTGGACTTCCGGGCTGGCGGCCAGGGCGCGTTTGAACGCCTCCATGGCCGGACGCTCCTGGGTCGTCATTTCGACCAGCACGTGCAGAACGATGCGCGGTTCGACGCAGGCCGGGTCGATGATCGCCACATCGGCCTTGATCACCCCTTCGGCGCGCAGCCGCCTGAGACGCCGCAGCACGGCGGATTCCGACAGACCCACGGCCTCGGCGGTCACCCGCGCCGGCTCCAGATTGTTGCGGCGGACCCGGGCCAGGATGCGACGGTCAAAGACATCCAGATTGACGAAATTCGTCATAACACTACCATTGATGATGAAAACAGGCGTATCCACACCTGAAATCGCCGAGAAGCGCAAGCCGTCCTGCCCTAGGTTCGGGACATGACCGCCCTGCCCCTCCCCGACCGTTCCATCCGCGCCCGCTGGGCGCCGTTTACGCCCTATCTGGCCCTGTTCACGGCCATGACCTCGCTGGCCTTCGGCACCTCATTCGCCAAGCAACTGTTCCCCGTTGTCGGCGCCCAGGGGACCGCCGCCCTGCGGGTCGGGCTGGCGGCCGTGATGCTGACCGCGATCTTTCGACCCTGGCGCATCCGCTTGAGCCGCGCCGACATCGGCCGCCTGCTCGCCTTCGGCGGAGCCATGGGTCTGCTGAATCTGACCTTCTATATGTCGCTTAAGACCATCCCCCTGGGTCTGGCTCTGGCGATCGAGTTCACCGGTCCCCTGGTCTTGGCCCTGGTTCATGCGCGTCGCCTGGCGCATTTCGCCTGCATCGGCCTGGCCGCGGCGGGTCTGTTGATGTTGCTGCCTTTGCATCAAGGCGCGGGGTCCTTGGACCCGGTCGGCGTCGGCTTCGCCCTGATCGCCGCCGTCTGTTGGGCGCTGTACATCGTCTTCGGCAAGCGACTGGGCGGCGTTCCGGCAGGGCCTTCGGTCGCCATCGGCATGACCGTCGCCGCCCTGGTCATCCTGCCGTTTGGCGTGGCCGAGGCGGGAGCCGGCCTTCTGGCGCCCGCCGTCCTGACCACGGCGCTTCTGGTCGCGATCGCCTCCAGCGCCCTGCCCTATTCGTTGGACATGGTGGCCATGCGCGGTATGCCCAAACGCACTTTCGGCGTCCTGTTGAGCGTCGAACCCGCTATCGGCGCCCTGGCCGGAGTGCTGTTCCTGCATGAACTGCTCACCCCCCAACAGTGGGGCGCCATCGCCGCCATTGTGGCCGCCTCGGCGGGCGCCATCCTGACGACGGGTCGGGACGGCGCGGCCGCATCGGAAACGACCCCCGCCGAGTCGCCGCCCGCCTAAGCGGTTAATCGCCGGTTAACCACGACGGCCCAAAGGTTAACGCCTGTTCTGGGGCCTTCCGCTTGCGCAATCTTGTCGCCGCCGTCGAAGCGATCGATCCGCTGATCGTGACTGGTAAGGTCGCCGGCGTCAGCGGTCTGCTGATCGAATCCCGGGGCGGCCTGTCGCGTCTGGCCGTCGGCGCCCGGGCCGAGATCGGACGGCGCGGTCTGCCCGCCTTGCCGGCCGAGGTGGTCGGCTTTCGCGACGCCAAGGCCCTGCTGATGCCGTTCGGTCCGGTCGAGGGCGTGGCTCCCGGCGCCGACATCCGCATCATCGACGCCGCCGCCGCCGTGCGGCCCACCACCGCCTGGCTGGGCCGGATCATCGACGCCTTCGGCAATCCCATCGACGGCAAGGGTCCCTTGCCGCAAGGCCCGGCCCCCTACCCCCTGCGCGCGCCCCCGCCTCCGGCCCATTCGCGCGGCCGGGTCGGCGAGCGTCTGGATCTGGGCGTCCGCGCCATGGACGTCTTCACCACCACTTGCCGGGGCCAGCGTCTGGGCATCTTCGCCGGTTCGGGCGTCGGCAAGTCGGTGCTGCTGTCGATGCTGGCGCGTCAGGCGACCTGCGACGCCGTGGTCGTCGGCCTGATCGGCGAACGCGGTCGCGAGGTGCGCGAATTCATCGAAGAGACCCTGGGCGAAGAGGGGCTGAAACGCGCCATCGTCGTGGTCGCCACCAGTGACGAACCGGCCCTGAAACGCCGTCAGGCCGCCTATATGACCATGGCCTGCGCCGAGTTCCTGCGCGATCAGGACCTGGAGGTCCTGTGCCTGATGGACTCGGTCACCCGTTTCGCCATGGCCCAGCGCGAGATCGGCCTGGCTGCGGGCGAGCCGCCGACGACCAAGGGCTACACCCCCACTGTCTTCACCGAACTGCCCAAGCTTCTGGAGCGCGCCGGTCCCGGCCCGATCCGGCCGGACGGAACGACCGCGGGACCCATCACCGCCCTGTTCACCGTGCTGGTCGACGGCGGCGACCATGACGAGCCTATCGCCGACGCCGTACGCGGCATTCTGGACGGCCACATCGTCATGGACCGCAAGATCGCCGAACGCGGCCGCTTCCCGGCGATCGACGTGCTGAAGTCGATCAGCCGCACCATGCCCGCCTGCCAGACGCCCGAGGAGCGCGAGCTGAACCGCCGCGCGCGCCAGTGCCTGTCGGCCTATTCCAACATGGAAGAGCTGATCCGCATCGGCGCCTATCGCAACGGCGCTGATCCTGTCGTCGACCGCGCCATCACCCTGAACCCGGCGCTGGAAGGTTTTCTGACCCAGTCGCCCGACGACGCCACCCGGCTTTCGGATTCCTTTAACCGGCTGGAAGGCATCCTGAACGTCGGCATGATCAAGGAGTGAGGCGATGACCGCCTGGGCACAATCGCTGATCCGCATCTCAAACTATGAGGTCGAGACGCTGCAAAAGCGCCTGGCCGAGATCACGGCCCGCAGAGCGTCGGCCGAGATGCGCCTGGCCGTGCTGGACGCCGAAGCCGAGGTCGAGCGCGAGCGCGCCCGCCACGACGCCGAATCCGGTCTGCTGCTTCAGGCCTATCTGATGGGCTGGAAGGCCCGCAAGGGCGCGGCCGAAACCGATCTGCACGACCTGGATCTGGAAGAAGAAGGCGCGCGCGACGCCCTGACCGGCGCCTTCGAGGAACTCAAGAAGTTCGAACACGTGGCCGAGACCACCCGTCTGAACGCCATCCTCGCCGCCGGTCGGCGCGAAACCGCGGCCTTCGACGAACTGGGTCTGCGCCGCCGCGCTTCCTGACGCGGTGATCGACCGCCGCGCCTTTCTGGTCTCGACGCTCGCCCTGGCCGCTTGCCAGCGTAACGCCGCCGCCCAGTCCGCGCCGCGCGCCGTTCCGCCGCTGAAATCCCTTGCTCCCTTCCCGGTCGGGACCTGCGCCATGACCGGCCAGTTCGACGATCCGCAATGGGTCGATCTGGCCACGACGCACTTCTCTCAGCTCACCCCCGAGTGGGAGATGAAGATGGAGTACATCCTCCAGGACGACGGCCGCCGCCGCTGGGACGCCCCCGACCGCATCGCCGCCTTCGCCCGCGACCACGGCCAGCGGCTGCACGCCACCACCCTGATCTGGTACGCCCAGGACCACCCGTGGTTCAAAAGCCTGACGGGCGACCGGTTCGCGCGCGAATACGACCGCTATATCGCCGATGTCGCCGGACGCTATCGCGGCCAGGCTTCGGGCTGGGACGTGGTCAACGAACCGGTGGCCGAGGACGGGAACGGCCTGCGCGACTGTCTGTACAGCCGGGCGCTGGGCCGGGACGGCTACATGATCCGCGCCTTCGAGCAGGCGAAGGCCGCCGATCCTCAGGCCGTGCTGTTCCTCAACGACTACAACCTCGAGAACAATCCGACCAAGGGCGCCACCTTCCTGCGGCTGGTCGAGCGGTTGCTGAAGGCGGGTGCGCCGGTCGGCGGCATCGGAACCCAGTCGCACCTGGACATCGAAATTCCGGCGGGCCAGACCGCCGCCTTCATCCGCGAGGCCGCCCGTTTCGGCCTGCCGATCCATGTCTCCGAACTGGACGCCTCGCTGCGCCGCGACGGTCCGCTGGACCCCCGCACCCCCAAGCAGAAGCGCGCCCAGCAGACCGCGCGCGTCGCCGAACTGGCGCACGCCTTCATGGACCTGCCCCAAGCCCAACGTTACGCCTTCACCATCTGGGGCGTGCGCGACACCGACAGTTGGCTGCGCCGGGACGCCCGCGACGACGGCAAGGACAGCCCCCTGTTGTTCGACGCTTCCGGCGCGCCGACGCCGATGTTCGACGCGCTGGCGAGGGCGTTCGGGCGCTGACGCCGTCATTTTCTTGAGACAGTGCGGCGCCCTTGCGTGGCAAGGTACTTTATGATTTAAAGTACTCTTCACTGGAGAGTATCTATGAAAACCGTCCTCATATCCCTCGCCGCCCTGACCGCGCTCGCCGCTCCGCCAGCCATGGCCGCCGATGTCACCGTGACGCTCACCGGGGTTCAGGCGCGGGGCGGAACCGTTCTGGCGTCGTTGAACACCGCTTCGACCTTTCTGCGCGGCGCCGGACAATACACCGCACGCGTGGCCGGTGACGCCGCCGGTTCGGTCACCCTGGTCTTTCATGATGTGGCGCCGGGCGAATACGCCCTGATGGTCCTGCATGACGAGAACGACAATCACCGCATGGATTTCGGCGCCGCCGGACCGAGCGAGGGCTGGGCCTTCTCCAACAGCGCCAGGCCGATGACGGGACCGCCGACGTTCGACGATCACAAATTCGCCGTCGGCGACCAGCCCGTGCAACTGACCGAGACAGTCCGCTACGGGATCTGACCCGCCCCCGAATGCAAAACGCCCGCCGGTCGTCCCGGCGGGCGTTTCGATATCTGACGCGTGCGGCCGATCAGGCGGCGGCGGTCTGGGACCCTTCCTGCGGGTCGCGCAGCACATAGCCGCGGCCCCAGACGGTTTCGATATAGTGTTTGCCGCCCGCCGCCGTCGCCAGCTTCTTGCGCAGCTTGCAGATGAAGACGTCGATGATCTTCAGTTCCGGCTCGTCCATGCCGCCGTACAGGTGGTTCAGGAACATCTCCTTGGTCAGGGTCGTGCCCTTGCGCAGCGAGAGCAGCTCCAGCATCTGATATTCCTTGCCGGTCAGGTGCACGCGGTGGCTGTTCACCTCGACCGTCTTGGCGTCCAGGTTCACGGCGATCTCGCCGGTGTGGATGATGGCCTGGGCGTGCCCCTTCGACCGGCGAACCACGGCGTGGACGCGGGCGATCAGCTCATCCTTGTGGAACGGCTTGGTCATATAGTCGTCGGCGCCGCCGCCGAAGGTCTTCACCTTGGTCTCGATCTCGTGGGTGCCCGACAGGATCATCACCGGAGTGTTGATCTTGCCGACGCGCAGTTGGCGCAGAACTTCCAGACCGCTCATGTCCGGCAGGTTCAGGTCCAGCAGGATCAGATCGTAGTCATAGATCTTGCCCAGATCGATGCCTTCTTCACCCAGGTCGGTCGTGTAGACGTTGAAGCCTTCGGACTTCAGCATCAGCTCGATGCTTTGCGCCGTGGCGTGATCGTCTTCAATCAGCAGAACGCGCATTCATGCCCCTCCAGGCGAAGCTTGGTCGTTACACCCGCAGCAAGACGAACGGGTAACCTTGTTCGGACGTTAATCGGCCGAAGCCTTAAGAAGCGTTAACGCCACCCCATTGAGGCGAATCGTAGGCTGATTTGCGAATCGGCGTCGAGGCTCCTGAGTCAAGCGGACTCATTTTTTCCGCAAGTCACGCGCACCGCGCGCATTCGCCCGCTTAACCATGCAAGGTTGTCGGACGCTAGCGCCCGCCATGGCGGGCGATGCGACCGTTCTTGTCGCCACATAAGACTATATTCCTATCACGGTCGCCGCATCCATTAGGGTGCGGACGACGTTTAATCAGGGGAGTCTGGAGTGTCCGAACCGTATCGCGTGCCCGTCATGGAGACCGACCGGTCCAAGGCCGGCCTGGCCATTCATCTTATCGCCACCACCACCGGCCTGTCGGCGCGGCGCATCGCCTCGCGCGACCGGCTGCGCGACGGCCATTGCCGCGCGCGCTGGCTGGCCATGTATCTGAGCCACATCGCCTTCGGCTGGCCGTTGGAGCGCGTCGGCCACGTCTTCGGCGTCAACCGGGCCACGGCCGGGAACGCCTGTCGCTGGGTCGAGGACGAGCGTGACCGGCCCGAGCTGGACGCCATGCTGGATCGCCTGGAAGCCTTGATCTCCACCCTGTTCGAGGCGCCGCGCTGCGACCTGCCGCGTTGACCGCCTCGCCGGATCGCGCCCGGACCCTGCTTAACCGCCCCGGCGCCTGGCTGGAGGCGCACGGCGTCGCCTACGCCGTCCGTCTGGGACCCGACCGGCGCTCGCGCGTGGTCACGACCCTGGACGAAGCCGGTCTGCGCGCCCTGATCGCCCATCCGGGCCTGAGACCACGCGAGGGCGGCGGCTGGCGCTTGCGGCCAGAAGGTCAAATGACCCCGGACCGATCGGGCCGCCCCGGCATGGTCGAGGGTGAACGTCCGCTGGTGCAAACCGACGGCCGCCTGACCTCGCGCCGCGCCAATCTGGGCGAAAGCCCCATCCTGTGGCTGGCCCGCCGCGGCTTCTTGACCCCGACCCAGGCCGCCGCCGGCGAAAGGCTGCGCGCCGACGCCGAGACCGCCCTGGCCGGGCCGTCGCTGACCATGCGCTGGGACGCCCTGCCCC
>JAFLCT010000008.1 GCA_017302335.1 Caulobacterales bacterium | reverse complement strand
GGGCGGGCGCGTTGACGGCGTTGCAGGCGGCCATCGACGCGCGCGCCGACCGGCCGTTTCCGCAGGCCGATCTGGGGCTGGACGGCGAGGCCGAACGGCTGGCGGGCGAGGGGGCGGATCAGGCCGATCTGGTCGGCCTGATCGGCGAGGGCCTGGCCAAGACCCGGGGCCGGGACGCGGCGGCCGGGCGGTCGCTGTACGGCCCGCATCGCAGCGATCTGACCGCCCTGCACCGCGAGAAGAACCGCCCCGCCGCAGAAGGGTCTTCGGGCGAGCAGAAGGCCCTGGCCCTGAACCTGATCCTGGCCCAGGCGACGCGGCTGAAAGACCAGGCAGCGGCGCCCGTCCTGCTGCTGGACGAGGCCCCGGCGCACCTCGACGCGGGGCGGCGCGCGGCCCTGTTCGACGAGATCGCGACCCTGGGCCTGGCCGCCGTCATGACCGGCACGGAACGGTCCCTGTTCGAGGCGCTGGAGGGCCGGGCGCAGTTCGTGCAGGTGGCGGGCGGGGCGCTGCAAGAGGCCTGATCCTTGCCATTTTTTGCCACGAAGCGCATCCTCATGTCATTCCCACGATGAACATCTCCCTGCCGGACGACCTCAAGGAATTCATCGATCAGCAGGTCGCCGAGAACAGTTTCATGACCAGCAGCGAGTATATCCGCTCGCTGGTGCGCAAGGAGCACGCAGTCGCCAAGCTGCGCGCGATGATTCTTGAAGGGATGAGTTCAGGGCCGACCATTCCGATGGATGAGACCTATTTCGAGAGTAAGCGAGAGCGTCTCCGGCAGGCGGTCAAGAAGGCGGGATGACGGCCAAGCCCTTCTCCATCCGGCCTAAGGCTGATGCGGAGTTTGACGAGGCGCTGATCATTATCTGCTGGAAGCGGGAACGACGGTCGCCCAGCGTTTCCTCAACGCGGTCGAGGACGCCCATGCCTTGATCGCGGATGCGCCCGGCGCTGGCGCGCCAGAGCTTGGTCAGCAGATGGCGATAGACGGGTTGCGCGTCTGGAAGATCATGGGATTTCCGTATCTGGTTCTCTACCTGGAGGATGACGCTGAGGTCGAGATCGTGCGCTTCCTGCACGCGCATCGAGACGTGCCGAACGCCCTGCTGGCCGACACGGAATAAGCCCCCTTTCGGCTCGCAATTTGAGTCGGAATTTCCTATATTTCGATGCGATCGGCGCGGGAGATTCCGCCGTCGATTCGTGCGGCCTGCTCGCCGCCCTTGGCCGTCCCCGACGCGGGACTTTTGACCGACGACTTCATGACCGACGAAACCGCCGCCTCGCCCGAATACGGCGCCGATTCCATCAAGGTTCTCAAGGGCCTGGATGCCGTGCGCAAACGGCCGGGAATGTATATCGGCGACACCGACGACGGGTCGGGCCTGCACCACATGGTCTATGAGGTGGTGGACAACGCCATCGACGAGGCCCTGGCCGGGCACGCCGATCTGGTCGAGGTGATCCTGAACGCCGACGGCTCGGTCACCGTGACCGACAACGGACGCGGCATCCCGACCGACATCCACGAGGGCGAAGGCGTCTCGGCGGCCGAGGTCATCATGACCCAGCTCCACGCGGGCGGGAAGTTCGACCAGAACAGCTACAAGGTTTCGGGCGGTCTGCACGGCGTGGGCGTGTCGGTGGTCAACGCCCTGTCGGACTGGCTGAAACTGGTCATCTTTCGTGACGGCAAGCGCCACGAGATGCGCTTCGAGCGCGGCGACACCGCCGAGAGCCTGAAAGTCACCGGCGACGCCCCGATCCGCGAGAGCGGCGACAAGGCGGGCCGACCGTTGACGGGGACCCAGGTCACCTTCTTCCCGTCGCTGACGACCTTCAGTCACATCGATTTCGACCTGAAGACGCTGGAACACCGCCTGCGCGAACTGGCCTTCCTGAACTCGGGGGTGGTGATCCGCCTGGCCGACAATCGCGGCGCCGAGCCGTTCGAGGAGATCCTGCATTACGAGGGCGGGGTCGAGGCCTTCGTGCGCCATCTCGACAAGTCCAAGACGCCGTTGCTGAAGGACGTCATCACCATCCGCGGCAAGAAGGACGGCATCGAGCTGGACCTGGCCCTGTGGTGGAACGACGGCTACCACGAGACCATGCTGTGCTTCACCAACAACATCCCGCAGCGGGATGGGGGCACGCACCTGTCGGCCTTCCGCGCGGCCCTGACGCGGGTCATGGGCGGCTATATCGACCAGGCCGGGGCGGCCAAGAAGGAGAAGGTCTCGGTCACCGGCGAGGACGCCCGCGAGGGTCTGACCTGCGTCCTGTCGGTCAAGGTGCCGGACCCGAAATTCAGCTCTCAGACCAAGGACAAGCTGGTCTCATCCGAGGTTCGCCCGGCGGTGGAGGGCCTGTGCCAGGAGGGCCTGGCCCAGTGGTTCGAGGAGCACCCGGTCGAAGCCAAGATGATCGTCTCCAAGATCGTCGAGGCCGCGGCCGCGCGCGAGGCCGCGCGCAAGGCCCGCGAACTGACCCGGCGCAAGTCGGCGCTGGAGATCAGCTCCCTGCCCGGCAAGCTGGCCGACTGTCAGGAACGCGATCCGGCCAAGTCCGAACTGTTCATCGTCGAGGGCGATTCCGCTGGCGGCTCTGCCAAACAGGCGCGCAACCGCGAGAACCAGGCGGTGTTGCCTCTGCGCGGCAAGATCCTGAACGTGGAACGGGCGCGCTTTGACCGTATGCTGTCGTCCGACCTGATCGGCACCCTGATCCTGGCCTTGGGCACGGGCATCGGCCGCGACGATTTCGACGCCGACAAGCTGCGCTATCACAAGATCATCCTGATGGCCGACGCCGATGTCGACGGCGCCCACATCCGCACCCTGCTGTTGACCTTCTTCTATCGGCAGATGCCCGAGCTGATCGAACGCGGCCACGTCTTCATCGCCCAGCCGCCGCTGTACAAGGTGATGAAGGGCAAGCAGCACCGCTATCTGAAGGATCAGGCGGACATGGACGCCTATCTGATCGAGGAGGGCGTCAGCGAGGCCGAGCTGGACCTGCCCAATGGCGAACGTCGCACAGGCATGGACCTGCAAGCCCTGGTGCGCGAGGCCAAGGCCTTCAAGGCCGGGGTCGACCGGCTGAGCCAACGCGCCCCGGCCTTCGCCATCGAACAGGCGGCCCTGGCTGGCCTGTTCGGCGATGTGGCGGGCGATCCGGCGGCCGCGGCGGCCCGGCTGAACCTCTATGCCGAAGAAGGCGACGGGCCGTGGGGCGGCGTCGCGGCTTCGCAGGGTTCGGTCGAGTTCGAGCGGTCGCGTCGCGCGGTGACCGAACGCATCGTGCTGGAAGAGACCCTGATCCGGTCTCTGGACGCGCGCCGTCTGGCCGAACGGGCCGCCGCCTTCGAGGGCGTGTTCGACACGCCCGCCGTGTTCCGTCGCAAGGACAAGTCGACCACCGTGCGCGGCCCGATCGACCTGCTGAACGCCGTGTTGGAGGCGGGCAAGAAGGGCCTGACCATTCAGCGCTACAAGGGTCTGGGCGAGATGAACCCCGAACAGTTGTGGGAGACGACGCTGGACGCCAACGCCCGCACCCTGTTGCAGGTCAAGGTGGACCACGCCGACGACGCCGACGACCTGTTCGCCAAACTGATGGGCGACGTGGTCGAACCGCGCCGCGAGTTCATCCAGGCGAACGCCCTAGATGCGGCGGTCGACGCCTAAACCCTACCGGCGACTGTCCAGATAGGCCGCGATCGACGGATAGGTCGGCGGGTCGGCGCGATTGCCGTCGCACGCCACTTCCTTGATCGACTCGATCATCGAATTGCGCGGAACCGACTCATAGTCGGCGGCCGTGTCGTCGAAGGCGTCGGTTTCGGCGCCGTCGTCGCCGTACTCGACCGAGCGGGTGATCTTGAAACGGCCCGCCGGACAGTCGAAGGCATAGGTCTCGATGCGATAGGCGCGGGCCGATTTGGCCACCGGCGCGCGGGCGACCAGAACGGTGGTGTCGGCGCCGACCGAGGCGATGGAATCGCCATCGGCCATATAGACGTATTGCGAACTGCGCGAGATGGGGTTCCAGTCCTCGGCAACAGCGGGCGCGGCGACGGCGAGACCCGCGACGGCCAGGGTGCGGATGACGGTTTTCATGGAATGCCTTCCCGGATTTTCGACCATGAAGATTTCCGCGATGTCACACAATCCGAACCGAGATTTCAACCACGGTGCCGACTCTTGGCCCCTTTCGGCGTTCAGGGTCTGGGTGCCATGAGGCCGTATCTGTTGATCCTGCTGGCCTTTTTCGTCGCCGCGCCCGCCCAGACCCAGGCGTCTTTTCGCTCGGATCGGATACTGGTCGAAACGCGCGGACACGGGCCGGACGTGGTGTTGATCCCCGGACTGGCCTCCACCGCGACCGTCTGGCGGCGCACTGCGGATCGGTTGGACGACCGCTATCGGGTGCATTTGATCACGGTGCGCGGTTTCGGGGCGACCGATCCGGGCGCCAATGCGAACGGCGCGCTCAGCGGCCCGGCGGCCAACGAGATCCGCCGCTATATCGCCCAGGCCGGGCTGGAGCGTCCGGCTCTGATCGGTCATTCGCTGGGCGGCCAGATCGCACTGCGTGTGGCGGCCGCGGAAGGACGGCGGGTCGGCCGGGTGATGGTGGTGGACGCCGCACCCTTCTTCCCCTCGCTGATCAGCGAGCGCGCCCGGTCTCAGGACGTGGAGCCGATCGCGCAGATCGCCTATTCGGCCCTGCTGCTGTTGGGCGACGACGCTCTGAAGGACCGGGGGGCGGCCCTGGGCGCGAATTTGGGCGCCGATCTGGGCGCGGGTCTGGGCGGAGCGTCCGACGCCCTGTTCGGAACCCTGGGTTGGCAGGGCGGCGACCGGCGGGTGTTGGCTCAGGGCCTGTATGAGGTGATGACCATCGACCTACGCGGGCGGTTGCGCGATGTCGCCGCGCCGGTGACCGTGGTCTATGGCTGGAGCGCCGACGACCGCAATCCCAGGGCGCGGGTCGACGCCCTGTTCCGCGCCGCCTATCGCGGTCTGCGGCCGCCCGCCCGTTTCGAACGGATCGAGGGCGCCGAACATATGGTCATGATCGATCAGCCGACCCGCTTTCAGGCGGCCGTGGACCGGTTTCTGGGTTGAGACTGGAGTCCTTTTCCCCTTGGGGGAGAAGGCGGCTCGCGGAGTGAGACGGATGAGGGGTGAGCTTGATCCGACTTCATTGTCAGTCCGTCAGAGTGTCTGACATAGCCCCCTCATCCGAGCCGCGCTGCGGCCCACCTTCTCCCTCGAGGGGAGAAGGAACTCAGGCGGCCTTCAGCGCGTCCAGCACCGCCCGGCCGTAGCGCTCCAGCTTGCCGGCGCCGACGCCGGAAACCCGGGCCAGGGCGTCGAGGGACGACGGCTGGGTCGCCGCGATCTCCAGCAGGGTGCGGTCCTGGAAGATGACGTAGGGCGGAACGTGCTGTTCGGCTGCCCGCTCGCGGCGCCAGGCGCGCAGGATGTCGAAGCGGGCGCGGGTCTCGCCGTCCAGGGCCTCGGCGGCCAGGTTGCGGCCGGCGTTGCGGCGCGGGCGTTCGGGCCGGGCGCGTTCGGCGGCGCGACGCACGGCGATGGGGCGCTCGCCGCGATAGACGGCGCGGACCCCGGCGGGATCGCCCAGCATGAGCAGGGGCTTGCCCTCGTTCGGATCCTCGGCCAGCAGGCCCTCGAACATCAGGTGATCGATCACGGCGCGCCAGGCGTTCAACGACAGGTCCGCGCCAATGCCCCAGGTCGACAGTTCGGTCTCCCACGGCTGAACGTCCTTGGTCCGCGCGGTCAGATGGTCGATGACGCGGCCCCTTCCATAACGCTCGCCCAGTCGCTGCACCGCCGCCAGGGCCTTCTGGGCGGGCACGGTGGCGTCGTCGAGCGCGGGCGGGTCGCCGCAGATGTCGCAGACGCCGCAAGGTTCGGCGTCCGTTTCGCCGAAATAGCGGCGAACGGCCTGGGGGCGGCACATCGCGCCGTCCAGCATGGCGAATAACTGGCGCACCTTGCGCACCTGAACCGCCTTGACCGCCTCGTCCATCGGACGGCCCTCCAGGCGACGCAGGCTCCAGGCGATGTCAGAGGGACCGTACAGGGTGATCCCTTCGGCCGGATCGCCGTCGCGTCCGGCGCGGCCGATCTCCTGCCAATAGGCTTCCAGCGAGCCGGGCGGGTCGGCGTGGATGACGAAGCGGACATCCGGCTTGTCGACCCCCATGCCGAAGGCGATGGTCGCCACCATGACGGCGGCGTCCTCGGACAGGAACCGCTCCAGCCGTCGGTCGCGTTCCCCGGCGTCGAGACCGGCGTGATAGGCGATGGCGTTGACCCCGGCGTCGCGCAGGGACTGGGCCACGCGCTCGCAGCCGTCGCGGCTGCCGCAATAGACCACGCCGGGCTTGCCCTTGCGCTCGCGCACCAGATCGACCACGGCGGCGTCGGTGCGGGCGCGCGAGGCGCTCTCCTTGGCGACGGCCGAAAGCTGGAGATTGGGGCGGGCGAAACTGTCGACGAAGACGCGGGCGTCGGGCAGGCGCAGGGAGGCCAGGATGTCGTCGCGCGTGCGTTCGTCGGCGGTGGCGGTGACGGCCATGCGCGGCACACCGGGGAAGAGTTCGGCCAGACGGCCCAGGGTGCGGTAGTCGGGGCGGAAGTCGTGCCCCCACTGAGACACGCAGTGCGCTTCGTCGATGGCGATCAGGGACAGCGGCAGTTCATGCAGCCGGTCCTGGGTATGCGGCTGGGCTAGACCTTCCGGCGAGACATAGAGCAGGTCCAGTTCGCCCGCGCGGGCGGCGCGCCAGACGGCGGCGCGGTCGTCCATCGACAGGCCGGAATCGAGCCGGGCGGCGCGGACGCCCTGCTGTTTCAGCGCCTCGACCTGATCGGTCATCAGGGCGATCAGGGGCGACACGACCAGGCCCAGCCCAGGACGCAGAATGGCGGGAATCTGATAGCAGACGCTCTTGCCCCCGCCGGTCGGCAGGACGGCCAGGACGTCACGCCCGGCCAGGGCCTCGGCCACCACCCCGGCCTGGAGACCGCGGAAGTCGGCATGGCCCCAGACCCGCTTCAGCAGGTCGTGCGCGGCCGTCAGATCGCCTTCGGTCTTGGCGCTAGGCGGAACGGTCAGCGAGTCGGCGGGCATCGCGGTTTAGTGCCTGATTTGTTCCGGGGTGTCACGGCGTCACCGATCCCTTTCGTCATCCTCCGGCGAGCGTAGCGAGACCGGGGGATCCAGCGGCGCGCGAGAGCGCGAACCTGTCACGCACACAGGTCTCGTTCGACATCGCCTTCGCTACGGTTCGGCGCCGCTGGGTCCCCCGGTCTGCGCCGCTGCGCGGCTTGCCGGAGGATGACGAAAGAAAGAAAAACGCCCCGCCGGAGACCGGCGGGGCGCTTGTCTTTGGACCTTGCGGTCGATCAGGCGTTGGCGACCGGCGCCTGGCGCGTGAAGGCCAGGGCGATCAGTCGGTCCCAGCCCAGCAGCGACACCAGATGGGCGTAGATCTGACCCAGGGCGCCGTTGTCGCGCAGTTCGGCCAGCTTGTCGGCCGGCAGGGCCTTCAGCTTGTCTTCCGAGATGGCGAAATATTCCGCCAGCTTCTGCGGCTCGCCCGCCGAGCCGTCCGGGTTGCGCGGGGTGAAGTTGGCCTCACGCACCTCGAACAGGTCCAGATCGGTCAGCAGCTTGACGAAGCTTTCCGTGCGCTGGCGCTCCTGTTCGAAATTGTTGCAGAACTCCATGGCCTGCTTGGTGTAGTCGCTGGGCTGGCCGTCGACGAACAGCGGCGTGTCGCCACCTTCGGTCAGGAAGGGCGCCGAGCGGTCGATGCACAGGATCAGGCGCTTTTGCACGTCGTCGTTGGCGAAGACGAACGGATAGCGGCGGACATAGGCCGGGATGTAGGCGTCGGCGCGGAACATACCGGCCTCGTCGATGTAGAAATTCTCGTCCTGGCGCAGACCCATGACGGCGACCGGCTGCTTCTGGGTCTCGCCGATGAAGATCACCGGATAGGACAGGGCGGCGGGCGCGAATTCGGTGACCGTCAGCGGCACCAGGTTCGACTTGCCGACGAAGCCATAGGGCTTGTCGACCGGGTTGACGCCCAGCTTGCCGTGCTGATCCAGATTCAGCGGCTCCGGCTTGTTGTAGAAGAGGACGTTGCCAGCCATCTGGCCGGGCGCTTGGGTCGTGTCGGTCATGGAGGAGACAGGCTCGGAAAACAGGGAAGGCGGGCCTTCTATCTCATGCCCGCGTTCGCCGCAAACGCGCGCACGCGCAAGCGTCAGAAACGGTAGGTGACGCCCATGCGGATGTTGCGGCCGGGCAGAGGGGCGATGTCCTTCTGGAACGAGGCGTGTTCACGCGCCTCTTCGTCGGTCAGGTTGGACGCTGCGGCGAACAGGGTGACGTTGCGGTCGGCGAACGGACGCCATGCGGCGTTCAGGCCGACGACGACATAGCCGTCGGTGGGCCGTTCGAAAGCCGCCGTGCGATCCTGTTCGCCCACCTTGCGCACCTCGATCCCGGCGTCGAAAGCCGTGGAGGTCCAGTCCAGGGCGGCGGTCGCCGACCACGGCGGAATGCGCGCGGCGGGACCCAGGTCGGTGTCGGCGCGCACCCAGTCGGCGGTTCCCTTGAACGTCAGCGTCCGGTCGCCGTCGGTCCACAGGTCATAGGCCGCTTCGGCTTCCAAACCGCGGAAATCAGCGTCGGTCTGGACATAGGCGAACACCGGCAGGTCGTCGTCTTCGGCGCCGGTGGCGCGCAGGTCGATGAAGCCGTCGTACTGCGCGGCATAGAGATGCAGGTCGGCGCTGAACGGGCCGGAGGCGTAGTGGGCCGTGCCTTCCAGGGTCCAGACGGATTCGCTGTCCAGGTCCGGGTCGCCGACTTCGAAGGCGCCGGTGGCGGCGTGCGGTCCCTGGGCGAACAGCTCGACTTCGCTGGGGGCGCGCGAGGTGCGTGACAGGCTGAGACCCAGGAAGGTCTCGCGCGAGGGGCGCACGAAGGTCGCCAGCGAGCCGGAGATGTTGGTGAAGTCGCGTTCGCCGACGGCGCTGTCCAGGGTGCGGTGATCCAGGCGCAGACCGCCCTCGAAGCCGAACCGCTCCAGGTCGTAGCGTTGCACCGAATAGACGCCCTGCTCTTGGATCTGGGTACGCGGCACATAGGCTTCGGCGCCGACGGCGTCGAAACTCCGGTCCAAGAGCTGAACCCCGACCACGCCCTGGTGCCCGTCGTGCTGGCGCTGAATCAGTTCGGCGCGGGCCTCGTAGCCGTCCGAGAAGAACTGGGTGCCGACCTCGTCGCCCTCGAATTCGGTGTGATGATAGTCGGCCCAGCCGGCCGAGACCTTCAGCCGCTCGAACGGGCCGCTGTCCAGGGCCAGTTCGCCGCGCAGATCCCAGCGGGTCTGTTCCAGGCCGATGGAGACGCCGTCATGGCCGTGGTCATGGCCGCCCGCGCCGTGATCCTCGTGTTCGTGGTCGTGCCCCGGCACGCCGTAGGTGGTGTCCAGCTTCTTGACCGACAGGCCGACGAAGCCGCGCGAACCGATCCAGCTCAGTCCCGCGCCATACTGGGCGATGTCGGCGAAGGTGTTCTCGACCGTGCGTTCATCGCCGGGCGCCTCGCCCTCCTCGGCCAGCAGACGGGCGGATTCCGGGTAGACGGGAACATCATAGTCCTCGGACTCGCGCTTGAAGCCGTCCAGCGACAGGACCAGAGGACCGACATCCATCTTCAGCCGCCCGCCCAGGCTGCGGCCGCCGTCGACGCTGGAGATCTGGGCGCCGATGTGGCCCTCGACGCCGCCGTCGGGATGTTCGGAGGCGATGCGGTCGTCGATGATGTTGACCACGCCGCCGATGGCCGAACCGCCGAACACCAGGGTGGTCGGGCCGCGCACCACCTCGACGCGCCGGGCCTCGGCGGGGTCCGAGGCGACCTGGTGATCGGGTGAAACGGAGCTGGCGTCGATCTGGCCCAGACCGTTGGTCAGCACCTGAACCCGCGGGCCGGACAGGCCGCGGATCACGGGGCGGCTGGCGCCGGGAGCAAAAGCCGAACTGCGCACGCCGGGGATGTCGGCGACCAGATCGCCCAGGGTCGCGGCCGGGGCGACGGCCAGGGCCTGTTCGTCCAGCACGTCGGTGGCCAACAGGCTGGCGCGTTCGGAAACGCCGAAGGGACGGCCGGTGACGATCACGTCCTCGACCTGGGTCGCGGGAGCCGCCTGAGGCGCGGCCTGGGCGTGCGCGACGCCCGCCGGACCGATCAGGGCGGCGGCTCCGGCGGCCAGCATCAGGGAACGGCGGGCGACGGTCATGGGGAACTCCTGCTCAACTCGGCGTGAGTGTTATGAGATAACATCACATCAGGTCAAGCCGCCGTGGTTGCGGCGCACGCGATCCGGCACTAGCTGTGGCGCATGGGCGCCCACTGCGGTCACGATCATGCCGGAACCGGTCTCGCCGAAGCCGAGGCCCGACGCGCCCTGGCCGCGGCGGAAGCCGCCTGCGCCGTCGACGGCGAGCGGATGACCGCGCCGCGCCGACGCGTGCTGGACCTGCTGCTGCGGGCGGGTGAGCCGATGAAGGCCTATGACCTGATCGCCCGCTTCGGCGAGGACGGCCAGGCCGCCAAGCCGCCGACCGTCTATCGCGCGCTGGAGTTTCTGGAGCGGCGCGGCCTGGCCCACCGGATCGCTTCGATCAGCGCCTATGTCGCGTGCAGCCATGGCGCTGACGACCATGCGGCCGCCTTCCTGATCTGCGACTGCTGCGGGGCTGCGCGTGAGATCGCCGCGCCGATGGGCGACGGCCTGCGCAAGGCCGCCGAGGGCGCGGGCTACGCCATCGAACGCACCACGATCGAGGCGCACGGACGGTGCCCCGAATGCCGCGTCCCGGCCTGACCGTCGTGAGCGAACCCCGCCGCCTGACCGTCGACCTGCCCGCGCGCGGCGGCGCCATGGCGGTGCTGGACTGGGGCGACCTGGACCGGCCGGTCGATCTGGTCTTCGCCCACGCCAATGGGTTCAACGCCCTGACCTATCGTCACCTGCTGGCGCCGTTGGCGGATCGATACAGGATCTGGGCGCCGGATCTGCGCGGCCACGGGGCGACGACCCTGCCGACCGCGACCGAAGGGCGACGCGGCTGGAACGATCACGGCGCCGACCTGGCCGCCCTGTTGGATGCGACGGACGGCCCGCCGATGGTGCTGGCCGGTCATTCCATGGGCGGAACGGCCGGTTTGCTGGCGGCGGCGGCGCGACCGGAACGGATGCGCGGACTGGTGCTGGCCGATCCGGTGATCATGACCCGCCAGGCGGTCCTGGCCTTCCACCTGCCGCTGTTGCGCGACCTGCCGCGGCGCTCGCCCCTGGTCGTCAACGCCCTGAAGCGCCGGTCGGAGTTCGACAGCCGCGCGGCGGCCCTGGCCGCCTATCGGGGGCGCGGCGCCTTCAAGGGGTGGCCGGATGCGGTGCTGGCCGACTATCTGGCCGACGGATTGGTTCCCGCTCCAGACGGCGGCCTGACGCTGGCCTGCACGTCGCAATGGGAGGCGTCGAACTATGCGGCCCAGGCCCATGATCCCTGGCGGGCGATGCGGCGGCTGACCTGCCCGATCCATATCCTGAAGGCCGAGGCGGGCCTGGCCTGTCATGTGCCGCAGCCGCCGCGCGGCCTGCCCCACGTCACGGTCGAGACCCTTCCCGGCAGCACCCATTTCCTGCCCATGCTTCAGCCGGACGTCGTGCGCGACGCCCTGAGGGCCATGCTGGAGGCGGCTGACGCGGCCTGACCGCGTCACGGCGTCGCTTTGACCCGAGGCCCGCTTGGGCTAGGCAGGGACAAACAAGAACACACAGGGGTTAGGGACGATGCGCGTACTGGTTCTGGGCGGAGACGGTTTCTGCGGCTGGCCCACGGCGCTGCATCTGTCGGCGCGCGGCTGGGACGTGATGATCGTCGACAACCTCAGCCGTCGCAACATCGACAATGAGCTGGAGGTCCAGTCCCTGACCCCGATTCGCACCATGGGCGAGCGCATCGCCGCCTGGAAGGAGGTCAGCGGCCGGACCATCGACTTCGTCAACATGACCGTGGGCAAGGAGTTCGATCGCCTGGTCGCCCTGATCCGCGACTGGAAACCCGACAGCGTGGTCCATTTCGCCGAACAGCGGGCCGCCCCCTATTCGATGAAGTCGGCGCGCCACAAGCTGTACACGGTCGACAACAACCTGAACGCCACCAACCACCTGTTGGCCGCCATCGTCGAGAGCGGGCGGGACGTGCACCTGGCGCACCTGGGGACGATGGGGGTGTATGGCTACACCACCGCCGGCCTGCGCATCCCAGAAGGCTATCTGAAGGTCACGGTGGACACCGACTTCGGCCCCGCCGAGCAGGAAATCCTGTTCCCGCCGAACCCCGGCTCGATCTACCACATGACCAAGACGCAGGACGCCCTGCTGTTTCAGTTCTACGCCAAGAACGACGGCCTGCGGATCACCGACCTGCATCAGGGCATCGTCTGGGGCGCCGAGACTGAAGAGACCAAGAAGGACGAGCGGCTGGTCAACCGCTTCGACTATGACGGCGACTACGGCACGGTGTTGAACCGGTTCCTGATCCAGGCGTCGGTCGGCTATCCGTTGACGGTGCACGGCTCGGGCGGCCAGACCCGGGCCTTCATCCACATCCAGGACACGGTGCGCTGCGTCGAGCTGGCGTTGAAGAATCCGCCGAAGGCGGGCGACCGGGTCAAGATCCTGAACCAGATGACCGAGAGCCGCCGCGTGCGCGACCTGGCCCATATGGTCGCCGACATGACCGGCGCCGAGGTGCAGTTCGTGCCCAATCCGCGCCAGGAGGCCGACGAGAACGAACTGGTCGTCGCCAATGACCAGTTCCGCGAACTGGGGCTGAAGCCGATCACCCTGGCCGAGGGGCTGATGCAGGATGTGACCGAGATCGCCCGCCGCTACGCCGACCGGGCCGATCGGTCCAAGATTCCTTGCGTCTCGGCCTGGAACGGGCGACGGGCCGAAGCCTTGGGCGGAGAGCCGGTGTCGGCGCCCAAGGCTGCTGCTGCGGCCGCCCGGACGGCGTGAGCCGCCCCCCTCTGATCTTCGGCGGCGGCTGGCTGGGCCGCGCGGTCGGGGCCGAGGCCCTGAAGCGCGGCGATGCGGTCACGGCGACGTCGCGCGATCCCGAGACGCGGGCGGCGCTGGAGGCGGAGGGGCTGACGGCGGTCGATCCGGCTGATGCGGCGGCGATGGCCAAGGCGGTCGGCGAGACCCGCGCCATACTGGTCACCGCCCCGCCGACAGAGGGAGGATGCCCCGGTCTCCAGACCTTGATCCCGGCGATCACCGCTTCGGGCGCCTGGCCGGACTGGATCGGATACGTGTCGTCCACCGCCGTCTATGGCGACCGCGACGGCGGTTGGGCCTTCGAGGACGACGCCCTGAACGCCGCCACCTTGCAGGGCGCGCGGCGGGTGCGAGCGGAGCGGGACTGGCTGGACGCCGGGCGCGGCATGGGGTTGACGGTGCAGATCTTTCGGCTGCCGGCTTTATATGGACCGGGTCGTTCGGGCCTGGACCGGCTGCGCGACGGCGAGGCGCGGATGGTCCGAAAGCCGGGGCAGGTATTCAACCGCATCCATGTCGAGGATGTGGTTTCGGGCCTGTTCGCCTCGATGGACCGGCCCCATCCGGGCCGCGCCTATAATCTGGTCGATGACGAACCGGCGCCCGCCCATGTCGTCACGGCCTGGAGCGCGCGTCGGCTGGGTTTGCCGCAACCGCCCGAGGTCGACTGGACCGACCCGTCCGTGTCGGATGGGATGCGGCGGTTCTACCTCGATTCCAAACGCCTCTCGAACGCCCGGGCCAAGGCCGAGCTGGGCTGGCGGCCGAAGTATCCGTCCTACCGCGAAGGCATAGAGGCGTTGATCGCCGCCGACTTCTAATTCGCGCTCAAGCAGCGAGCGCCTGCGGCGCGAGCGTTAGCGCATCCTAGAACGGCAGGATGTTGCGCTGGCGGCTGTAGGCCATGGTGCCGACGTTGGCGCCCAGGCGCAGGCCGACGCCGGTGCGGATGGGGGCCAGGACGATGCCGTCGGCGCGCTGATAGTTCACGCCCAGGCCGCCGACCAGATAGGCCGACCCTTCCACGCCGGGGTAACGGCGATAGATCATGTCGGGGTGATACAGGCCGTACACCAGGGTGAAGACGCGGCTGGCGTTGCCGCCCACGTCCCAGCCGATCGAGACGCCCTGCCAGAACACTTCCTGAGAGGCGCTGAGGTCCTTCATGTGCAGGGCGCCGCGGCCGTAGCGCAGACCGACGCCGGCCGCGCCCGCGGCTTCCTCGCCCGCGATATAGGCGGTCGGGCTGTCGCCCTGGTCGGCGAAGATGCGCTCGATGGCGCCGCCCATGGCCTCGGCGGCGATGCCCAGTTCGCGCGACCCGGCGGCGACCAGTTCGTCGGCCGTATAGACGCGGGCCTGTTCGTCGGCGCCGACCGGAAAGCGCGGATCGGCGCCGGGGCTGGTGGCGCAGGCGTTCAGGCCCGGCAGGGCGGTGGCGGCGAGACCAGTGGCGAGCAGTTGGCGGCGGTGCATGACGGCGGCTCCCAGCGATGAATCGGTTCGACGCGAACCTTCACCCCCTTTGAGTCAGCCTTGCGGCGGCAAGGTTAACGACATCTTTCTGGCGCTAACGCTCGCCGCGCGGCGGCTCGCTGCTTGAGCGCGCAAGACGCGCCTAGCCGCGGAGTTTTCCGCCCAGCTTCTCGACCGCCGCCACGACCTTGGCCGACAGGGTTTCGATCTCGGCCTCGCCCAGGGTCGCCTCGCGCGGCTGGACGACGACTTCCAGCGCCACCGATTTCATCCCCTCGGGCACGCCCTGTCCGCGGTAGACGTCGAAGACCCGGACCGTTTCGATCAGCGCCTTGTCGGCCCCGGCCGCCGCGCGGACCAGGTCGCCGACCGCTCGCTCGTCTTCGACCAGGAAGGCGAAGTCGCGGGTCAGGGGCATCAGGTTGGGCAGATCGGCCGCGCCGCGCGCCTTTCCGGCCTTGCCCCTGGGTTCGGGCACGCTGTCCAGAACGATCTCGAAACCGAGCATCGGTCCGTCGGCGTCCAACGCCTTGAGCACGCGCGGGTGCAGGGCGCCGAACTCGGCCATCACGACCTTGGGACCGAGTTGCAGGCGCGCCGACCGACCCGGGTGCCACCAGTCGCGGTTCTGACCCTGAACCAGTTGCAGCGACCCGGTCGGGGCGCCGATCTGATCCAGCACCGACATCAGATCGCCTTTGAGGGCGAACAGGGGGTCTTCGCCCGGCCCGCTCCAGTGACGCGCGGCGTGGGGCGCGATCAGGCCTGCGATGACCGTGCGCTGACCGTCCGGCCGGTCGGTCAGATAGATGGGACCGATCTCGAACAGGGCCGCGTCGGCGTGGCCGCGCGCGGCGTTGCGGGCGGCGGCCTGGATCAGATTGGGCAGGATCGACGGCCGCATACAGTCCAGATCGCTGGCGATCGGATTCTCCAGCACCAGGGTCTCGCCGCCGCCGCCGAACAACGTGGCCGTCTCACGATTGGTGAAGGACCAGGTCACGGCCTCGGCATACCCCAGGGCGGCCAGGGCGCGGCGGGCGATCCGCACACGCGCCTGACGCGGGTTCAGCACGCCTTTCGACAGGGCGCCGACGCCGGGCAGAGGGGTGTCGGGCAGGGCGTCGAAACCCTCGATGCGGGCGACCTCCTCAACCAAATCGGCCGGACCTTCGACATCGCGGCGCCAGGACGGCGGCGTGACGGTCCAGGGCGAGACGTCGCGGGTCACGGCGAAACCCAGGTCCGTCAGGATCTGGGCGATTCGGTTCTGGCTCAGGTCCAGGCCGGACAGGCGTTTCACATAGGCCGGATCGAAGACGAAGGCGGGCGGGTTCGCCGGGGCCAGGCCGGTCACCACGATGTCCGACGGCTCGCCGCCGCACAGGTCCAGGATCAGCCGGGTCGCCAGCTCCAGGCCCGGAATGATCGAAGCGGGGTCGACGCCGCGCGCGAACCGATATTGGGCGTCGGAACTGATCCCCAAGGACCGGCCGGTCTGGGCCGTGGCGATGGGGTCGAACCAGGCGCATTCGATGAAGACGTCGGTCGTCTGGTCCGAGCAGCCGGTGGACTCGCCGCCCATGACGCCGCCCAGGCCGATCGGGCGCTCGCCCGCCGCATCGGCGATGACGCAATCGGCGGCGCCGACCGTATAGGTCTTGCCGTCCAGGGCGATCAGATGTTCGGGCTGGCCGGTGTCCTTGGCCGCCTGGCCGCCGCGCGCCACGATTTCATCGCCGACCAGCTTGGCCCGGTCATAGACGTGCAGGGGCCGCGCCCGGTCGTAGGCGATCAGATTGGTGACATCGACCAGCCGGTTGATCGAGCGCAGGCCGATGGCGGTCAGCCGGTGTTTCAGCCAGTCGGGCGACGGGCCGTTCTGGACCCCCCGGATCAAACGGCCGCCGAAGACGGGGCACAGCTCAGGCGCCTCGATACGGATCGTGATCGGGCAGGCGAAGCCGCCGGTGATCGGCGCGATCGGCGCCGTGGTCAGCGTTCCCACCCCCGCGGCGGCCAGGTCGCGGGCGATGCCCGCCACGCCCAGCCAGTCGGGTCGGTTCGGCGTGACCTCGAAATCGATCACCGGCTCGGCGCCGAAGACGCCGGCGGCGGGGGTTCCCACCTGAAGATCGTCGGGCAGTTCCTGAATGCCGTCGGACTCGTCCGCCAGCTCAAGCTCGGAGGCCGAGCACAGCATACCGTTCGACACCACGCCGCGCACCGGCTTCTCGACCAGGGTCACGCCCAGGCCGGGCACATAGGCGCCGATCGGGGCGTAGATGGTGGTCAGGCCCGCGCGTGCGTTGGGCGCGCCGCAGACGATCTCTTTCATGCCGTCGACGGTCTCGACCTGGCAGACCTGCAAACGGTCGGCGTTGGGGTGCCGCTCGGCCGAGACGATCTTCGCCACGGTGAAGGGCGCCAGCGCGGCGATCGGGTCGTGGACCTCCTCGACCTCCAGCCCGGCCATGGTCATGGCCTCGGCCACGGCCGCCACGTCGGCGCTCGTGTCCAGGTGATCCTTCAGCCAGCCGAGAGTGAATTTCACTGGGCGTCCTTCGCCGGGCGGCCGTTCGCCAGGTTCTGCTGGAACTCTTCGATGAAGCGGTCGTCGCCGACGAAACCGACCTGGGCGAAGCGACAGCGGATGAATTTGCAGTTCTTGAAGCCGATGACGCCGTTCACCGTCTTGCCGACTGGGCGCAACAGCAGCATGGCCGGGTCCGACGCCGCGCCCATGTGGCAGCCGTCCATGGTCACGCCGTCGCCCATCAGGACCACCGCTGGCCCTTCCAGGGTGCAGTCGGTGAAAGTCTTGTTCTCGATGAAGGTCAGGCCCTGGCGCAGGTGCTCCAGCGCCATGCGAGGCAGCCAGATGGCGGCCTTTTCGAACGCGGTGCGGGTGACCAGTTGCTCGGCGGTCGCGGCGGGATTGGCGTCGGTCATGATCGGTCTCGTAACGAAGATCGGCGTCAGCTCAGGCCGGACGCGGGATTGGGGACGGCGTGGGCCGAAAAGCCGTAATGGGCCAGCCAGCGGGTGTCGGCCTCGAACATCGGCCGCAGGTCCGGCACGCCGTATTTCAGCATGGCCAGGCGATCGACGCCCATGCCGAAGGCGAAGCCCTGCCACTGGTCCGGGTCGATGCCGCTGGCGCGCAGCACGTTCGGGTGCACCATGCCGCAGCCCAGGATCTCCAGCCAGTCGTCGCCTTGATTCAGCACCAGCTTGCCGCCCGAGCGGTCGCAACGGATGTCCATCTCGGCCGAGGGTTCGGTGAAGGGGAAGTGGTGCGGGCGGAAACGCGCGTGCACATCGTCCAGCTCGAAGAAGCGGGCGATGAAGGTCTGAAGCGTCGTCTTCAGATGGCCCATGTGAATGTCGCGGTCGATCACCAGACCCTCGATCTGGTGGAACATGGGGGTGTGGGTGGCGTCGGAATCCTTACGGAAGGTGCGGCCCGGCGCGATGATGCGGATTGGCGGCTGCTGGCTCATCATCGTGCGCACCTGCACGGGGCTGGTGTGAGTACGCAGCACCTTGCGCTCGCCGGTCTCGGGATCGGGTTTCAGGAAGAAGGTGTCGTGCATCTCCCGCGCCGGATGTTTGGGCGGGAAGTTCAGGGCCGTGAAATTGTGAAAGTCGTCTTCAATGTCCGGGCCTTCGGCCACGGCGAAGCCCATGTCGGCGAAGATGGCGATCATCTCGTCCATCACCTGCATGGTCGGGTGCACGCCGCCTTGTCTGCGCGGCCGGGCCGGCAGGGTCAGATCGACGCGTTCGGCCGACAGCCGGGCGTCCAGTTCGGCGGCCTCCAGCTCGGCCTTCTTGGCCGTGATGGCGGCGGTGACGCGGTCGCGCAGACCGTTGATGATCGGACCCTGTTCGCGACGCGCGTCGGGGGTCATGGCGCCCAGGCCCTTGAGCAGACCCGAGATCGCGCCCGACTTGCCCAGCGCGACCACGCGCACCTCTTCCAGCGTCGCGACGGCGGTCGCGCCGCCGACGGCGTTGATCAGATCGAGTTCGAGTTGGGCCAGGTCGGTCATGTCGCGCTCCGTCTAGCGGACAGGCGAGGCGGAGCAAAGCCCGGTGTCGGCCCCGGACGGCTCGGAAGGGGTCAACGGGCGTCGTTCAGGTCCGAGATCCATTGCGGCGGGTCCGGCTCCCAACGGATGGGACGGCCGTCGGTTCGGGTCCAGCGATGCAGCCACGAGACGCCGTTGGCCCGCACATAGGCGTCGGCGTGAGCATAGATCGGATCGCTCAGGGCCTCTTCCAGGGTCACGAAACGATAGCCGCGCGCCCAATCCAGACGCGGTCGCCGCCGCCAGCCAGGCCGTGACGGCGACCGCCAGACTTCGCTGCCGGATCAGTCCTTCAGGACGAAGGTGACCTTCATGTTCACGCGATATTCGACGATCTTGCCGGCCGATACGACGACCTTCTGTTCCTGGATCCAGGCGCCGGCGACATTGTCCAGCGTCTTGTCGGCGCGGGCGATGCCGGTCTTGATCGCATCCTCGAAACTGACGGTCGAGGACGAGGTGATTTCGGTGACCTTGGCGACGGACATGACGGTTCTCCCTTGGTTTTTCCCGACCAACACACCCTAGCCCGTGTCCATCCCGGCGCAAACGAAAACGCCCGCTCCGGCGACCGGAGCGGGCGTTGGTTTCTTCTGCGTCCTAGCGTTCGCCGCGGGGCGGCTCACGGTTCGAGCGCGATCAGGCCAGGGCGGCGCGGACCTTGTCGGCGATCGCCTTGAAGCCGGTTTCGTCGGCGGCGATGGCGGCCATGACCTTGCGGTCCAGTTCGATGCCGGCCTTCGACAGGCCGTGGATGAACTGCGAATAGGTGAAGCCTTCGGCGCGAGCGGCGGCGTTGATGCGCTGGATCCACAGGGCGCGGAACGAGCGCTTCTTGTTGCGGCGGTCGCGGTAGGCGTATTGCCCGGCGCGATCCACGGCGGCCTTGGCGGCGCGGATGGTGTTCTTGCGGCGGCCGTAGAAGCCCTTGGCCTGCTTCAGAACCTTCTTGTGCTTGGCGTGGGACGTAACGCCCCGAGTGACGCGAGCCATGATGTATTTCTCTTCGAGAAGCGCCCCTAACGTTCGCCGCGCGGCGGCTCACTGCTTGAGGGGCGGAGTTTCAAACTGATGCGGTTGGAGATCTCGTGATGCGCCGCGCCGATCAGGCGTAGGGCATATAGGACTTGATCTTCTTGGCGTCGGCGTCGGCCATGACCGAGGTGCCGCGGTTCTGGCGGATGTATTTCGAGTTGTGGCTGATCAAGCGGTGACGCTTGCCCGCAACGCCGGCCTTCACCTTGCCAGTGGCCGTCAGTTTGAAGCGCTTCTTGGCGCCCGACTTCGTCTTAAGCTTCGGCATTTTCTCTCCTTTGCCGGGTTCTGGACCCGGAGTTTGAAAGACCGCCCAGGCATGCCTGTTCGCCCGGCGGTCAGTACGCGAAGGCGCGGCTTCTAGAGGAAGCGCGCGCCCAATGCAAGATTATTGGGGCGGGTTGTGCTGCTCCAGGAAGGCGATGGCGGCCTCCAGCGTCTGAAGGCGGGTGGGGGCGTAGGTCAGGTGGTGGTCCTCGCCCTCCAGCGGCACAAGCTGCACCGACTTGCCGGCGGCGCGCATGGCCCGCTCCATGATCTCGCTCTGCTCGTACGGCACGATGGTGTCGTTGCGGCCGTGGATCAGCAGGATAGGACCCTCGATCTTGTCGGCCAGCATGGCCGGAGAGCGCTGGTCAAGGGTGCGGTCGCCCGAGCCGGTCCCGCCCATGAAACGGTTCCAGTAACGGATGGTCGGGTTCTTGCGGCCCGCCAGGCCCTGACGCTCCTCCTCACGCAGCATGGCGCGCAGGTCCGAGACGCCCGCCACCGAGACGGCGCAGCGATAGGTGCCGACATCCAGCGTCATGCCCGCCAGGGCGGCGTAACCGCCGTAGCTGGCGCCGACGATGCAGACGCGCGACGGGTCGATGACGCCTTGTTGGGCCAGCCAGCGGACGCCGTCGGTGAGGTCCGACTGCATCTTCTTGCCCCATTCGCCGAAGCCGGCCTCGACGAAGGCCTGTCCATAGCCTTCCGAGCCGCGGAAGTTGGGCTGCAGAACCGCATAGCCGCGCGCGGCCATCGCTTGCGCCCACCAGTCGAAGCCCAGTTCGTCGCGCGACTGGGGTCCGCCGTGCGGGTGCATGATCAGCGGCAGATTCTTCGGATCGCGGCCGGGCGGCAGGGTCAGGAAGGCCTCGATCGGCGTGCCGTCGGCGGCGGTGTAGCTGACCGCCTGCACCTCGGCGACCTGGGTCACCCCCGGCATGGTCCGGCGCACCAGAGAGACGGCGCCGCGCTCGACGTCGAACAGATAATAGGAACCCGGCTCGTTCGGTCCCGTCACGAACAAGGTGAAGACCTTGTAGTCGGCGCTGGTGTCGCTGATCGTCACCTGCTTGCCGGCGAAGGCTCCCGACACGCGCGACCAGGAAGCCTGGATGGCCGGATCGAAGAAGACGTACTGCTGGCCCGAGCCGTAGAAACCCAGACCGACGATGGTCCCCGCCGTATCTCGGAAGGTGGCGTTCGGCTGGTCCGGCAGGATGATGGGTTCGACCTGATGATCGGCCAGCAGGCCGACATGGTTGACCGTCGCCTTTCCGTCGACCTCGACTGCGAAGGCCACGGTGTCGGGCGTACGGCCGAAGCCCATCAGGGACGGCGGGTCCAGAAGGGCGCGGGTGGCGTAGACCTCGCGCCAACCCGAGCCGGTGCGGGCGGCCAGCTTCCAGCGGCCGTCCTCGGCGACATAGGTGACGCGGGCGGCGACCTCGCCGGTCGGGCGGACCAGGAAGCCCCGGACGTTCTCGACGCCCTCTTCATGCATACGCGCGCGGCCGTTATTCAGATCGACCCGATAGAGGTTGTAGGCGTATCCGCCGCGTGCGACCTGACCGAGGCCCTCGACATAGAGGACCGGTTCGCCGCGATAGGTTCCGGTCGTATAGCCGCCGATCAGCGGGAAGGTCGGACGCTCGGCCTCGCTGAGGGCGCGGGCGGCGCGGCCAGTGCGCACATTGACCAGATCCATGAGCGTCCACTGGCCGTAACCGAGCGGCGTCTGGTCCAGCACGGTGGTCAGGATGCCGACATGGTCGGGCGAGGCCCAGAAGACGCCGCGCACCGTGCGGTCCGACACATCCACGTCGATCAGCAGGTCGCCGCCTGTCCGGCTGCGCGCGCGGACGCGGGTTCCGCCCTCGGAACGGTCGATCCAGGCCAGTTCGGCGCCGTCGGGCGAGACAGACAGGCTGCTCATCAGCGGCAGGGCGGCGAAGGCCTCTATCGGGGCGGCTGCGGTCTGGATGGCGTCGGACGCATTGGTCTGAGCCGAGGCGGCGGGCGCAGCGACGGCGGCGGCGATAAGCGCCGCCGCCGCGAAAGCGGAACGATACATTGCATCACAACCTGTTGTTGTATCTGCCGAAACCTAGCAGAATACTACTGGCTTGCAAGCGTAGCCGCATTCATCCGGCGCTGGGCCTTGCCGGCGTTGATCGCCATGACGGCGGCGGGCACGGTCAGGGCGGCCCCGACCAGATAGGGCCAGTCGTGACCCAGGCCCGAGAACAAGGCGCCGGCGACCATCGGACCGAAGATCCGGGCGATCGAACCGGAGGCCATGTTCAGTCCCAGCATGGCCCCTTGGCGGTCCGGCGGCGTCGCCCGGCTGATGATGGCCGAGATGTTCGGCATGGCCAGCGACATCCCCCCGGCGCCGAGGATCATGATGACGGGAATGATCCAGCCGTTCGGCAGCGACGCCTGGAACAGACCCAGGTCCAAGGTCATGGCCGGAAACCAGTGCGGCGGCGCCAACACCTGAAGCACCAGCGACGATCCGAACATCAGCATACCGGTCGCGAGAACCCGGACTTCGCCAAAGCGGCGGGCCAGCTTGCCGGTGAATATGCCCTGGTTCAGGGCCGAGACGATGCCGACGATCATGAAGCTTAAGCCGACTTCGCGCGCGCCCCAGGCGTAACGGTCCTGGGCCCACAGGCCGAAGACGCTCTCCATCGCCGAGAAGCCGGCCATGTAGATCAGGGTCACCAGCAGCACCCGGGACACCACGGGATTGGCGCGCGCATCGTTCAGGCCAGACAGGAAAGGCGGACGCGGCGCGGCGGGATCGGCCTTGGCCCGGCTTTCCTTCAGGAAGATCACGACGCCAAGCGCCGCCAGGGCGGCGAGACCAGAGGCGACGAAGATCGGTAGCTGAAAGCCGATGTGACCCAGTTGCGGCTGGGTCAACAGGCCCCCCAGGCCCGGCCCGACGATGAAGCCCAGGCCGAAGGCCGCGCCGATCAGCCCCATGCGGCCGGCGCGCTGTTCGGGCGGGGTGACGTCGGCGACATAGCCCTGGACCGTCGAGATGTTGCCCGCGCCCAGGCCGGTGAACAGACGGATGGCGATGGCGGTCCAGACGTCGGGGGCGAAGGCCAGGGCCAGATAGCCGACGGCGTTGGAGACCAGGGTCATCAGCAGAACAGGCTTGCGGCCGATCCGGTCGGACAGCCGCCCCCAGAAAGGCTCGGCGAAGAATTGGCCCAGCGAATAGGCCGAGAACATCAGGGTGATCTGCCAGGCCTTGGCGCCGAAGGTGTCGGCGAAGAAGGGCAGAAGCGGCACCACCAGTCCGAAACCGACCAGATTGATGAAGACCACCGCGAACAGCACCGCCAGGGCGGAGGTTCGCGGGCGTCCGGCGGCGGGCGGGGGTGCGACAGTTTGGCTCATGTCCCCTGCTTAGCTTGGGGCGGGCGGGCAGGCGACATGAAAACGGGCGGCCGGATGCCCAGCCGCCCGCACTGTTCGTGGATAAAGGTCCGCGCCTACTTCGGGGCCAGGATCATGATCATCTGGCGGCCTTCCATACGCGGGGCGTATTCGACCTTGGCGACCTCTTCGAAGTCGGCCTGGACCTTGTTCAGCAGCTTCATGCCCAGCTCGGGGTGGGCCATCTCACGGCCGCGGAAGCGCAGGGTCACCTTGACCTTGTCGCCCTCCTCGAAGAAGCGGTGCATGGCCTTGGCCTTCACCTCATAGTCGTGGGTGTCGATGTTCGGCCGGAGCTTGATCTCCTTCAGCTCGACGACCTTCTGACGCTTGCGCTGCTCGGCCTTCTTCTTCTGCTCCTGGAAGCGGAATTTGCCGTAGTCCAGAATCTTGCAGACCGGGGTCTCGGCGTTGGCGACGATCTGCACCAGATCGAGTCCGACTTCCTCCGCGGCCTCAAGGGCGGCCGACAGGGGCATGACGCCCTGCTTCTCGCCGTTCTGATCGATCAGAAGCACGCGAGAGGCGCGGATGTCGTTGTTCATGGGCGGCCCGTCCTTGACGGGCGGCGTTTGCATCGGACGGCGAATGGGCGTCGTTTCCTTGGTTGTTCACGTGTCTGGCAAGGGAAAGGCCGCGACCGGCGGCCGCGTTTCCCGAACGGCCCCATATGACCGCCGAAAGGCCGGAATTCAAGGCTGGCGGGCGTCCGGCGACGTTATGAAGGCGTCGTGTAGCGCCAGAACACCATCGAACACGTGATCGACGGTCAGAGCCTCTATGGGGGCGAATTCGCCGCGCGTCTCATTGGAGGCGACGGTGCGGGTCTTGGGACCCCATGGACCGTACAGCCACCATTCGGTCGGGCCGAACAGGCCCAGGGTCGGCCGTCCGGCGGCCGCGGCGACGTGCATCAGGCCCGAATCGTTGCCCACGAACAGGTCGGCCCGGTCGATGGCGGCGGCCGAGGCCAGGATGTCGCCCTTGCCGACGAAGTCGATCGCCCGATCGCCCGCCTCGGCCAGGGCCGGGGCCGCCGGCGGATGGTCGCCGGGTCCGCCCACCGCCATGAAGCGCCAGCCGTCGAAGCGCGGTTCGGCCTTCAGCCGCCTGACCAGTTCGCCCCAGCGGTCGGCCGGCCAGCTCTTGCCCGGCTGATGGGCGATGGGGGCCAGGGCGATGATCGGCCCGGGACCCGGACCGGCCGCCAGTTGCGGGTCGATCACGGCGGCGGCTTCGGTCCGGGCCTGGGCGTCGATGAACAGTTCGGGGTCCAGCGGCCGGTCGGCGCCCATCAGGCGGCTGACCATTTCGACCTTTTTCAGCCCTGTCTCCCAGCGGCGGTTATAGACCACGCGCCGTCGCGCCGGGATCAGGTACGCCAGGGCCGAACCGCGAATGTCGATGACCAGATCCCAGCGGGTTCCGCGCACCTGCCGCCACAGGTCCAGCCAATGTCCGGCCAGCTTCTTCTTGTCCAGAATGATGGTCCGCGTCACGCCGGGCGCCGAACGGAAGAAGGGCGCGGGCGGGCGGCCGCAGGCGACGGTGATCTCGGCGCCGGGAATCTGGCGGCCGATTTCGCGGATCACGCCCGAGGAGATGACGCAGTCGCCGATGCGGTTCGAGGTGACGAACAGGACTTGCGGTGCGCTCACGTCTGGCTCTCGCTCCACCGTCATCCTCGGGCCTGACCCGAGGATCGGATCGTCCGGCGAACGGTCATGGAAGTCTGGCCGCGCGCGAAACGGGCCACGCCCAGTCCGTCCTATCCTCTGATCCTCGGGTCAAGCCCGAGGATGACGGATGGGGCGGAAGTCTGCACAAGAGACACATGAGTGAGATTCAACATCTGGCCCGCCCCGACGGCGAAACCCTGGCCTTCAAGAGGGTCGAAGGCTCTGGCCCGGCCGTCGTCTGGATCGGCGGTTTCCGCTCGGACATGGAGGGAACCAAGGCCCTGGCCCTGGACGTCGCCGCGCGTGAGCGCGGTTGGGCCTATGTCCGCTACGACCATTTCGCCCATGGCGTCTCATCCGGCGACTGGCGTCGCGCCACGATCGGCCGCTGGCGCGAGGATGCGATCGCCCTGATCGACAGCCTGGACGGCCCGGTGACCCCGGTAGGATCGTCGATGGGTGGCTGGGTCGCCCTGCTTCTGGCCCTGGCGCGGCCCGAACGGATGGCGGGGCTGGTGCTGGTCAATCCGGCCCAGGACTTCACCGAACGGCTGATGTGGCCCGGCCTGGCCGATCACGTGCGTCAGGCCATCATGCGCGACGGCGAGGCGTTGATCACCGAGGACGGACTGGGCGACTACGTCCTGACCCGCGCCATGTTCGAGGAGGCCAGAGGCTGGCTGCTGCTGGACGGCGAAGTTCGCATTCCGGCGCCGATCCACATCCTGCAAGGCGCGGCCGACGACGTGGTGCCGTGGCGGCATCAACTCGAACTGCTGGCGCGGCTGCGCGGCGGCGACGTGACGTTGGAGCGCATCGAGGGCGGCGATCACCGCCTGTCGTCTCCGGCCGATCTGGCGCGATTGATCGCAGCGGTTGAGCGGTTTCGGCGTTAGGCTAAAATAGCCCCGTGTCCTTGAAGGAGAGCGCCATGCGCACCCTGACCGTTCTGACCTTGACTGTCCTCGCCGTCGCCGCCTCGGCCTGCGCGACCACCACCCACGGCAACGCCTATGCCAATGAGGTCGAGCGGCTGGCCGCTGACTGCCAGTCGCGCGGCGGCATCCTGCAAGCCACCGGTTCGCACACCGGTCACGCCGCCGCCGACAACTACTGCAAACTGACCGACGCCACCCGCATTCCGCGCTGAGTTCAGAGCAAGCGCGTCACCGCTGCGCCAAGCCTCAAAGAAGGGCGGTCAAGGCCGCCCGCGCGGCGGCGCCCAGGTCCGGCCGTTTCAGGGCCAGGGCGACATTGGCGCGCAGCAGGCCGATCTTGTCGCCGCAGTCATGGGTCACGCCCTCGTATTCGAAGGCGGTGAAGCTCTGTAATCCCATCAGCCGGGCCATGGCGTCGGTCAATTGGATCTCGCCGCCCGCGCCGCGCTCCTGGGTGGCCAGGATGCCGAAGATTTCCGGTTGCAGGATGTAGCGGCCCGAGATCGACAGGTTCGACGGCGCGGTCCCCTGGGCCGGTTTCTCGACCATGCCCTTCATGGTGATGCGACGGCCGTCGCGCGCCTCGGGATCGACGATGCCGTATTTGTGGGTCTCGCTTTCGGGCACGGCCTCGACGCCGATGACGTTGCCGCCGACCTGTTCATAGACTTGGGCCAACTGTTTCAAGGCGCCGGGCGCGGCGTCGACGATGACGTCGGGCAGGATGACGGCGAAGGGTTCGTCGCCGATGATGTCGCGGGCGCACCACACGGCGTGGCCCAGGCCCTTGGGCTGCATCTGGCGGGTGAAGCTCATCTCGCCGGGGCGGGCCAGGTCGGCGTTCAGCGCGTCCAGGATGTCGGTCTTGCCCTTGGCCTGGAGCTGGGCCTCCAACTCGACCTGGTGGTCGAAATAGTCCTCGATCGCCTGTTTGGCGCGGCCGGTGACGAAGACGATGTGCTCGATCCCCGCCTCGCGCGCCTCTTCGACGATGTAGCTCAGGATCGGGCGGTCGACGACGTTCAGCAGCTCCTTGGGCGTGGTCTTGGTGCCGGGCAGGACCCGGGTGCCCAGGCCCGCGACGGGCAGGACGGCTTTGCGAAGGCGGCGAGGCGTGGCGGTCATGCTGGCTCCGGTTGGGGACGGAGCCGGACCATAGCGGCGCCCTGCGCGCGTCGGAAGCGCCCTATTCCACCGTCACCGACTTGGCCAGGTTGCGCGGCTGGTCGACGTCGGTGCCCTTCTGCACGGCGGTGTAATAGGCCAGCAGTTGCACCGGCACGGCATAGACCAGGGGCGCGATCAGCGGGTGACAGTCGGGCGCGTCGACCCGCGCGATGCCCGCGCCGTGCGGATCGGGCGCGGCGCTGGGCGCGATCATCACCACCGGCCCGCCGCGCGCGGCGACCTCTTGCAGGTTGGAGGCGGTCTTTTCGAACACCTCGTCCAGCGGGGCCAAGGCGATGATCGGCGTCTCCTCGTCGACCAGGGCGATGGGACCGTGTTTCAGTTCGCCAGCGGCGTAGCCCTCGGCGTGGATATAGCTGATCTCCTTGAGCTTCAGCGCGCCTTCCATGGCCAGCGGGAACATCGACCCCCGGCCCAGGAACAGCACGTCCGAAGCCTTGGCCAGGTCCTGGGCCACGGCGCGGATGTCCATGTCCATCGCCAGGGCCTCTGCGATCAGGCGCGGGGCCTCGAACAGGGCCTTGACCAGTTCGCCCTCGGTCTGGCCGTCGATCTTGCCGCGAGCCACCCCCGCCGCCACCGCCAGAGACAGCAGGGCCGCGACCTGGGCGGTGAAGGCCTTGGTCGAGGCGACGCCGATCTCGGGTCCGGCATGGGTCGGCCACAGGGTCTCGGCCTCGCGCGCCATGGACGAGGAGTGGACATTGACCACGGCCGCCGTCTTCAACCCTTCCTTCTTGCACCACGTCAGGCCCGCCAGGGTGTCAGCCGTCTCGCCCGACTGACTGACCGCGACGGCCAGCGTGCCCTTGGTCAGGGCGGGCGAGCGATAGCGGAACTCCGACGCGATCTCGACGTCGCAGGGCAGGCCGGCGATCTTCTCGAAGGCGTATTTGCCGATCTGGCCCGCGTAGAAGGCGGTGCCGCAGGCGATGATCTGGATGCGGTCCACGGCGGCGAAATCGACCGGCTGGACCTTGGCCTTGCCGGTCACCAGGTCGAGATAAGCCGACAAGGTGTGCTGGACGCTGTCGGGCTGCTCGTGGATCTCCTTTTCCATGAAGTGGCGGTACTCGCCCTTCTCGACCAGGGCTGAGGAGGCCGAGACCTTGACCACCGGCCGTTCGACGGCGGCGCCGGTGGCGTCGAACATCCGCGCGCCCGAACGGTCTATGGCGACATAGTCGCCCTCTTCCAGATAGCTGATCGACTGGGTGAAGGGACCGACCGCCAGGGCGTCGGAACCCAGGTACATTTCGCCCTCGCCCCAGCCGACGACCAGCGGGCTGCCGCGCCGCGCGCCCAGGATCAGTTCGTCCTCGCCCTCGATCAACACCGCCAAGGCATAGGCGCCGGTCAGTCGGTCCAGAACCGATTTGAAGGCCGCCAATGGGTCCAGTCCGGTCTCCAGCGCCGCGTCGATCATATGGGCCACGACCTCGGTGTCGGTCTGGCTCTCGAAGGTGCGGCCCGCGGCCTGAAGCTCGGCCTTCAACTCGGCGAAATTCTCGATGATGCCGTTGTGGACCAGAGTAACGCGGCCCGCTTTGTGCGGGTGGGCGTTGGCGGTGGTCGGGGCGCCATGGGTGGCCCAGCGGGTGTGGCCGATGCCGACGGTGGCCTTGACCGGATCGTCGACCAGAACCGTCTCCAGCTCGCGGATCTTGCCCTTGGCGCGGCGGCGCTCGATGCGGCCGTCGACCAGGGCCGCGACGCCGGCGGAATCATAGCCGCGGTATTCCAGCCGCTTCAGGCTGTCGATCAGCCGGGGAACGACCGGGCCTTCGCCGCTGACGCCGATGATGCCGCACATGGTGTGTCTCTCCGAAGCCTTCGCCGTGTTCGCGCCCATTCGCCCCATGGAGGACCGGCGCGTCCGATCCCGAAACAAGCCCGAGGATGACGGCGTTGATCGTCTGCTCTAGGACGGCGTTACGACGCCGACACCTAAAAAGCGGTTTCGGATGATTTCGCGGGGAGAGACGCATGGGCGACAGGCGGTATTTCGGAACGGACGGCATTCGCGGCCGGGCCAACAGTCATCCGATGACCGCCGAAGTGGCGCTGCGCGTGGGGCTGGCCGCGGGCAAGCTGTTCATGTCGCACGACGACCGCCGTCACCTTGTCGTGATCGGCAAGGATACGCGCCTGTCGGGCTACACCATCGAACCGGCCCTTGTGGCGGGCTTCGCCTCGGTGGGCATGGACGTGCTGACCTTCGGGCCGCTGCCGACGCCGGGCGTGGCCATGATGACCCGGTCGATGCGCGCCGATCTGGGCGTGATGATCTCGGCCTCTCACAACAGCTACACCGACAACGGCATCAAGCTGTTCGGTCCCGACGGCTACAAGCTGTCCGACGAGATCGAGCTGAAGATCGAGGCCATGATGGATGAAGGCCTGGGCGAGGGCCTGGCCGCGCCGGACCAACTGGGCCGGGTCAAGCGCATCGACGACGCTCCCCCGCGCTATATCGAGATCGCCAAGCGCGCCTTCCCCAAGGGGCTGAGCCTGAAGGGGCTGCGCGTGGCCGTGGACTGCGCCAACGGCGCCGGTTACCGCGTCGCGCCGACGACGCTGTACGAACTGGGCGCCGAGGTCTTCCCGATCGGGGTCGAACCGAACGGCATGAACATCAACCTGGATTGCGGCTCGACCTATCCGAGCGCCCTGACCGAGGCGGTCAAGACCTTCCGCGCCGATATCGGCATCGCCCTGGACGGCGACGCCGACCGGGTCATCATCTGCGACGAGAAGGGCCAGGTCGTCGACGGCGATCAGATCATGGCCATGATCGCCCGCGACTGGTCGCGCCAGGGCCTGCTGACCGGCGGCGGCGTGGTCGCCACCGTCATGTCCAACCTGGGGCTGGAGCGGGCCATGCTGGCCGAGGGCCTGACGCTGGAGCGGACCCAGGTCGGCGACCGCTATGTCATGGAGCGGATGCGCGAGGGCGGCTTCAACCTGGGCGGCGAACAGTCGGGGCACATCATCCTGCACGACCACGCCACCACCGGCGACGGCCTGATGGCGGCCTTGCAGGTGCTGGCGGTGATGGTCGAGAGCGGCCGCAAGATGAGCGAGTTGGCCCGTCAGTTCGACACCGTGCCGCAACTGCTGGAGAACGTGCGCTACACTGCGGGCAAGCCGCTGGACGATGCGGCGGTCAAGGCGGCGATCGCCGACGGCCAGGCGGCGCTGAAGGGCGCGGGCCGGGTTCTGGTGCGCCCCTCCGGCACCGAGAAGCTGATCCGCGTCATGGCCGAGGGCGACGACGCCGCCCTGGTCAAGCGTGTGGTCGGCGACATCGTCGGGGCCGTGAAGGCGGCGGGATGAATTTGTCGGCCGGGCGAGTGCGGTCGATCCTCAGGCCAGGTCAGCCGCCATCGCCTCGATCCGCTTCCTGATGTCCGGCACGGCGATGGTTTCCCAATAGGCGGCCCGGGCGGGCGGGCCGAGCGTCCATAGGCGGGCGTCGGCGCGGCCCTGCGCATCCAGAACGCGGCCGTTGTCGTCTAGATCCAGACCCAGGCCCAGCGGGTCCAGGCGGGCGCGGCCCTGGGCGATCAACGGGCCGGTCAGGGGGTGGGCCGCCGCATCGTGGCCCGGCCCGGTGCAGTCGATG
Organism: Caulobacterales bacterium; assembly: GCA_017302335.1. Taxonomy (GTDB): domain Bacteria; phylum Pseudomonadota; class Alphaproteobacteria; order Caulobacterales; family Caulobacteraceae; genus Brevundimonas. The sequence goes on along the minus strand of JAFLCT010000008.1, from coordinate 13,398 downwards.
ATCCAGTCCGCCGTCAGCGGTTCGGCCGCCACCTGACGCCAGGGTCGCCAGCGCGCCAGGCTCTTGCCGTCGCCCGCCTCGACGCTCTCCAACCGCCCGGCCTTCAGCGTCAGCCGGTCCTCGGCCGACAGCCGGTCCAGCATCCGGCCCATCTCGGGCGCGATGCGGTGGCGGTGCACGTCCCACCACGGGCGGAGATGGCGCATCAGACGCGCACGCTCCACGGTCGTCATTTCGGCCCAGAGCCGGGCGGTGATCGGCCGATAACCCTCCATCACCGCGCGCCAGCCCGTGTTGCGGGACAGGGCGCGGGCCGTCTTCAACCGCCGTGACAGGGGACCGACGGTCGCCGTCTCGGGCAGATCGGCGTGGACATCGGGCGGCGCCCCATGGGTGCGGGGCAGAAGGCCGCGCAAGGACAAGGCCGTGGCCCGCCCGCGCCAGCCGCGCGCATCCAGCGCCTGGATCACATCGACCATGGTCAGGCCGCTGCCGATGATCAGGATGTCGTCCTCGTCGCCGATCCGGTCCAGAGCTTCGGGCGCCCAGGGATCGGCCAGCACCCGGTCGTCGCCCCCGGCCGTGCGCGGCGGCGGATTGCCGGTGGCCAAGACCACGGCGGCGCCCGTGATCGTCTCTCCGTTCGCCAGGCGCACGCCGTCGGCGGTGATCGCCGCGACGTGTCCCGTCACGCGCCGGACCCGGCCCGGGTGGGCGGTCTCGACGCCCGCCAGCCGGTCGCGGACATAGCGGCCGTAAAGGGCGCGCGGGGCGAACCCCATCGGATCGGCCTGGTCGGGCGCGTTCGCCCTCAACCAGTCGACGAAATCGCCGGGCCGCCCCTCGACCGCGCTCATCCGGCCCGCGCGGACGTTCAGCAGATGGCCCGCGAACGGCGTCGCATAGGCCACGCCGGGACCAAAGTCGCCGGTGCGGTCGATCAGCGTCGAAGCTCGCCCATGCTCGGCCAGACGCGCGGCCAGCATGGCGCCCGAAAAGCCGCCGCCGACGATGATGACGGGATCGCCCAGAGGTCAGATTTCCTGGTTGTAGGCGCCGATCTCGGCGTATTTCGCCAGGCGCGGCTTCACCTCGTCGCGGAACAAGGCGCGCATATCGGCTTCGGATCGCATCGATTCCACGACCACGACCAGTTCAGGCTTGTTGGAAGAGGCGCGCACCAGGACCCATGATCCGTCCTCCAGGTGCACGCGCACGCCGTTGACGGTGATCGCTTCGACGATCTTTCGGCCCAGGATTTCGCCGCCCGCGTCGGCCAGGGCCTGGTATTCGGCCACGATCCGCTCCAGCACCTCGTATTTCAGCTCGTCGTCGCAGTGGGGCGACATGGTCAGGCTGGTCCAAGCGTCGGGCAGGGCGGCCTTCAGCTCGCTGAGCTTTTTGCCTGGGTTGCGGTCCAGCATGGCCAGAACCGCGCCCGCCGCCACGATGCCGTCGTCATAGCCGCGGCCGATCGGGGCGTTGAAGAAGAAATGGCCTGACTTCTCGAACCCGGCCAGGGCGCCCAGTTCGGCGGTCTTGCGCTTGATATAGCTGTGGCCGGTCTTCCAATAGACGGTGGTCGCGCCGTTGGCGGCCAGGACCTCGTCCGTCTTGTACAGACCCGTCGACTTCACATCGACGACGAAGACGGCGTTCGGGTGCAGGGCCGACAGGTCGCGGCCCAGCATCAGGCCGATCTTGTCGGCGAAGATCTCCTCGCCCGTGTCGTCGACCACCCCACAGCGATCGCCGTCGCCGTCGAAGCCCAGGGCCAGGTCGGCGCCCGTCTCCTTCACCCGCGCCGCCATCTGCACCAGCATGGCGTGGTCTTCCGGGTTCGGATTGTATTTGGGGAAGGTGTAGTCGAGTTCGACATCCATCTCGATCACCTCGGCGCCCATGCGGCGCAGGGCCTCGGGGGCGAAGGCGCCGGCCGTGCCGTTGCCGCAGGCGGCCACCACCTTGATCGGGCGCGACAGCTTCACCTTGGCCGCGACCTCGTCCAGATAGCGCTCGCGGAAGTCCTCGATCCGTTCCAGACGGCCGCCGGGCCGGGCTGCGCCCTGGTCCTCCAGCACGATCGTCTTCAACCGCCCGATCTCGTCGGGACCAAAGGTCAGGGGCGGATTGGCGCCCATCTTGACGCCGGTCCAGCCGTTCTCGTTGTGGCTGGCCGTGACCATGGCCACACAGGGGGCGTCCAGGGCGAACTGGGCGAAATAGGCCGTCGGCGACAGGGCCAGACCGATGTCCAGCACCTCCATGCCCCCTTCCAGCAGCCCCAGGGTCAGGGCCTGTTTCACCGCCAGCGAATAGGACCGGAAGTCGTGGCCGACGACGATGCGAGGCCGTTGGCCGATTTCATGGACATAGGTCGCCAGGCCCAGGCCCAGGGCCTGAACGCCCAGAAGGTTGATCTCCTTGTCCAGCACCCAGCGGGCGTCGTACTCCCGGAACCCCGTGGCCTTGACCAGCGGCGTGGTCTCATAGGCGGCGGTATTGGGGACCAGATCGGCGCGAGGCTTGGGCATGGGGGGCTTTCTGAACAGCGTCTTGGCCCGGCTATAGCCGGGGCGAACATCCGCCGACAACGCACGATAACGCCAGGCGACGCGGCTTGACCGGTTCCGGCGCCCGGCCTACCCCCGAACGGAAACCGCCGGAGTCCCGAATGCCCCGCCTGATCCTGCTGCGCCACGGCCAGAGCCAGTGGAACCTGGAAAACCGTTTCACCGGCTGGGTCGACGTCGATCTGACGGCCGAGGGCGAGGCCCAGGCGCGGCGGGCCGGCGATCTGATCGCCCGGGCCGCGTTCAGGCCCGCTGTCATGTTCACCTCTGTGCTGACGCGCGCCAAACGCACCGGCGCCCTGGCGCTTCAGGAGGCGGGGCTGACGGGCGTGCCGGTGATCGAGGATTGGCGGCTGAACGAGCGGCATTACGGCGGCCTGACCGGACTAGACAAGGCCGAGACCGCGGCTCTGCACGGCGCGGATCAGGTCAGGATTTGGCGCCGCAGCTATGATATTCCGCCGCCGCCGCTGGCGCCGGGCGGCCCGTTCGATTTCGCCGCGGATCCGCGCTACGCGGGCAAGCCCATTCCCGACACCGAAAGCCTCAAGACGACGCTGGATCGGGTGCGGCCGTTCTGGGACGCCGAGATCGCGGCCTGTCTCCGCGCCGATGAGGACGTGCTGATCGCCGCCCACGGCAATTCGCTGCGGGCCATCGTCAAACTGCTGTTCGGCGTGCCGGACGACCGGATCGTCGAGGTCGAGATCCCGACCGGCAATCCGTTGGAGATCGACCTGGACGCGACGCTGCGGCCGACGGCCGCCCGCTATCTGGACGCCCAGCGCGCCCAGCCGCTGCCGGTGATCGGATGAGCGCCGACGACGCCGCCTTCATGAACCGGGCCATCGATCTGGCCCTGGGCGAAATGGGCAAGACCTGGCCGAATCCGGCTGTCGGCTGCGTCATCGTCAACGACGGTCAGGTGGTGGCCGAGGCCGCGACCGCGCCGGGGGGACGACCCCACGCCGAGGAACAGGCCGTGCCCGCCGCCGGTCACCGCGCCCACGGGGCGACCGCCTATGTGACGCTGGAGCCGTGCGGCGCGCGGTCGTCGGGACGCAAGTCGTGCTCGCACTTCCTGGCCGAGGCGGGGATCAAACGGGTGGTGGTGGCCTGCGTCGACCCTTCGCCCTTCGCCTCGGGACGGGGCGTGGAACGGTTGCGCCAGGCCGGGCTGGAGGTCGAGACGGGCCTGCTGTCCGGCCGGGCGGCGGTGCTCTACGAAGGCTATCTGCACCGGTTGGAGACGGGACGACCCATGGTCCGCGTCGCCGACGACGGCGCAGGGTTCGACGGCCGCTTCGCCGCCTCGCCCAAGGCCGATCTGACCACCGAGCTGAAACGCCTGGGCGAGGCGGGCTACACCCGCCTGTGGACCGCGCCGGGCGAACTGGCCGAGGCCTTGAGGGCGCAGGGTCTGCTGACCGAATAGAGAGCCTTCGGAACGGCGTTTTCGCAAACCTTCCTTAAGCGCGACGGACGTATGCTGGCGTCATGTCGGGTCGCTCACAGGCCGTCGTCAGGCGACGGCTCAGCCAGGAAGAACTGGATGCCGTCTGCATCCGGCACGAACGCCTGTGGCAAGCGCGCCCTGGCGGCGCGCGCGCCGTCTTCGCCTGGCTGGATCTGTCGGGTCTCAGCCTGAAGGGCCGCAACCTGGCCGACGCTGACTTCGCGGCCGCCTGCATGATCGGCTGCGACCTGACCGGCGCGCGGCTGGACAACGCCAATCTGTTCGGGACCGACCTGCAAGACGCGGTGTTGCGCGACGTCAGTCTGCGTCGCGCCGATCTGCGCGGCGCCTGTCTGCGCGCCGCCGACCTGACCGGGGCCGATCTGTTCGAGGCTGATCTGCGCGAGGGCGCTATCGCCGCCGCCGACGCCAAGGCCGGTTTCCGCATCGTCGAGGCCCAGAGCCGTCAAGACACCCAGGCGCGCGGCGCCTGTCTGGCCGGGGCCAATCTGCAACGGTCGCGCCTGTCGGGCATCGTGGCCCAGTCGGCGGACTTCTCGGACGCGGTCCTGAAGGACTGCAAACTGGTCCGGGCCAATCTGAAGGCCGCCAGCTTCCGCGGCGCCGATCTGGCCGGAGCCGATCTGTCGGGCGCGGACCTGTCGGGCGCGGATCTGCGCGACGCCGTGCTGGTGGGGGTGAAGGCCGCCATGTGGCGCACCGACGGGGCCGACATGACCGGCGCCCTGACCGACGACCGGCCCACGGGGGCGCCCGTCGCACGCCTGCCCGCCGCCGATATGCTGAAGGCGCACGCCCTGTGGTGCGAAACCGGCGGGATCGAGGGCAGGCCGTCCGCGTTTGATGGCGTGGACCTAAGAGCCTTGGGTTCCATCACGGGTTATAATCTGACGGCTCTGTCGGCGCGCGGCGCCGTCTTCTATGGGCTGGACATGGAGGGGGTGCAGCTTCAGGGCGCGCACCTGGAGGGCGCGGATCTGCGCTCGGCCCGGCTGCGTCGGGCCGATCTGCGCGGCGCGCGTCTGGCCCGGGCCAAATTGACCGGCGCGGACCTGCGCGAGGCCCAGCTTGGGCCGCTGTTGATCGGGCCGGAACGCCTGCTGCCCGCCGACCTGACCGGGGCCAATCTGCGCGGCGCCGACCTGTCGGGCGCCGACCTGCGCCGGGCCGTCCTGAACGGCGTCGACGCTTCCCGCGCCCTTTTTCATGGCGCCCAGACGCGCCAAGCCGAATTCGAGGGGGCGGTCCTGACGGGCGCCCGAGGGCTTGAACCCCTCAAAGGAGCTGCATGACCGACTTTGTCCGCCGCCGTCTCAGCCAGGGCGACCTGGACCTCTTCATCGTGGCGCATCAGCGCTTCGTCGAGGGGCGCGCGGGGGGGCGCCGACTGTCGTTGAAGTTCGTCGATCTGACCGGCCTGAACCTGTCGGGTCGGATGCTGGACGACGCCGACCTGTCGGGTTCGTCGCTGGAGAACGCCAGTTTGGTGGGCACCAGTCTGGAACGCGCCCTGCTGTTCGGCTGCGACCTGCGCGGGGCGGACATGAGCGGCGCCAGGATGAAACGGGCCGATATTCGCGGCGTCTCGCTGCGCGGCGCCAATCTGAGCCAGGCGGACCTGACCCAGGCCGATTTCCGCGAGGGCGTCATCGCCATTCCGCACGCCACCAAGGGGCTGTCGGCGGTCAAGAACGAGATGGTCAAGGGCGTCGCCGACGGCGCCGTCTTTTCCGGCGCCACCCTGGACGGTTCGCGGATGGACGGTCTCAGCGCCTTCAAGGCCGACTTCACCGACTGTTCGATGCGCGGCGCGCGGCTGACCGGGGCCAATCTGAAGGATGCGGACCTGACCGGCGCCATGTTGGACGGCGCAGAGGTGGCCGGGGCCAACCTGGCCGGCGCGCGTCTGGTCGGCGCCGTGCTGACGCGCGTCGCGGTCAATTCCGCCAAACTGGACAAGACCGACATGGCCGGAGCGCTGCGGGACCCCGATCCGACGGCGGTCGCCAAGGCCGAGGGCCTTTACCAACGCGCTCTGGACGGCAACGCCTGGGCCGAGAGCGGCGGAATTCTGGGGGATCCGGCCGTGTTCGACAACGAGGACCTGCGTCCGCTCGGCGACCGGCTGAAGGGGTTGCGGTTGACGGCCCTGTCGGCCAAGGGCGCCTGCCTGGTCGGCATGGACCTGCGCGGGGTCGCCTTGCAGGGCGCCTGTCTGGACGGCGCCGATCTGCGCGGGGCCGACTTGCGCGGGGCCGACCTGCGGGGCGTCCGCATGAGCCGGGCGAACCTGTCCAACGCCGACCTGCGCCAGGCCGATCTGGGCCCCCTGCCGTTGGGCGGCGGACGGTCGATGTCGGCGACCCTGGCCAGCAGTCGTCTGCGCTATGCGCGGTTGGACAACGCCAACCTGGCCCAGGTTAAGTTTCCGGGCGCCGACCTGTCGGGCGCCGAAATGCACCATGCGAACCTGGACGGCGTCGATCTGGACACGACCCGGCTCGACCGCGTCGTCGGCCTGACCCAGGCGGCCTGACGGTAAGAAAAAAGGGCGGCGCGAGCGCCGCCCTTGAGGCTTGGGGGATCAAACGAAAGTCGGAAGAATCAGGCCGCCTTCTTGGCCTTGCCTTCGATCACCGACTTCGAACCGGCGCCGATCTCGATGCGGCGCGGCTTCAGCGCCTCGGGCAGTTGGCGTTCCAGGGTGATCGACAGCAGACCGTTGGTCAGGTCGGCGCCGGTCACCACGACATGGTCGGCCAGTTGGAAGCGGCGTTCGAAGTCGCGCTCGGCCAGGCCGCGATGCAGGAAGGTGCGTTCGGGCGTCGTGTCGTCATTGGCGGATTTGCGGCCGGTGACGGTCAGGCCGTTCTCCTTCACCTCGATATTCAGCTCATCGGGCTTGAAGCCGGCGACGGCGATCTCGATGCGATAGGCGTTCTCGCTCGTGGTCTCGATATTGTAGGGCGGCCAGCCGCTTTCCTGTCCGCCGCGCGCCGCGCTCTCCAGAAGATTGGCCAGGCGGTCGAAACCGACGGCCGAGCGGTACAAGGGCGAGAAATCATAGTTGCGCATATCATCCTCCTGAGGATCAGCAAGGTCGAGCCGCCCGGCGCTTTCGGCCCCCGGTCGGCGTTGGGGTTCCGGCCCGTCCGGTCCCCTGAAGGCCCCGACCGTTCCGCGAAAGCCCGTGGATCGGCGCTTTCGAAGACTGAGATGGGAAGGCGTTTCGATGCGTCAAGAGGCGCTCGTCGGTGCGTGGAATCGTCGCCGTACGGGCGTGTCGCCTTGCCCGTGCGGGCCGGGCCGGTAGGGTGAAGGTCCTTGTGTTTTTGGAGTCCGCCCATGCGCCTCGCCCTGATCCTCGCCGCCGCTGTCGTGGCCGTTCCCGTCGCGGCCGAGGCCCAGGCCATGCCGCGCCAGGCGCGCTCGGCCGTCTCCATGGCCATGCCGGAGTATCAGGCCGACGCGGCCTTGAGGGCGGCGATCGAATCCACGGCGCGCCCCGCCGCCGACCGCGCCCGCGACGTATTTCGTCATCCCGAGGAGGCCTTGACCTTCTGGGGTCTGTCTCCGGCCACGACCGTGGTCGAAATCCAGCCTGGGAACGGCGGCTGGTGGACGGCCATCCTGCGCCCCTACGCCCAGGCGACCGGCGGCCGGTATGTCGCGGCCGACGATCTGGCGGCGCTGGAGGCGGTGGAGCCGGGGTCCGCGGACATGGTCCTGATCGCGCGCGCCTTCCACAACTGGGCGCGACAGGGCCGCACCGACGCCGTTCTGGCCGCCGCCTATCGCGCCCTGAAGCCGGGCGGCGTCCTGGCCGTGGAACAGCACCGCAGCGCCGAAGGGCTGAACGTCGCCGACACCGCGCCCACCGGCTATGTTCCCGAAAGCTACGTCATCCAGTCGGCTCAGCGGGCGGGTTTCACCCTGGATGCGCGCAGCGAGCTGAACGCCAATCCCAAGGATGACCGGGACCACGCCTTCGGCGTCTGGACCCTGCCGCCCGTGCGTCGCGACAGTCAGGACGGCCGCACCCTAAGCGCCGCCGAACGGGCGGCCTACGACGCCATCGGCGAAAGCGACCGCATGACCCTGCGGCTGCGCAAGCCGGCTTGACTTTGACCCCGCTGTCGAACGCCGTTAAGCCCGTTCGACCGATTGCGGCCCAGGCGGATGACGGGCGCTGGGCGAGGGTTTTGCATGGCTGAATTCAGCGCGGACAGGGGACGGGGCGCGTCGCGTCGCGGCCTGCTGGCGGGCGCCGCGGCCTGCGGCCTGATGGGCCTGTCCGCCTGCAACCGCGAGAAAAAAGCCGTCGCCCCGACGCCCGAGGCGCCCCAGGGACCTCCCCCGGGTTCGCTGGAATGGGCTGTGGCCGGGCCGTGGCGGTCGAAGGACCGACCGCGCGACGCCTACCGTCATCCGCTGGAGACGCTGCGCTTCTTCGGCCTGCAACCGCGCATGACGGTGGTCGAGGTCTGGCCCGGCAGCGGTTGGTACACCGAAATCCTGGCCCCCTATCTGGCCAAGGGCGACGGCAAATACACCGCCGCCCTGTTCGCCTCGGGTCCAGGCTCCGATCCGGCCCAGGCCGCCTTGAACGCCGCGTTCCAGGAACGGTTCACCGCCGACCGGAAACTGTACGGCGCCATCGAGTTCACCGCTTTTGGACCCCTGACCGGTCCCATCGCCCCGGCGGGCACGGCGGACATGGTGTTGTTCCTGCGCACGCTGCATTCCTGGATGGCGTCCGGCCTGGTCGAAAAGGGCTTTGCGGACGCCTTCGCGGCGTTGCGTCCGGGCGGCGTCCTGGGGATCGAACAACACCGCCTGGCGCCGGAAGACGATCAGGACCCGGCGGCGGCGAACGGATACGTCCAGGAGGCGTTCGTCAAACAACTGGCCGCCGAAGCCGGATTTGTTTTCGTCGCGGCCTCGGAAATCAACGCGAATGAAAGGGATAGCAAGGATCATCCCTTCGGCGTCGAAACCCTGCCGCCGGTGCGTCTATCCGCGCCGCAGGGCCAGCCGCCGAATCCGGCGTTCGACCGGGCCAAATACGATGCGATCGGGGAAAGCGATCGCATGACCTTGAAATTCAGGAAGCCTGAGTGAACCGAGCCGCCGCCTTCGCCGCCAACGCCCCCCTGATGGGCGTGCCCGGAGCCTCCGCCCCGCCCGGCGGTCAGGGGGACTGGTTTCGGGGCGCCGGAGGACTGCGTCTGCGCGCCGCCTTCTGGACGCCATCGACCCTGGTGGCGCCAAAGCCGCGCGGCACCGTGGTCCTGTCGCCTGGCCGCACCGAGCCGATCGAGAAATATTTCGAGCTGATCGGCAATTTCCTGGCGCGCGGCTGGTGCGTCCTGGCCCACGACTGGCGCGGCCAGGGCCTGTCGGCGCGTCTGTTGCCGGATCGGCTGAAGGGCCACGCCCGCGCGGTCGAGGAATTCCTGGACGACTACGCCCGCCTTCTTGACGCCTTCGAGACCCGTGCGCCCAAGCCCTGGATCATGGTCGGTCATTCGATGGGCGCGGTCCTGAACCTCTTGACCCTGGAGGCCGACGAGAGCCGTTTTTCGGGCGCGGTCCTGTCCAGCCCGATGTTGAAGATCCGCACCGGCAAGCGGTCGATGTGGTCGGTCAAGCTGGCGGTGCGCTGGAACCTGCGGCACGGCAAGGGCGGCGACTATGTGCTGGACGACCCCGACGATCCGTTCGACCACACCTTCGAAAAGGACGCCCTGACGTCCGACGAGACCCGCTACGAACTGTGGCGACAGCAACTGTACGCCTGCCCGCACCTGGCGGTGGGCGGCCCGACCTGGGGCTGGTTGGCCTTCGCCATCGACGCCGGTGAACGGGCGTTGAAACCCAAGGCGCTGAAATTGGTGCGTATTCCGGTTTGCATCGTCCAGTCCGGCGACGACGACCGCGTGTGGAAACAGACCAGCCGCTGGGCCGCGAAACGGTTGGGCCGCGGGCGCTATGTCGAGGTCCCCGGGGCCAAGCATGAGGTCATCATGGAGACCGACGATATGCGCGCGGTCTTCCTGACCGAATTCGACGCCATGGCCGACTATGTGTCGCCGGTCGAGGATCTGTCGCCGGTCGCCTCCGTCGCGACGTCCGTTCCGCCCTTGTCGGCGACGGCGGCGGACGACCTGGGCGCGCCCCCGCACATCGCGCCCGTCGCGCCGTGATCAGCCCGCTGCGTCGGCGAAGGCCCGTGAAAGCCCGCTCTGTCGCCCCCCCGCCGAGCGCCGATCTGAACCCCGAGGCCGTGGTCGCCGCCCTGTTCGAGAGTCTGCTGGGCCGAGCGCCCGGCGAGCAGATGGCGGCCAGCGTAGGTCTTCTGGAGACGGCGGGGGTCGCGGGTCTGACCCGGCATCTGATCGGCTCTGACGAGTTCCGCGCCCGCGTGCCGGACGCCTATGCGGTCAAACTGCCCGATCTTTCGACGCTGATGCCCGAACGATACCGCCAGGGCGGGGGCGAAAGCCTGATCTACGAGGCCCGCGACGCCGAGGGCCTGCGCCTGATGGAGCGGATGATCGTCGAGCACCGCTATTACGACAGCTTCGTCGCCTGGCATCCGGTCATCGACCTGGACAAGCGGGTGACGGCGGCGGTGATCCGCTGTCTCGGCGCCGGAAGCGTGCTGGAGCTGGGGTGTTTCGCCGGGTCGGTGCTGAAACTGCTGGATGACGCTGGGGTCGAGGTCACGGGCGTCGAGATCAGCCACCGCGCCTTCCTGGTCGCCCATCCGTCGATCTATCACCGCATCCGTTTCGGCGATCTGTTGACGCTGGACCTGCCGCCAGAGGGTTTCGACGCCTTCCTGGCCATGGACATATTGGAGCATCTGAACCCGCTGGATCTGGACGCCTATGTGGCCCGGATCGCTCGACTGATCGGGCCGCAGGGGTTCGCCTATGTGAACTCGCCGATGTTCGGGGAGGACGACGTCTTCGGCCAGGTGTTCCAGCAGTATCTGCCCGCCTGGCGCGAGGCCGGGTCTGACGTGTTCTGGACCCAGTTGCACTGCGACGCCCAGGGCTGGCCGGCGCACGGTCATCTGGTCTGGGCCGCGCCGCAGTGGTGGGAGGCCCTGTTCGCCCGCCACGGCCTGGTCCGAGACCGCGACGCCGAGCGTCTGATCCAGGCGCGTCTGGCCGAATTCTTCGCCGTGCGCGCCCCGGCGCGAAAGAGCCTGTTCGTGCTGCGCCCCGTCGACGCCGAACCCCTGGCCCTGGATCAGGTTGAGGCGCGGATGCGCGACATTCTCGATCCGTTGCTGGTCGATCCGACCGCGCCTTAGACGGCCGCCCGCCTCAGCGTCACCAGGGCCTGGTCGATCAGATCGGCGTCGCCGACGGCCAGGATCTGACCGCCGTCGTCCGGCGTCGCGCCGCGCCAGTTGACGACACGCCCGCCCGCCGCCTCGATCACCGGAACCAGGGCCGACCAGTCCCAGACCTTCAGCGCGCTTTCCGCCACCAGGTCGATCCGTCCCGAGGCCAACATGGCGTAGGCGTAGGCGTCGCATCCCAGACGGGCCAGCCGGGCCGCCGCCCGCACCTGGGTCCAGGCGCCGCGTTCGGCGCCGGTGAAGATGTCCGGGTCGGTGGTGGCGATGATCGCGTCGTTCAGCTTGGGGCAGGGGCGACAGGCGATGGCCTGGTCCTGGCCGCGCGACAGCATCCGCGCGCCCGAAGGCCCGCCCAGGAAAAGCTCGCCGATATAGGGCTGGGAGATGGCGCCGACTGTCGGGCGGCCTTCGACATTCAGGCCGATCAGGGTGGTCCACAACGGCAGGCCGGCGATGAAGGCGCGGGTCCCGTCGATGGGATCCAGCACCCAGACGTGGTCGGCGTCCGGCCGGTCTTCGCCGTATTCCTCGCCGATGACGCCGTGGTGCGGATAGCGTTCGCCGATCAGTCGACGGATCGCCGCCTCGGCGTCGCGATCGGCCTGGGTGACGGGGTCGAATCCATGCGGGCCGGCCTTGTTTTCGGCCTCGCAGGCGCCCCGGAACACGGGCGCTGTCACGGCGGCGGCGGCGCGGGCCAGTTCGACTGTGAAGGCTTCAAGCTCGGTCATCGTCGGCGGGCATACTCACGCCCCGCCGACAAGTCACGGCCGAAACGGAGGCTCAGGCCGCGGTCGGCGCATCGCCCTCGGCGTGCAGCGACTTGGCCAGGTCCAGCAGGCGACGGCGCGGACGCTCGCCCAGTTGGTAATAGGCCTGGATCAGGTCCAGCGTCTCCTTGCGGGAGAACATCTCGCCATTGGCGCCGTTGGCGGTTTCCTGGCGCTCCATGGCCTCGGCCAGGCCGTCGTAGAAATAGTTCACCGGCGTTTCCAGCGCCTCGGCCAGTTGCCACAGGCGGGCGGCCGAGATGCGGTTGGCGCCGCACTCGTATTTCTGGATCTGCTGGAAGCGGATGCCGACCTGCATGGCCAACTGCTGCTGGGTCAGGCCCAACAGGCGGCGGCGACGGCGCAGGCGGCGGCCCAGGTGAAGGTCGATGTCGGTGGCCATGGCCCCATACCCCTTGTTCTTGCGGGCTGTCCCGAAACGGAACGGCTCGCCTGGACAGGTTCAAGGGGCGTGCCGGACTCCCGTGATGAGGGAGTGACGGTGTTATTTGTGACGCAACCTGGCGCGCGGCCGTGCATTACCTCCCCACGGCCTGGCCGTGAGGGTCGGTTAGTAAAAAAGGAAATTCACCATGGAAATGGGCATCATCGCCTGGATCATCATCGGCATCGTGGCCGGTTGGCTCGCGGAACAGATCATGGGCCGCAATCACGGCCTGGTCGTCAATCTGGTCGTCGGCATCGCGGGCGCCGTCATCGGCGGTTGGCTGGCGGGTCTCACAGGCTTTCCGGTGATCGTGAACGCCTTCGTGACCTCGATCATCATCGCCACCATCGGTGCGGTGATCCTGTTGTATCTGCTGGGCTTGATGAAGCGCCGATAAGCGCGCGCTGACCGGAACGAGGAAAGGGCGGTCCATGGACCGCCCTTTTGCTTTGGCTGTGCGCCGGTTGAGTATCGGCGGCTGGATTCAGCCCTGCGGCGTGGGAGCCGGAGCTGGAGCGGGCCGGGTCTCCACGATCGGCGGCGCGGCCATGAAGTCGGCCATGGTCCAGTCCACGGCCACCCCCGCACCGTCCTGACGGATGCCGTTCAGGGGCACGGCCCGCAGGCGGCGATCGGCGCCGCGCACCAGCAGTTCCTGCGCCCCGGCGGCATTGACCTGAACGTCCTGAAGATGGCCCAGAACGACGCCGTCCTTGCCCCTCACGGGCGCGCCTGGCTCCAGGCTGATCGGCGGC